>DATHXF010000236.1:0-5354 GCA_035459785.1 Rariglobus sp. | reverse complement strand
AGAGACGCAGCGTGATTTGGTTGCCGGTGCGGATCGCGGTGGCGGTGAGTTCGGGGATCGCGCGTGGGAGTTGGGAGAGGGTGGTGGCGATGGCCTGGCCGTGCGCGGTGTCGGGCGCGGGGGTGTCGGCGCGGACAGGGAGTGCGAGCGAGACGGCGGCCTTACCGGGGACGCAGACCTCGGCGCACATGAGCCACTTGGCGTCGGCGGCGAGGGTGATGGTTTCGCCGGGCTTGAGGTCGGCGGGCGGGGTGATCGTGACGGGCAGGTAGATTACACCGGAGTAGCCGTTGCCGGTGATCATGCCGGTGGTGTCACGGGTGACTTCGGGGGTCGGCCATTGGATCGGAGAGGCGCTCCAGCCGGCGGGGAGTTTCCAGGTGAGCGAAGTCGGGTAGCCGGTGCCGGGGTTGATCCAATAGGAGTGCCAGTGTTTTTCGTGGTCGAGGCGCAGGGCGACGGTGAAGTGTTTGCCCGGCTGGATGGATTGGTCGGCGGCGGCGAGCACGGCCTTTACCTGGGCATGCGCGAAGGGCGCGAGGAGGCCGAGGAAGAGGGTGATGCTGAGAAAGAGGGCGCGGAACGGCATTGTGGGAATTATTAACTAAGACCGCGTGAGAGGCAAAGGTGCCGGTATTTATTCCGTGGGCGTGAGAGGAGTGATTTGGAATCGGAAGAGTTGACCACTAATGAAATCCGCCAAGGGGCGGATTTTCGGGGAGCGGCTTCGGCCAATGGCCTTCGCGATTTAGCGGAGGGGCGGCTGATGCCGCCGGGTTTTATTTTTGGCGCTGGGACATGTGGGCGAGCATCAGGGTGAAGAAGCAGAGGACGATGTTTTGCAGGGGGAGCTGCAGCGGCGTGGGGAGGGCGTAGATGATGCAGACGAGCGGGAGCCAGACGCCGAGGTTGGCGCAGAGCATGGGGAGCACGCGGCGCTGATACCAGCGGGGGACACGGAGGTCGTCGATCACGGCGCGGTGGTTCAGGTTAGTCGCGCACCAGATGTAGAAGATCGCGGTGCTGGGGATCGCCCACACGGGACAATAGATGAACTGGTCGACGATGGACTTGATCGCGATGGTGCCGACGTCGTTGCCGGTGCCGAGCACCCGGGCTTGGAATGCATACCAGGCGGCGATTTCAAAACCTTTGTAGGACCAGAAGAGCGTGAGGATGGACCCTTGTTTCCACGTGTAGAGATCGCGCGTGGCGCGGGCGGACTTCAGGTAGAGCAACGGGAGGAGTCCGCCGAAGAGTCCGGTGGACACGATGCCGAACGACCAGCCGGTGCGCGTGCGAAGTTCGGCGAGACGGTCGAACAACTCGCGGGTGGGAGGGTGAAAATAATACCCGAGCACGACGGCGAGCGCGAAGGCTTGCAGGACGAGGCCGGGCACAAGGTTGGCCCGCGCGCTGCGCAAGCCGGCTTTCCAGGGAGCCTCGTGGGGCGTCGGGCGGGTGCTCATGTCATCACGCGACGGTGAGATGCCACTGGACGCTGAAGAAGTCGGCGGGTGCGTTGGGCACATGCAGGCCGGAGTGGATCAGCACGTCGCCGGCGATCAACATCTCGGTGTCCTTGATAAGCACGCGGTAGGTTTTCGCGGGGTTGAGTCCGCGCAGCTTGAGGTAGCGGTAGGGGGTGTTGGGCTCGGCGAGCGTGGTGACGTGGGTGACGAGTGCTTCGGAGGCATCGGCGGCGACAATCATCCAGGCGGTCTCGTTGGAGTGATAGGGATTTTTGAGACGGTAGAGATCGCCGGAGAGGAGGAGCGGGCGGATTTTTTTGTAGAAGGCGGTCTGGCGTTTGACCTCGGCTTTTTCCTCGGGTGGGAGGGCGGCGAGGTCGAGTTCGTAGCCGAAGGCGCCGGTGAAGGCGACGTCGCCGCGGGTGCGGAACGAGGTGACGCGGCCGACTTGGTGGTTGGGAACGGCGGAGACGTGCGCGGCCATCGTGCTGAACGGGTAGGCGAGGCTGGTGCCGTATTGGATGCGCAAGCGGGCGATGGCGTCGGAGTCGTCGCTGGTCCAGATCTGCGGCATGTAGTAGAGGATGCCGGGATCGAAACGACCGCCGCCGCCGGAGCAGCCTTCAAAGAGGATGTGCGGGAAATCGCGGACGAAGCGGCCCATGATTTCGTAGAGGCCGAGGACGAAGCGGTGCGCGGTTTCCTGCTGGCGAGCGGCGGGGAGCGCGGCGGAACCGACTTCGGTGAGGTGGCGGTTCATATCCCATTTCACGTAGGTGATGGGTGTTTCGCGGAGGACCTTGGCGATGCGGTTGTAGAGTTCGTCGCGCACCTCGGCGCGGGAGAAATCGAGGACGAGTTGGTTGCGTCCTTCGGTGCGGGCGCGCGACGGCACGTGGATGCACCAGTCGGGGTGCGCACGGTAGAGATCGCTGTCGGCGGAAATCATCTCGGGCTCGAACCAGAGGCCGAATTGGACGCCGCGGGCGTTGATGCGTTGGGCGAGGTCGGTGAGACCACCGGGGAGCTTTTTGCGGTCAACGACCCAGTCGCCGAGGGAGGATTTGTCGTCGTCGCGTTTGCCGAACCAGCCGTCGTCGAGGACGAAAAGCTCGACGCCGAGTTCGGCGCCGGTGGAGGCGATGGACTCGAGTTTTTCAGCGGTGAAATCGAAGTAGGTGGCCTCCCAGTTGTTGACGAGGATCGGGCGGGGCTGGTCGCGCCAGGCGACGGGCAGCAAGTGGCGGCGGTAGAAACGATGGAGCGCACGCGACATGCCGCCGAGACCTTCGGCGGAGAATACGAGGACGGCTTCGGGGGTTTGGAAAGACGTGCCGGCGTCGAGTTGCCAGGCGAAGTCGAACGGGTTGATACCGAGCTGGGCGCGGGCGGTGGCGAACTGGTCGAGTTCGACCTGCGCGAGGAAGTTGCCGCTGTAAACGAGGTTGAAGGCGCGCACTTCGCCGTGGTCCTCGTGGTCGCCGAACTCGGCGAGGGCGAAAAACGGGCTGTGTTGGTGGCTGCTGGTGCCGCGGCGGCTCTCGACGGATTGCACGCCGGGGCGGAGGGCGGAGACGTGGGCGTCGCGTTCGCGGGACCAGGCGCCGGAGAGCTGGATGAATTTGTGGCCGGAGAAGGAGGAGGCGAGGTCGAGTGAGGCGGAGAGCGCGCGGCGGAGGTCGAGTGAGGCGGAGCCGGCGTTGATGACGCGGACGGAGCGCGTGATGACGGGGTGTTGCGCGAAGGCGGTGTAGAGCAGCTCGACGCGGAGGTTGAGAAGCTTGTCTTCGAGGACGAGCGTGAGCGTGTCGGCGTCGGCGGGGTTTTCGGCGAACGTGGCGGGGAGTCCGTCGAGGGAGGGTTTTCCCTTGGCGATGGTGTGCGAGGCGTAGCGGAGGGCGAGGATGCGCGAGCCGGTGGCGGGTTGGAAAACCTCGAGGGCGGCCTGGCGAAAGTCGGAGCTGCCGAAGGTCGGGAATTCCTGGGGCAGGGTGTCGAGACTCACTCCGGACGGTGCGCCGCCGAGGGTGGGGCTGAAGGCGCGGTCCATGAGGCGGACCGTGTCGATGCCGTCGGCGGAAGCGGCGAGGGTCGGGCCCCAGTAGAGGTGCAGGGGGATGCCGTGGTCGGAGAGCTTGATCGCGTAGGTGGACGCGCCTGCCTGCAGGAGGAAAAGGGAGCGGGCCTCGATGAATTGAATCGCCATGGGAAAAGGGAAGCCGGCGAGCGTGCCGGAATAAGCGGGCGAAATCGAGCCAATCACGCGGGGTGGAACCGTTACGGGCGAACTCGCGTGGCGGAATAAAATGCCCATTGTGGCAATCCATGAATCTCGATTTCACGGCGCTCTCGCCGCGCGATGCTTACAACTGGATGGCAGACGCGATCACGCCGCGGCCCATTGCCTGGGTTTCGACGATCTCGGCGGAGGGTAAGACGAACCTCGCGCCGTTTTCGTTTTTCAACGGCATCACGGGGAATCCGCCGACGTTAATGTTTTCGGCAGTCACGAATCGGGCGGGTGAAAAGAAGGATACGATCCGGAATATCGAGGCGACGCGGGAGTTCGTGGTTAATTTGGTGCCGTATGCACTGGCGGAACAGATGAACGCGTGCGCGGCGCTGCTTCCTTACGGAGAGAGCGAGTTTGAGGCGTTCGGAATCGAGTCTACTGCCGCGACGAAGGTGCGGGCGTTGCGCGTGGCGGGAGCGCCGGTGGCGTTTGAGTGCGTGCTCGATAAGATCGTGCCGGTGGGCGAAGGACCGGGATCGGCGAGCGTGGTGTTCGGGCGGATCGTCGCAGCTTATGTCGCGGATGCGGTGATCGGGGCGGATGGCGATATCGATCCGGCGAAGTTGGATACGATCGGGCGGCTTGGCGGGAACGAGTATGTGACGACGCGGGATCGGTTTCAGATTCAGCGGCCGGATCGGAAGTAGGGCGCGACGGAGTCGCGTCATCGCGAGCAAGCTCGCTCCTACATTTCGGAGCGAAAGAACTGAGGGTGGTGCTCGATGCTGGCGGCGAAGGATTCGCGGGCGTCGCCGGAGAGGGCTTTGGGGTATTGCGAGTCACTGCGGCGCCAGCGGGCTAGCCACGGCTCGCCGAGGAGCGTGGGTTTGAGCGGGTGGTGTTGCGCGGATTCGAGCCGGGTGAAGGCGAGGGTGGTCGTGGCTTTGGGACCCGTGCCGATGCCTTCGGCGACCGAGAAACCGGCGTTGAGCATCGCGGCGCGCACACCGGTGCCGGCGGCGTAGGTGTAGAGTTCGGCGGACTTCGGGGCGCAGTGTTTAAAAATGCGGGCAAAGACTTCGGGGGTCCACAGGCCGGTGTCGGTCTTCGAGGAGAACGGATCGAAGTAGATCAGGTCGGGGACGGCGGAGGATTCGAGGAACTGGAGAAAATCGCCGACGTGGAGTTCCCAGCTGAGCAGACCGGAGGCGTGGGACCAGCGGGAGTTTTTGAGGATCTCGTAGGGGGCGCGGTGGCGGAGATGCGGGAACGCACCGGCGTCTTTGGTGGCGAGGGCGAGCGGGTGGAGATCGCACTCGAAGCTCACGATGCGCAGCGGGCGGAGGACGGCCGGGCCGCGCTCGGCGAGTTCGCGCTCGAAGCACTGGAGGGCGGCCATGGCGTTGGACGCGGCGCCGAGGCCGACGTCCCAGATGACCACCTCGGCGTTGTCGTCGTCGGAGCGCTTGAGCAGGCGCACGGCTAGGCAGGACTGATCGACGTAGAGCTTTTGGGATTCTTCGCTCGGGCCGCTGACGGAGTGCATGACTTCGCCGGAGCTGATCTGCTTGATGCTGGAAGTGCCGGCGGGGTTGGTGACGATCTCGTAGTCGCCGAGTTTTTTGGAGGGCTTGATGCGCGTCTGTTTC
>DATHXF010000235.1:0-18603 GCA_035459785.1 Rariglobus sp. | reverse complement strand
CTTCAAATCCATGTCGCCTCCATGACACCGAATGCTCCGCACCCAGGCCATGGACAGGCGCGATCTCACACGACAAACACGCCGTCCTTCATCGGACGCACCACGTCGCAGCGTTGCGCAATGTCGGGATTGTGCGTCACCAGCACCACGGCCTGACCGTTTTCCTTGGCTAGACGCGCCAGCAGATCGAACACCAGCGTCGAATTTACTGCGTCCAGATTACCGGTCGGTTCGTCGGCAAGAATAAGCGACGGTTCGTTGGCCAGTGCCCGCGCCACCGCCACACGCTGCTGCTCACCGCCGGAAAGCTGAGTGCCGAGGCGGTGCGTTTTTTCGCCCAGACCCACCGAACCCAGCAACGTCCGCGCCCGCGCCTCCATCTCGGCGTTTGTCAGCCGCCCGAGTTTGCGCATGGGCATCATCACATTTTCCAGCGCGGTGAATTCCAGCATCAGGAAGTGGAACTGGAACACGAAGCCGATGTGCCGCGACCGCGCCGCCGTGCGCAGTTCGTCGCTCGTGTTCGAGACCACTTCTCCGTTGATCCAGATGTTCCCGTCGTCGGGCCGGTCGAGCAGGCCGAGTTGGTAAAGCAACGTGGACTTGCCGCAGCCCGAAGGACCCACGATCGCGCACACCCGGCCGCGCTCGGCCTCGAACGACACGCCGCGCAACACGTGCACGCGGCCTTCGTTTTGACCGAGGTGGCGGTGCAGGTTTTCGCAGCGGATGACCGGATTCGTGCTCATAGCGCGGTCCCCCTCACGACATCACCCGGCTCCAGTCGCGCGGCGCGGCGGGCCGGAATCCAGCTGGCCGCCAGCACGACCACCGAGGCGGTCAGCGCGGCCACGGCATAATGCTCCCACGACCACGCGACCACAAACGAGTCGGTTGAAAAAATACCGCGGATGCGGATCGGTATCTTCGATACGCCATAAGTCGCCAGCGCACCGAACACCCAGCCGGCCAGCACGCCGCCGATCAACACCAGCACGCCCTGCCACAGGAAAATCCGCGCAATGTCGCGGCGCGTGTAACCCATCGAGCGCAGGATCGCGATGTCCTTGGTCTTCTCGATCACCAGCATCGCGAGCGTGTTGAACATGCCGAGGCCCGAAATCAGGATGATGGTTGAAACGGTGATTGCGGACGAAAACCGCAACGCGCCGAACACCGCCAGCCAGGTTTTTTCCCGTTGCTGCCATGAAGACGCGCTATGACGGGTGACTTCCTCGATTCGCATCGCATCCTCGGGCGCACGTTCCGGATCAAACAGACTGACCTGCAAAAAACTCGCGCCGGTGGGCCGCCGGAGCAGCGCCCGCGCCTCCGACAAATTCAGGTAAACGCGCGCGCGGTCGATCTCGCCGACACCGGTTTCAAAGATCGCGCTCACCCGGTAGCGTCGGGTGAAGCCGCCGACTTCCAGCACATAGGAATCACCCAGGCGCAGTCTTTCTTTTTCGGCCAGCGTGCTGCCGATCAGCGAACCGCTCGGGGTTTCGCGAAAATCGGCCAGCGAGCCGCGGATGATCTGCGTGCCGAGATCGGACACCGTAAGATGGTCGTCGAGGTTGATGCCGAGCACGCGGGCCTCGCCGGTGTTCGTGTCGGTGACGAGCGTGGCCAGCCCCTGCACCACGATGGAGACGCCCGACACATTGGAAAACTTGCGCACCGCGTCGCCGATCAACGCAGGGTCCTCCACGCCTTCGACGTATTTGCGGCTGCCTTCGTTGCGAATGGCGAAGCTTCCCTGTCCGTCCTTCAGTTCCCCTTCCATGGTAAGGCTCCGCGGCTGGATCTTGTCCTTCACCACGATCGCACCGTTGGTCCCGAGAATAGTCTTGATGAAGAACTCCTCAAACCCGCTCGTCTGCGCCTGGGTGACGATGAAAAAGCCGACACCGAACACGATGCCCGTGAGACTCATCAGCATCGAGCGTTTGCGCGCGGTGAGGAACCGCAGGGCGATACGCAGATTGGGTGACATCGTTAAAACGAAGCCGGTCTCAGGGCTTTACGATGCGCACGCGCTCGCCCTCGCGATACGCGTCGAGGTTGTCGGTGATGACGAGTTCGCCCTCCTTGAGCCCTTCGATGACTTCCGCCTCGTTGAGGCCTTGGTAGCCGCGGGTGATGCGGCGCTGCTTCACGCGGTCCCCTTCCACCACGAGCACATAGTCGCCAAGCAGGGCTCGACGGGGAATCATCAATGCGTTGGCCCGCTGTCCGACAATGATGCTGGCTTCGCCGCTGAGGCCGGGCACCAGACGCTCCGCCGCGATGCCCACCTCAAGGATGACGGTGTAACGCTGGGTGAGCGGATCCGCCGTGGGCAGCACACGCGCGACCGTGCCGGTGAACTTCTCGCCCGCGTAACCGAGGAAACGCACCTGCACGCTCTGGCCAATGGCGACCGCCGAGAAATTCTCCTCGCTCACGCGGGCTTCCACCAGCCGTTCGCGCGCCAACAGCGTGGCCAGCGGCGCGCTGGAGACGATCAGGTCCCCCACGTAGGCCGACACCGCCGTCACATCCGCGTCGATCGGCGAAAACAACGAGGTCTTCTCGATCTGGCGCTTGCGGGTCTTGATATCGGTGGCCAGGCCCGTGATGAGCGTCTCTTCGTTGATCTGCTCGATCTCGAGCTTCTGCTCCAGGGTGCGCACCTCGCGCTTCCGCTTGTCGAGTTCGATGGAGGAATACTGGCCGGCCTCGGAAAGGCGGGTGAAATTGGCCAGATCCGCCTTGGAGGTCTCAAGCTCCAGCTTGGTCGCCGAACCGATATCGCGGCGCTTGATCGCGGCGTTGTGATCGTTGGTCACCCGCTCGAGTTCGAGCTTCAGGTCGGTGTCGTCGATCTTCAGCAGAAGTTCACCGGATTTCACGCGGCGGCCGAGCACCAAGGCACTGTCCACCACGCGTCCGCCCGCCTCGCTGCGCAACTCCATCGAGTAGTCGGCGCGCACCGACACCGTGGCCGGCAGCGCGCTCACCGCCGTGCCGCGTTTGACCGCGACGACCTCCACCTCGGGACGGATCAGACGGAGGCCCGCCAGCGCGAGAAACCCGGCCACCACCACGGCGGCCACCACGTAGAGAATGCGGCGCGACTTCACGGGAACTGGATTTCGCCTGAGGGCTTGGTGGCGCGCAGGCGCAGCAGCGCGTGCTCGGAAAGCTGCAGGATCGTGCGGCCGCGCAGGTCGTTGAGCGAGATGCGCTCGGTTTGCGCGGCGGCATTGCGCGTCTGCCATTCGGTCTCGGCCAGGCGGCCGGTTTTCCAAAGATCCTCATCCACCTTGCGGCGCGACTCAGTGAGCGAAAAACACTGCTCGGCGATGTCGAGCTCGCGCAAACTGAGCGAGAGATCCTCGGCCTGATCGTTAAGCTGGTTGATCAAGTCCCGGCGGGCGGCGGTGACGGCCTGCTCGTTCTGGCGCACAACGGCGCGAGCCTCGCGAACGGCTGCGCGGGTGGCAAACCCGTCGAAAATATTCCAACGCACGCGCACACCGGCGAAGTAGTTGATGACCGCCGTCTGGTCAGTGCCGCTCGTCGCGCCCTGATCGGCGCCGGCCGCGAGATTGACCTTCGGGTAGTTGCGCACGCGGGTGACTTCCTGCTGAAGGCGGGCGGCCTCAAGCTCGCCCTCGGGACGGGCCAGGGCGGCGGGAACCGTGCTCGTGGCCGCGGGGGCGGGAGCGACGGGGTTAAACAACGCCTTCGCCGAGGCCGGCAGTGCGCCGACGCCATCAGGCAATTGCCCCGCGGTAAACGTTTCGAGGCCGTTCAAAATGGCGAACTCGCGCAACGCGCGTTGAAACGCGGACTGCGCGCGGTCGCGGGCCAGTTCGGCTTTGCCCGCATCGAGCTGTTCGGTCGCCAGCAGATCGGAGGCATATTCGCCGCGGGCGGCGCGTTCGCGGTTCACTCGCAGTGCGGTGCGCTGGCGGTCGTGGGAGGCGAAGGTCTCCGCAAGCGACGCCTTTTGAAGAATCAGA
This sequence comes from Rariglobus sp., assembly GCA_035459785.1. Taxonomy (GTDB): domain Bacteria; phylum Verrucomicrobiota; class Verrucomicrobiia; order Opitutales; family Opitutaceae; genus Rariglobus. Next base: position 14,593 of record DATHXF010000235.1, on the reverse strand, counting down.
TCCAGATATGCGCGGCGGATTTCCAGGACGAGATTGCGACGGGCCTCTTCGTAGTCGTTGGCAGCGAGTTTTTTCTTAATCTCGGCGATGCGCTTCTGGTTGGTGAGGGAGTTCCAATGCCAGATGGGCTGCTCGACACCCGCGTTGTAGTAAGGCTTCACACCGCCGTCGCGGGTCTCGTTGTTTTCGCGGTATGCGATCTCACCGAATACATCCGCACGCGGACGCGTGAGACTGCGGGACTCCTCCTCTCGGGACTCAGCCGCCAGTTTCTCAAGGCGCGCCGTAATCACGGCCGGCCCCGCCTCGACCGCGGCATCCACCAACGGCACCAACCCGGGCAACACCTGCTCAGGCAACCGCAAGAGCGGCGCGGCTTCATCCGCATGCTGCGTCTGGGACACCGCCGCTTGCGCCATGGCAGGCAACGGACTGAGCGCGATTAGCAAAACAACCGGGCAAAGGGGACGAAGCGTAAACATATGGCGGAAATGCCTAAGATAACCGCAGCGAGCTGATTTCTTTGGCAACACCCAAGTGCGTCCGAACCGCGTTGCCACCCGGTCGTCGGATGCCCTCTTGACACTATTTCCAAAAAAAACTGGAATTATTGTATATGCCAGCCGCCTCCACCGCCGTTTCCGCCGAGTTGGACCGCGAGACATCCGCCTTTTGGGTGGAAGTCGCCGACGCCCTCGGATTCCCCCGCTCGATTGGCGAGATCTACGGACTGATCTTCGTGACCGCCGAGCCTCTCAACGCCGACGACATCGTCGAAAAACTCGGCATCAGCCGCAGCGGTGTCGGCCAGGCGCTCAAGACGCTTTCGGATATCGGAGCCATCCGTCCGGCCGCCCGCACCCAGAGCCGCAAGGACCACTACGAACTTCAAACCGATCTCGGGGTCCTTGTGCGTCTCTTCCTTAACAGTCGTATCCTTCCGCGTCTCGAAGAACTCAACCGCCGCCGCGCCACCCTCAACGAACGTTCCAAAAAAGCCGGTCCCGCCCATCTCACCGCCCGCTTCGACCAGCTCCAGCGCTGGCACGGCAAGACCTCCCCCGTCCTCTCTTTGCTAAAAACCCTCGCGGGCTGATCCGTATTCCCTTCTCCATGATCTATCTCCTCGGCGGCTCCGGCTACGTCGGCCAGGCCTATCAAGCCCTCCTTTCCCAAAAGGACATCCCGTTCAAAAACCTGCGTCGCACCGAGCTCGATTACGCCAACCCCGCGCAACTCGCCGCCGCTCTCAAACGCGACCGGCCCGAGTTCCTCATCAACGCCGCCGGCTACACCGGAAAACCCAACGTCGACGCCTGCGAACTCCACAAGGCCGAGTGCCTCTTTGGCAACGCCGTGCTCCCCGGCCGCATCGCCGAGGCCTGCGCCGCCGCCGGCGTCCCCTGGGGCCACGTGTCCTCCGGCTGCATCTTCACCGGCGCCCGCTCCGACGGCACCGGTTTCACCGAAGCCGACGCGCCCAACTTCACCTTTCGCCAGAACAACTGCTCGTTCTACTCCGGCACCAAGGCTCTCGGCGAAGAAGTCCTCGCCGGCACACCCGACGTCTTCATCTGGCGTCTGCGCATCCCCTTCGATCACCGCGAGAGCCCGCGCAACTACCTCACCAAGCTCATGCGCTACGAGCGCCTGCTCGAGGCCGCCAACAGCATCTCGCAACTCCACGAGTTCGTCGCCGCCACCTTCGCCTGCTGGGAAAAACGCATTCCCTTCGGCACCTACAACGTCACCAACCCCGGTCACGTCACCACCCGCGAGGTCGTGGACCTCATCCTCGAAAGTGGCGTCCACCCGAAGTCCTACCAGTTCTTCACCGACGAAACTGAATTCATGCAAAAGGCCGCCAAGACTCCGCGCAGCAACTGCGTCATGTCTTCCGCCAAACTCGCCGCCGCCGGCATCACCCTGACGCCCGTCCGCGAAGCCATCCGCACCGCCTTGGCCAACTGGCAAAAAGCATGAACCCCGCGCCCATGAAAATCCTCGTCACCGGCGGCGCCGGCTTCATCGGCTCCAATCTCGTCCGCCTCCTCGTCGCCACCCACGGCCACGATGTCCTCAACGTCGACGCCCTCACCTACGCCGGCAACCCGCACTCCCTCGCCGACCTGACCCGCAACCCCCGCTACCGCTTCGCCCAAATCGACATCTGCGACGCCTCTGCCCTCACCAAACTCTTCGCCGGTTTCCAACCCGACTGGGTCATGCATCTCGCCGCCGAGAGCCACGTCGACCGCTCGATCGACGGACCCGGCGCCTTCATCCAGACCAACATCACCGGCACCTTCACGCTCCTCCAGGCCGCCCGCGCCCACTTCGAAAACCTCTCCGCTCCCGCCCGCGACCGCTTCCGATTCCTCCACGTTTCCACCGACGAAGTTTACGGCTCCCTCGGCGCCACCGGTCTCTTCACCGAAGAGACCCCCTACGATCCGCACTCGCCTTACTCCGCTTCGAAAGCCGCCAGCGACCACCTCGCCCGCGCCTGGGCCGACACTTACAAACTCCCCGTCCTCGTCACAAACTGTTCCAACAACTACGGCCCCTATCAGTTCCCCGAGAAACTCATCCCCGTCGTCATTCTCAAAGCCCTGCGCGGCGACCCGATTCCCGTTTACGGCAAAGGCGAAAACATCCGCGACTGGCTCTACGTCGGCGACCACGCCGAGGCGCTCCACACCGTGATCGCCGGCGGCCGGCCCGGCCAGACCTACAACATCGGAGGCAACAACGAGCGCCGGAACATCGACCTCGTCCGCCTCCTCTGCGGCCTCCTCGACGAACTCCGCCCCCGTGCCGATGGCCTGAGCTACACCAACCAGATCACCTTCGTCACCGACCGGCCCGGCCACGACCTGCGCTACGCCATCGACGCCTCGAAAATCAAACGCGAGCTCGGCTGGAGCCCGAAGCAGGACCACACCTCCGGCTTCCGCCAGACCGTCCAATGGTATCTCGACAACGAGGCCTGGACCTCCGCCATCCTCAACGGCTCCTACAAACTCCAACGCCTCGGCGTTTCCGAAGCGAAAGGCGAAGGACTATAGGCAATGGGCAACGGATTCAAAAATCTAAAGGTGTGGCAGGAGTCGAAGCGCCTGGCCGTGGACGTTTATCTCCTGACCGAAGCAAGCGGACTCGCGAAAGACTTTGGCCTGCGCGATCAAATCTGCCGCGCCGCCGTTAGCGTGCCTTCGAACATCGCGGAGGGCGATGAACGTGATACCGACAAAGACAGCGTGCGATTCTTCTACATGGCCAAAGGCTCGCTCGCCGAACTGCGCACCCAGCTCGAAATCGCCTCCGAGATCGGACTGATAACCCAGGTTCAATTCGCCACCTTGGAAACCGACTGCTTGAGGATCGGCAAAATGCTCGGTGCCCTCATCAAAGTCCGCCACCCCATCGCCCCTCGCCTCTAGCCTATCTCCCCCTCCTTCCCCATGTCCGCCCCATCGCCCATCGCCCATCACCCATCACCCGCCGCTTCGCGGCGCGGCATCGTTCTCGCCGGCGGCTCCGGCACCCGGCTCTACCCGCTCACCATCGCGATCTCCAAGCAGCTCATGCCGGTTTACGACAAGCCGATGATCTACTACCCGCTGTCGATCCTCATGCTGGCCGGCATCCGTGAGATCCTGATCATCTCCACTCCCGCCGACCTGCCCCTCTTCAAACGCCTCCTTGGCGACGGCACCCGGTTCGGCGTCACCTTCAGCTACGCCGAGCAACCCTCGCCCGACGGGCTCGCCCAGGCCTTCACCATCGCGGACGACTGCGGCTTCCTCACGGGCAAAGAACCTTGCACACTCGTCCTCGGAGACAACCTCTTCTACGGCCACGACCTCGTCTCCTGCCTCCAGACCGCCAGCGCCCGGACCTCCGGCTCGACCATCTTCGGCTACCACGTCGCCGACGCCCGCGCCTACGGCGTCGTCGAGTTCTCCCCCGACGGCCGCGTGCTCTCCATCGATGAAAAACCCGCGCATCCAAAATCCAACTACGCCGTCCCCGGGCTCTATTTCTACGACAAAGACGTCGTCGCCCTCGCCCGCTCGCTCAAACCCAGCGCACGCGGCGAATTCGAGATCACCGACCTCAACCGTCTCTATCTGGCCCGCGGCGATTTGCGCGTGGAACTGCTCGGGCGCGGCACCGCGTGGCTCGACACCGGCACCCACGAAAGCCTGCTCGATGCCGCCCAGTTCGTCGCCGTCATCGAAAACCGCCAGGGCCTCAAGATCGCCTGCCTCGAGGAGATCGCCTTCCGCCAGGACTGGCTCGACCGCGCCGGCCTCGAGTCCGCGATCAAGTCCCTCGGCAAATCCCAATACGGCCGCTACCTGCAGGCTTTGCTGGCCTGATTCTCCGCACCGCGCCCGCATGAAATACAACCCGCGATACGGCAAGCCCTGCGCGACCACCGCGCACACGCTGCTTATCTCGTGCCCCAACGAGGGAGGCCTCGTCGCGCTGGGTCCGGACGGCCTGAGCATTGTGGACTGCCATGACACCACGGGGCTGTTTGCGGACGAACAACGCCTCGTCCGCGCCTACCAGACCCACGACGGCTGCCAACTTGACCTGTTTGAAGACGACCGGCATCGCACGCTGTTTTTGCCGGAAGTAATCGATATCCACGATATTTTCGTGGACGAAGAAACCCTGTATGCGGTGTCCACCGGCACCAACGAAGTCCTCGCCTATGACCTGGGCGGCCGGCTGCTCAAGCGCATCATGTATCCCGGAAAGGAAGACGCGCATCACCTGAACTGCCTGGGCCGCATGCAAGGCCGGCTTGTGATCAGCGCGTTTGGCACTTTCACCGAACACCGCGAATGGTCGGATGGTCGCAGCGCAAGCCGCGGAATCGTGATCGGGCTTAACGACACACGGACGGAGCGCGCGCTTTTCGAAAGCCTCGACCAACCGCACACGCCGTGCGAACACGCCGGCTGGTGCTACGTATGCGACTCCTTCAACAACCGCCTCCTGCGCACCTCCGGCGGCCGGCGCGAGCGCCTTGAGTTTCCCGGCTGCTATGTGCGCGGGCTCGGTTTCGTCCGGGACACGCTCTACGTCGGATTGAGTTCATCCCGCAACCAATCCACCGACCACACAAGAGCCCGTGTCGCCGTGGTCGATCTCGCGACTTTTTCGATCCGCGCGCATATCGACCTGCCGTTCGCAGAGATTTTCGCCATCATCCCCGTCGCCCCCCGCCGTCTGGACTCCATCCGCAGTCATTACCTGCATCAGCAAGGTTTCGCCGGCTCCTCTCTTTTTAATCCGCTCGATCACCCCGTTTGCTTTCTCAAGCCCGACCACCCGTCCCGGGTGGAGAGTTGGACACAGCACATCCCGTTTGCCTACACGGTGACCGAGCTGTGCAAGCCCTCCGTGCTGGTGGAACTGGGCACGCACTACGGCACATCCTATTGCGCGTTTTGCCAGGCGGTTTCCCATCTCCGGCTCGCCACGCGCTGCACCGCCGTGGATACGTGGCGGGGAGATCCCCACGCGGGATACTATGGCGACGAAGTCTTTGAATCCCTGCGGGCCTTCCATGAGCCGCGCTATGCCGGCTTTTCCCGCCTGCATCGCACGACCTTTGACGAGGCGCTCAAAGACTTTCCCGGCGGCAGTGTGGACCTGCTTCACATCGACGGCCTGCATACCTACGAGGCCGTGCGCCATGACTTCGAGTCCTGGCTGCCCAAGATGAGCGCCCGTGGAATCGTCCTTTTCCACGACACCCAAGTCCGCGAAAACGATTTCGGCGTATGGCGGCTGTGGGCGGAACTGAAGACCCGGTATCCCTCCTTCGAGTTTGAACACGGCTACGGACTGGGCGTCATCGCGACCGGTGCGGAGCCTCCCTCGGCACTCCGGTCTTTCTTTCACGGTTCCGCAAAGGAACAAGAGGGCATCCGCGATTTCTTCCACCGCGCGGGACGTTTTCACCTGACCGGCTCCGACACCACCATGATCTCCTCGCTTCAAACCGAATGCCGCCGGCGCGAAAACGACATCGCCGCCATGCAGGCATCCCTGTCGTGGCGGCTGACCAAACCGCTGCGCCGCATCACCGGCACCGCTTCTTCATGAAAAATCTCATCCGCTACAAAGACATCATCTTCTACCGCATCCTCGCGGGACTGAAGTCCGAGGCGCGCAAAAATTACCTGGGCTACTACTGGTTCATCCTCGAACCGCTGCTCAGCACCGGCGTGCTCTACTTCGCGATGTCTCACCTCACCGGCCAGCGCGGAACGGGCCCCATCTTCGAGATCCTCCTGGGCATGCTCGCCTGGCAGTGGTTCGAAGGCTCCGTCATGCAGAGCGCCGGCTCCATCACGCAAAAGTATCACGTCCACATCCAGGTCCCTCTGCCCAAGTATCTGTTCCCGCTCGTGGATGTCGGCACCACCACGATTCGCTTCGCCTGCGCGTTCCCGCTGGTGGTCGGAGCCGCCTTCATCTTCGGGAACGGCCCCGCCCTCGCGCTGGTCTGGCTGCCCCTCGTGCTCGCGCTGCAACTGGCGTTTATCATCGGCCTGTCTCTCGTTGTCTCGATCGGGGTGACGCTCATGCCCGATCTCCGTGTGCTCCTCCAATCAATCTTCCGCCTGCTCTTCTTCGTTTCGGGCATTTTCTTCACCGCCGAACGCGTGCCCGCCCATCTCTTGCCTTGGTATCACGCCAATCCGCTGACCGTCTTCATCGAGTCCTACCGCGCTATCATTCTCAAAGGCACGGCCCCGGACTTTTCCCTGCTGGCGAGCGTCCTGCCCATGACCGTGCTTATCTTCATCGGCGGCTGCCTCGTGCAACGCCACTTCGACCAACGCCTGCTCAAGCTCACCAATGCCTGAACCTCTCATTCAACTCGAAAACGCCGGCGTATATTACCGGGGCGGCTGGTCCCTCAGCCGGCATCCGGAGCGTTCTCCGTGGGCGTTGCGCGGACTCAACCTGGAGATCAAGCGCGGCGAAAAACTGGGCATCGTGGGCCGCAACGGCTGCGGCAAAAGCACGCTCCTGCGCCTGCTCTCCGGCATCATCTCTCCCGACGAAGGATCGATCCGCCACATCCGCCCCGACCTGCATGTTCAGTTGCTCGCCCTCGGCGTCGGCTTCGAGGGCGCCCTGTCCGGAGCGGAGAACGCCGTCCTCAGCGGCCTCTTCATGGGCAAGTCCCGCCGCTACATGGAGAGCAAACTCAGTGAAATCCAGGCGTTTTCCGAACTCGGCGACGCCTTCCACCGCCCGGTGAACACCTACTCCTCGGGCATGAATTCCCGCCTCGGCTTCTCCATCGCGCTCCAGACCGACCCCGAGGTGTTTCTCATCGACGAGGTCCTCGGCGTAGGCGATCACGCCTTCCTCAAAAAATCCCAGGCCGCCATCCGCGATAAATTCAAGCCGGAGACCACCGTCATCCTTATTTCTCACGATGCTACCGTCATCGACGAAATGTGCAGTCGCGCCGTCTGGATGAGCCGCGGAGAGATTCTTGCCGAGGGCGATCCCAAGACCGTGTGCCGCACCTACGAAGAAAGCACCAAACCTGCGGCGTAACATCTCCCCCTCGCATGACCTTCCACTTTCACCTAGATACTCCGGCCCCGGCCAAGCTGTCCCGCTGTTTCCTTCCGGTGATCGTATCAGGTTGGTTCGCCGACGGAGAACGCCTGCCCGCCATGCGCTTCCATCTGCGTCTCGGCTCGTTCGACGTGGACTGCCCGCCCATCGACCGGCCCGATGTCAGCCGCCATCTCGGGGTCTCCGCTGAGAGCGGACACGCCTTTGGGTTCTGTGCCCGATTGCCCGCCGTCACCGGACTTCACCAGCTCATCATCGATGTCGAGACCGCGTCCGGACAGCGCCACCGGTTGCTCGACCACCAAATCGACATCCAATCGTGGTCACCGCACCCGAAGGGCTTTTTGGCCTGGCTCCGAGCCCGCCGCAGGGCGCTGCGCTGGTCCACTCCGCCCGGCCCCGCCGATTCGATCCTCGTCCTCATCCCCGTCAAACCCGGCACGCCCGAGGCCGAGGTCACTCGCGCCCGCACCTTGGCCGAACGCGCCCTGCACAACTGGCCGGCACCATCGCGCATCGTCTTCGACCGCCGGGGCGCCGCCCCCTCCCGCAAGGAGCACCCGTGGCGAATCGCTCACCTCGCCACCATCCGCCAAGGTATGATTGACGACCATCTCCGCGACGAACGCTGGGTGTTCTGGGCTGATCTCGATATCACCCTCTACCCGCCGGAATTGGTTGCCACGCTCGTGTCGCGGGCCGAAGGCGGCATCGCCGCCCCCTTTGTTTTCATGTCGGACACGCGGTGCGCCGCAGGCAGCCCCGCGTTCTACGACATTGCCGGCTTCGTCGAAAACGGCCGCTGGTGCTGTTCCTCTCCTCCCTATTTTCAACAACCCGGCCCCGTCTACGATCTCGACTCGGTGGGCTGTTGCTACCTCGTTCCCGCCGAACTCTACCGCTTAGGCGCACGACATGAACAGGACCCCGGCTCGCTCCGCTGGATAAAAACCCACGGCGAATCAGCCGCCGCCACCCCGCGACGCGACTGGCACGATATCGCTTACACTGAGCATTTCACCGTCTGTGAATTCGCCCGAAACCGAGGACTTCCCGTGCGCGCCTTCGGCGATATCGCCGCCTATCACGACTTCGTCGAAGCATGAACGCCTCGCTGTCACCCGCCCTCTCCGTCGCAGTGCACCTTCCGGTCGCGCCACTGCTGCGGATCGCATCACCCCTCACCATCTCCGGGACGGTCACAGGCTGGAACGGAGCCGCACCACCCGCCATCCGCGTGCGACTCGGCAAGCGCATCATTCATTGCCATCTCCATCCGCAGGTCTCCCCGTCCACGATTCCCTGCCATCGGTTTGATGCCGATTTCTCCACGAGCAGCGGCCTTAAGTTTCTTCGCTTCCAAATAGAAACCTCGCCCGATCACTGGCACACCTTCGCGCGACGGCTCATTTACGCCAGCTCGCCCAAGACCGCGATCGGCTACCCCAAATGGGTGCAATACAACCGGCTCCTGCAGCCCGTGCTCGCACCGCCCGTCGAGGGCCCCCTCATCTCGGTGATCGTGCCGGTTTACAACCCCGAGCCGCAATGGCTTGAGACCATGATCAACAGCGTCCGCAGCCAAAGCTACCTGCGTTGGGAGCTCTGCCTGGCCGACGATGCCTCCACCGACAACGCCATTCCCCGTCTGCTGGCCTCAGCCGCCGCCACCGACCCGCGCATCAAATGGATCCGCCGTGCCCAAAACGGCCACATCTCTGCCGCCACCAATTCCGCCCTCGCCCTCGCCACCGGGGACTACGTCGCCTTTCTCGATCAGGATGACCTGCTCGACCTCGAGGCGCTCGCCGAGGTCGTCCGTGCCCTCCAAACCCATCCCTCGGCCCGCATCCTTTATTCCGACGAAGATAAAATCGACGTGCACGGGAACCGCTACGGCCCGCACTTCAAAAGCGGATGGAATCCTGACCTGCTTCTCGGCCAAAATTACTTCTGCCACCTGACCGTTTACCACACCGCCCTCGTCCGCACCCTCGGCGGTCTGCGCACCGGTTACGAAGGAGCCCAGGACTGGGACCTCGCCCTGCGCGCCGTCACCGAGGTGCCCCCCGAAGCCATCGTCCACATCCCGCGCATCCTCTATCACTGGCGCGCGGTGCAAGGTTCGACGGCCCTCTCCAACGACGCAAAATCCTACCACCTCGACGCCGCGCTCCGCAGCCTGCGTGATCACCTTGATCGCAACCACATCGACGGTGAAATCATCCCCGTCTCCGGCGGCCACTGGCGCATCCGCCGCACCCTTCCCCGACCCGCACCCAAAGTCACGATCATCATTCCCACCCGTAACCGGCTCGACCTGCTCCGCCCCTGCGTCGAGAGCATCTTCCGTATCACGCGCTACCCCGATTACGAATTGCTCGTCGTGGACAACGGCTCCGACGATCCCTCCACGCTCGCCTACCTGCACGAACTCGCTGAAACCGGGCGCGCCCACGTGCTACGCGATGACGGCCCGTTCAACTATTCCGCGCTCAACAACCGGGCCGCGCGCGCCGCCCGCGGCTCCGTGCTCGCGCTGCTCAACAACGACATCGAACCCATCAACCCTGACTGGCTGGAGGAGATGGTCACCCTCGCCTTGCGGCCGGAAACCGGCGCCGTCGGTGCTCTCCTGCTCTATCCCGGCAACCGCGTCCAACACGCCGGCGTCGTCCTCGGCTTCACCGGCGACCCGCGCAAACCCGGTGTCGCCGGCCACTCGTTCATCGGCCAGATCGCCGACGGCGGCGGCTACATGAACCGCCTCCGTCTCGTGCAAAACTACAGCGCCGTCACCGCCGCCTGTCTCGTCGTCCGCCGCGAGGTCTTTTTCCAAGTCGGCGGTCTTAACGAGCAAGACCTCACCGTCGCCTTCAACGACATCGATTTATGCCTCCGCCTCGCCGAGGCCGGCTACCGCAACGTCTGGACGCCCTTCGCGCGACTCTACCACCACGAATCCGCCTCGCGCGGCCGCGAAGACACTCCCGCCAAAAACCTCCGCGCCAAAGCCGAGATCGCCTATATGCACCGCCGCTGGGGCGGCCTCCTCGCCCACGACCCCGCCTACAACCCCAACCTCTCGCTTTGCTCGGCGGATTTCTGCCCGGCCAACCCTCCCCGCCGCCCGCACGGTGCCCGCGTCGTTTCCTACAACGTCGCCGATTACGTCCCCCCTGCCTGCCCGCCCATGAGCACCCCGCGCGCCTGCACGTAACCCCGGCTGCATGCAAACACTCGCCCCCGGCACCCTCCGGCCCGCACGCATCGAATGCCTGCTGCTGGCCGCCATGCTCGTCCTGCTCTGGCTGAACACCCTAGGCTTTCCCCTACCGACTGGCCCCGGCCTCGATCCCTCGTGGCAAAGCACCTTGGTTTACGCCCATCGCGAGGATCTTCAAATGGGCCGGGATTTGATTTTTACCTACGGCCCCCTCGGCTGGCTGAACTCAACATTCTACCCTCCGGGCTCCATCACCGCAAAGCTCGTGTGGGAACTCGCCGGCAAACTCCTGCTGGTCGGCACACTCGTCGGCATCAGCCTGCGCCTGCCCCGGCTCGACCGCTGGCTATTTCTCACCGGGGTGTTGTTGTTCGTGCCTCTCTTTGCGGATGTCCTGCTCATCCTGGTGATCACGCTGACCTTGCTCGCCTGGGGCCTCCGCGCCGATACCCCGCGCTGGCTCGCCGTCACCGTCGTGCTCGGTATCGCCGTCCTCGCCCAGCTCAAGTTCACCTGCACCCTTCTCTCCTTCGCGGGTGTGGCCACCACACTCGCGGGCCTCTGCCTGCAACGCCACCCCCGGCGCGCCGCCCTGCTCGGCATGGTCTTTGTTTCCGCCTACCTTCTCATCTGGATGCTCGCGGGCCAGCCTCTGGCCGCGCTCCCCCAATACTGGCGCCAAAGCTGGGACATCAGCCAAGGCTACCCGTGGGCCATGTCGCTCATCCCCCAGCGCCCTTGGGCACTCCCCCTCGGCTTGGCAGCGGGTGCCGTCCATATCGCCCTCATCCTTTACCTCCTCCTCCGGCTCCCGAAAAAAGCCCTCGCCTGGCCCGCCCTTATCTTCGTCGCCGGCGCCTTGTTTCTAAGCTGGAAACACGGATTCACCCGCGCCGACGGCCACGTGCTCTCCTTTTTCCTGATGAGTCTGCTGATTACTTTCGCACTGCCTGGCCTGCTCGATTGCCGACCTGGCTGGCGCTGGCATTGGCTGGGGCCGGCCATATGCCTGCTGGGGCTCCACGACCAGCAGATGCTTCTCAACACGCCTCGCTTCCTGTGTAATCGCCTTGAAGGCAATGCCCGCAAACTCACCCGCCTGTCGCATCTGGATGACCCGTTTATCCTCGCCCCTGCGGACTCCACGCTCGCACACGCGGTAGGCGGTGCATCCGTGGATGTTTACAACTACGAGCAAGGCGTCGTCCAACTCGCCGGACTTCGTCACCATCCCAGGCCGATCATTCAGGGCTACAACGCCTACACCCCCGCGCTACTTGGGAAAAACCTCGAGTTCCTCCGCTCGCCGCGCAGCGCGGACTACGTGCTGCTCAAAATCCAGACTGTCGATCATCGCCATCCCATGCTGGATGACTCCCTGAGTTTGCTGGAAATCCCGCTGCGCTACTCGCACGTCGCAGACATTGATGATTACGCCCTGTTCAGAAAGCGTCCCGAGACTTCTCCGCCCGATCCACTCCGCAACGCCCCGCAGCTTCTGCACCAAACCGTGGTTCTGGGTGAAATCATCAACCTGCCCCCGGCCCATGCGCATGCCCTATGGCTCACACTGAACGCTCAACCATCCCTCCTGGGGAAACTAAGGGCCGCCCTGTATCAACCGGCTGAACTCTACATCGTCCTCACCAAGGACGATGGCCGCGAGATACGGTATCGATTGATCGCCCCCATGGCAAAGGCCGGCCTCTTGGTGCAGCCGCTGGTCGAGTCCACCGCAGAATACCTGAACTTCACGCAGGGCATCTCCAGCGGCTCGGTGCAAACGGTTCGGTTTGAAGCCAGGATACCTTCGGAGAAACGCTACTGGAGCACCCTTGAAGTGAACCTGTCTTCGCTCACCGCCTACCACATCAACAAAATCGAGTCACCACTGCTCTCCCCCTCGGCGCCCTTTAACTTACTTCCGGTCCGGATCACCGCCGGACTTCCCGAAGAGCGGTTTGGCTTGGATCAAAAAACCGCCATACTACTTCACGCCCCCGGTGAAATGCGCTTCAATATCCCCGCAGGTATCCGCACCCTTCGCGCTTCGTTCGGTCTCCGGTCTGGCAGCTATAATGAAGGACGCACCGACGGAGTGACCTTTGAGGTCGTGCTGGTCTCCTCCGAACAACCGGAACGCATATTATTTCAACGCCACCTGGATCCCGTCTCGGTTCAAACCGACCAAGGAACCCAAACTCTCGAACTTTCCATGGACGAGTCCCGGACCTCACGCACCGTTGTCCTGCGCACCTTGCCTGGCCCCCGTAATAATACCAAGTGGGACTGGTCCTATTGGTCACAAGTGCGCTTCCTTCCCTGACATACTCCATGCGCCCAAACACCGGCCTACGCACCAAGCCAGGAAGAGCTCCGGCCTGCATTTGGATCCTCGCGTTAGTCTCCCTTGCCCCATTCATCGTCTACCATCGCTATTTCGCCGATCTGCTTTGGTTCGGAGACGAATGGGATCTGCTGGATCAAATAAGCCGCCAAGGGTTCACCCCTTGGGTGGCCCACGTCTTCGCTGAGAACTTTGTTCCCCTGTTCAAAATTCTCTGGGGCGGACTCGCCCTGCTCGGCGGAGGAAGTTATATCGGCATGCTGACCGTCCTGTGGCTAACCCATGCACTTACGGTCGCACTCCTGGGTGATATCCTGCGCGATTCCGATTTTGGCCCCGTTTCGACTGTGCTCACGCTCAGTGTCTTCGGCCTGGCATCGTGCAACATAGAGACGCTGGCGTGGTCCGTTCAGTGGTCAGCAGTATTGTCCTGCGTTTTTTTCTGCGCGGCCGTTGCTTGGTTCAACCGGCGCTTCGAAGCCAACGTCCCCATGCGGACACTCGATCTTGCGGTGCTTTCATTGCTCTGTGCCGCCAGCGCTCTGAGTTTTTCCCGCGGTGTTTTGACCGGGATCGTCCTTGCCGTTTTCTGCTTCGCTGAACAACCGGCGGTCATCCGAAAAACATGGCGCCATCGGGCCGTCACAGCCCTCGCATGCCTCCTTCCAAGCATCGTAACCTCGCTAATAATCATACTCCAATCCAGCGGCAATCATCAGCATTTGCTGGAAGATCATAATCTGCTGGCGGCTGTGCGCTTTGCCTCGGCGTGCTTCGGTCTTAATCCGTTTCTCAAGCTGCTGGGTTTCACGAGCCTTGCCCCGGCTGCCGTGATGATCGCTTCCTTGCTGAAATTGGGATTGATCGCCCACGGCCTCTGCTGGACTCAAGGCAAAATATTTCGGCTGCTGCTGCTGCTGCTGCTCTTTGACCTGGGTAGCTGCGCCCTTCTCGGAATAGGCCGCTATCACACCGGACTGGAAGCCGCCCTCAGCTCCCGGTATCAATACACGTCCTTGATCTGCAGCGTCCCATTCTTGGGAATTGCCATGGAGAGATTGCTTGCCCTGTGGACCCGGCCGCTCCTGAGGCTCACCCTGACGGGACTCGTGATTCTCCTCTTCTCATTTTTGGCAGCTCACCGTTGGGGCGATGAAATAAGGGCCTTCTCTGGATGGCGCGGACGGGAAGCGCGCCATACACTGTTTGTGGATCTTGATCCACCGGCAGACAACGCCGTGCCGGGTATTCCATTTATGCCAACCACACGCGCCAAAGAACTCATCAAAGAATATAATCTGCATTGAGCGCCCGTCCCATGCATTACGATTTCGCCATCACCTGCCGCGAACCCGTCGGCCCGTCCCGCGAAGGCCCGGGCGCCCGGGCCTTCC
>DATHXF010000234.1:0-6464 GCA_035459785.1 Rariglobus sp. | reverse complement strand
CAAGCGCGCGTTCAAGGCGGTGACGGGCACGTCGCCGATCGATTACCTGCTGCAAGTGAGGCTGGCGCGCGCATGCCACCTGCTGCGCGACGCGGACACGACCGTGACCGAGGCGGCGCTGGCGGCGGGATTTGGCGACGGAAATTATTTCGCGCGGCAGTTCCGGTCGCGCATGGGCTGCTCGCCGCGGGAGTGGCGGGAAAAACAGCAGACGCCCTAGACGGGCATCGTAAAGGTGTAGCGGCCGGGGAGGAGGGTGAGCGCGGGAAGTCCGTTGTGAGTGGTTGAGGACACGCCTTCGGCTTCGCGCCAGGGTTTGTTCGCAATGCGAACATTGTCGAGTGATGCGCAGGGCGGAGCGGCGGTGGCGGTGGTGTTGGGCGGGACGGTGACAGTCCAAGTGAAGGTTTTCTTCGTGCGTTTCCAGGCGCTGCGGATTTCGCCGTGGGGAGAGGTGAGCGTCGCGGCGGCGTGGGTGAGCTTTTCGTGGGGCTGGGGGCGCAGAAGGATGCGTTTGAAACCAGGGGTGAGTTCACTGATGCCGGCGACGGTTGCGTAGAGCCATTCGCCGATCGCACCGTAGGCGTAGTGGTTGAACGAATTCATGCCGACCTCGCCGAAGCCCTTGCTGGGCGTCCAACTGTTCCAGCGTTCCCACATGGTGGTTGCGCCGTTTTTGATCGGGAAGAACCACGACGGGTAGGCTTCGTTGAAGAGGAGTTTGTAGGCGAGGTCGGTGCGGCCGAAGCGGCTCAGCACGGGGCACAGCAGGGGCGTGCCGACGAAGCCCGTTGCGAGGTGCTCGTTGCGGCGTTTGAGCGCACGCTCAAGGTTCGCGAGCGCGGCGGGGCGGAGTTTTTTGGGAAGCATATCAAAGCCGAGGGCGAGGAGGTAGGCGGTCTGGGTGTCGCCGGTGAGACGTCCGTCGGGGGTGACGAAGCGGCGGTTGAAGGCGGTGAGGATTTTGGCGTGGAGCGCGGTGAAGCGTTTGGCGTCGGCGGCATGGCCGAGGATGCGCGCGACGTCGGCCATGATAGCGGTGATGCGGGCGAAGTAGGCGGTGCCGATGAGGTCGCTGGGTGTGGCACCCCAGCCGGCTTCGGAGGCGTCGGGGGCGAGCCAGTCGCCGTAGTGGGTGTCGGGACGTATGAGGGCGGCGGAGGTTTTTTCCTGGAAGGCGACCGAGCGGGCCATCGCGGGGTAGTTTTCGGCGAGGATGCGGGTGTCTCCGTATTTCTGATACACGGTCCACGGGCAGATGATGCCGGCGTCGCCCCAGGCGGCGGTGCCTCCGCCGTTGTCAGGCCAGAGCTTGAAAAACACATCCGGCGCGATGTCAGGGAAGGCGCCGGTCGGGTGTTGTCCGTCGGCCAGGTCTCGCGTCCATTTTCGGAAAAATGCCGCGACATCGTAATTGAAGGCGGCAGTGGGGGTGAAGACCTGCGCGTCGCCGGTCCAGCCGAGGCGCTCGTCGCGTTGCGGGCAGTCGGTGGGGACTTCGAGGAAGTTGCCGCGCTGTCCCCATTGGATGTTGCTCTGGAGCTGGTTGACGAGCGGGTGGGACGTGGTGAAGGAACCGGTTGCCTCCATCTCGCTGTGCCAGACAAGGCCGGTGACGGCATCGAGGCGGGGTTTCGTTTTCAGGCCGGAGATGCCGACATAGCGAAAGCCGTGGAACGTGAAGCGCGGCTCGTAGATTTCGACCCCGCCACCGCGGCAGATGTAAATGTCGGCCGCTTTGGCCGAGCGGAGATTGGCGGTGTAGAGCGTGCCGTCGGCCTGCAGCATTTCGGCGTAATGGAGCGTGATGCGGGTGCCGCGCGGCGCGCGGATGCGCAGGCGGATGTTGCCGACCATGTTCTGGCCGAGGTCGAAAACGTGGACGCCTTTTTCCGGCTGGGTGAGCGTGAGGGCGTTCAATTCCTGGGTGGTGCGGACGCGGCCGAAGGCTTTGCCGGCAAGCGGAAGCGGTGAAACCGACAGCTCGTGCGCGGATTTCAATTTTTTACCGGAAGCGGCGGGCGTGCACCAATTGTCAGATGCAAGCCGGGCGTCAAAAATTTCACCGTCATAGATGTCGGCGGCGGTGAAAGGACTGGGTGAGCCGCGCCAGCTGGAGTCGGTGCCGATCCAGCGGACGGAGCCGTCAGCCTCGACAATGCGCAAGGTGGCGAAGAGGGCGGCCGGGCCGCCGTAGAGATCGCGATCGCGTTTCCACCCGAGAAAGCCGGCATACCAGCCGTCCGCCAGCAGGGCTCCGAGGGTGTTTTCGCCGGCGGCGAGCTGATCGGTGACGTCGTAGGTCAGGTATTCCAGCCGGTGACGGTAGTCGGTCCAACCCGGGGTAAGATGATCCTGGCCGATACGACGGCCGTTGAGATGCGGTTCGAAAATGCCGCGGGCGGTGATGTAGAGACGGGCTTCGCTTGGGGCACCGGCCAGGCGGAAGGTTTTGCTGAGTTGACCGGCGGGACGGGCTGCATCCGTTGCGGGCAGGGGAAAGTGAATCCATTTGGCGGCGGGCCATTCTACGGCGGAATTGAGGAACCCGGTTTCAAACCAAGCGGAGGAGCTCCAGGCGGAAACGGTGCCGGTGTGGTCCCAGATGCGGATGCGCCAGTGGTAGCGGGTGTGGGGCTCGAGCGCGGGTCCGGCGTAGGGGACGAGGACGGAAGAGTCGTCGTCGACGCGGTGGGAGTCCCAGACGACGGCGTCGCGGGCGGAGACCTCGAGCTGGAAGGCGGTCTGGGCGGCGCCGGTGCGGGTATCGGCGAGCTTCCAGGAAAAACGCGGTGCGGGTTCGTCGAGGCCGAGCGGGTTGACGAGATGTTCGGTGCGCAGGTCGGTGAGGCGGAGGGGCATGGTGCCGCCGACGTTAGCAGAAGGCGCGGCGGGGCGCCTTCACGGGAGGGGATTTTTATAGGACGATCAGCTCACTTGATGCTGACCGAGTAGGCGAGCGATCCGGCGGAGGTGTTCGCGGCGGCGGGGGCGAAGCGGAGGCGTTGGATTTTTTCGTCGGTGCCGTGGTGTCCGCGGTAGTCGCAGGTTTCCAGTGTGGTGAGCGTAGTGCCGGCGGCGGGGGTGATGCGCAGCGTGGACTTCGGCGTGGCGAGGAGCGCGCCGGTGCCGTCGAGAGTGACGGAGGGTGGGCAGATGAGAAGCGACTCGATCACGCCGGGGGCGGCGAGTTGGTAGGTGTCGGTGATCGTGAGGAGGCCGGCGGATTTTTGAAACACCCAGGTGCGGATGAGGCTCACGCAGCGCGCTTCGGGCGGGTAGCACTTCGTGAGGTCGACGGAGAATTCGACGCGGTCGCCGCCGATTTCGGTTTTGAGGATGGTGGCGGCGAAGGCGGCGCCTTCGGGTTGTTCACGGCCGTTGATAAACGGCACGGAGTGGCCGAGGGAGCGCGCGGCGAGGAAGTCGTAGCGCTGGCCGCTGAAGAAAGCGCGGGTGTATTCGGGCGCTCCGATTTCGATGAGCGCGGGCGCGCCGTCGATGTTGAGGAGGAAGCTGCCGCAGTCGTTGTGGTTGTGGTGCTCGGCGTTGTGGCCGCCCTTGGCGGCGAATTCCCAGAGGTGGCCGCGGGCATCGGTGCCGCGCGTGACGATGGCGCCGTAGTCGTCAAAGAAGACGTCGGCGTGCACGGGCTCGCGGGCGGCGGCGAGCTGCGCGGGCGCGGGGGCGCGCAGCGCGAGGCGCGTGAAGTAGAAAAAGTCGTTGCGGAGAATGTCCAGGTCGAGACCGGTGTCGGCCTGATGGCGGTAGAGCGCGGTGCCTTGTGCGATGAGCACGGGATCGGCGAGGCGTTGTCCGAGATAGGTGAGGAGCGAAGGGCTGAGACGGCCGGTGCGTCCGCCGTCGGAGAAGTTCACGAAATGGCCTTCGGCGAGCGTGACCTGCGGGGCGAAGCGGGCGATGGCGGCGACCTTGGCGTCGCCTGCGAAGACGGAGAGTTGTCCGCGCGTGCGGTGTTCGAGCTGGGCGTTGAGTTCGGCGAACCAGCCGAAGCCGTAGGACCAGTAGCCGGGGCCCTCGGAGGTCGAGCCGTCGGAGCCGTAGCCGCCGAGAAACGCGGGGAGGCGCGTGGCGGCGAGCGACAACATGCGGGCGACGAGCGCGTGGTCTTCTTCGATGGCGAGGGCGGCGCCGAGGACGCCCTGATGGCAGACGGCGTTCCAGTTGTTGGTGATGTTGAACCAGGTGAACGAGGCGCGGGGGGTGATGTAGTTTTCGAAGATCTGGACGTGGAGGCGCGTCTTGATGCGTTGCGCGAGAGCGGCGGGGATGAGGGCGGCGAAGACGACGAGCAGGTCAGCGAGGTTGTTGGCGGTCTCGGCGGCGAAGAGGTCGATCATCCACGGATTTTTTCCGGTGGGCTCGGTCCAGACGTGGGCGGGCAGGGACCATGATTCCTCGTCCATGAGTTCGCCGAGTTTTTTCAGGAACGAAGGCAGCAGGCGGGCGCGGGTGGCGTCGTCGCCGAGCAGCACTGCCATCGCGGCGCGACCGAGGCGGCGGCGGCGTTCGAAGTAGGGGCGTTCAAAGGGGAGGCGGTCGCCGGTTTTAAAAAAATCGGCGTAGAGTTCGTCGGTGAGCGCGGGGAGCGGCTCGGCGGCCTCGGCGTCGGCGCGCGCGATGAGCGGATTGAGCCAGGCGGTGACGGCACGGTTGTCGCGGACGGCGGACCAGGCAGGGTCGCCGAGGAGCGGCAGCGAAGTGCGGCCGGCGGTGGTGGCGAGGATCGCGGCGATTTCGTTCTCAGGAAGCGGGGTGGTGAGCAGATTGCGCATGGGGAAGCGCAAGACGTTACCGGTTCGGTGAAGCGGGGGAAGCAGATTGCGGCTCGGGCAAGGTGATGACGCGAGGATCTAGGAAGATTGTATGAACAAAGCCGGGCGGGTTGACGTCGGTTCGGGTGATCATGTCGTCCCAGGTGAGAAACCAGAGCCAAGGGGCGTCGGCGGTGAGATCGGGGAGGGCGCCGCATTCGCCGAGGGCGACGGGCTTGCGACCATGGTGGAGTTCGCGGAGGCGGTCGAAGGTCGTGAAGAAATCGCCGCGCGTGCCGGGGGGGAAGTAGAGGTCGGCGGCGACGATATCGACGTAGTTATCACCCGGATACCAATCGGGCGCGGTATCGTCGGCGGTCGAGGTCCAGACCCAGAGCAGGTTGTCGAGGTGGTGAACGCGGGTGAAGCGGTCGAACATCAGGCGGTAGAGCCGTTTGGTGGCCTCGGGTCCGCGCGCGCCCCACCAGAACCAGCCGCCCTCGGCCTCGTGGAGCGGGCGCCAGAGCACGGGAACGCGGGCGTCACGGAGGAGTTTTAGTTTTTCGGCGATGTGATCGAGATCGCGGATTACGGCGGCGTATTCGGGGGAGGATTCGTCGGCGAGACGCGAGACGTCGAAGGCGGTGTTGTCGTTGGAGAAGCTGTCCCAGACGCGCGGGCCGGGATGGAGCGGCGCGAGCCAGTGCCACGAGAGCGTGACGATGCCGTGGTGGTTGAGGGCCCAGTCGCGGGCGGTTTCGATCGCGCGGTCGCCCTCGGGCTGGTTCCAGGACAGAGAATAGAAGATCAGGTCGAGTCCGAGAACGGCGGGCGCGCGGCCGTCGGTGAGACGAGAGATATGGGCGAGGCGGGAGGGGGCGGCGGGGTTGGACTCGTGTTGTCCGGCGAAGGTGCGGTGTCCGAACTCGCGGGTGAACGTGGTAAAGAGCGTGCGAGCTTCGGTGGAAGCGCGGGGATTTACGGGTGTGGTGCGGAGATGGAATTCGCGCGGCGGCGAGGTGCGCGAGAGACGGATCGATTCGATGTCGGCGTAACCCCAGTCGGTGCCGATGCGGAGGGTGTTATCGCCAGCGGCGAGGTGGATGCGACCGAACGGGCGGGTGACGAAGCCTTTGGTTTTGGGGAAGCGGCGGCTGCCCTGCATGGAGCCGTTGATGAGGACGGGGATGTGTTTGTCACCGTCGGCGGAGTAAACGAGATCGAGGCGGTAGAAGCCTGCGGCGGGCGTGCGGACAGTGAAGTCGAGGCCGTCAGCCGGCTGGGTGAAACCGGTGACCCATGTGCGCGCGGGCACGCCGGGTTCCGAGTGGGCGAGGCGGGTTTGGCCGACGAGCGCGGCTTCGGCGGCCGGATAAACCACGCGGTGGGCGCAGGAGGAAAACGTGAACGTGAAGAATCCGGCGGCGAGGGTTTTCAGCGCGAGACGGATGGCCGGGGTGAAGCGCATGAACCGCCGAGAGAAACGAGATGCATGGATCAAAGCGAGCGGGGCTTGAGATGAACCGAGGAGATCAAGGCCCTTCTGGAGCGGCGACGAAAACGTAGATGGATGGCTCGGGGATGGCGGACGTGATTTGCACGGAGTTGAGGAATCCGCGCGCGGGTGCAGAGCAGGCGAGGTTAAGCACTTCGCCGGCGGAGAGGGAAATGCTGAAACGGACGTAGTTG
>DATHXF010000233.1:0-7455 GCA_035459785.1 Rariglobus sp. | reverse complement strand
GGGCGACGAGCACCCACTCGTCACCGAAGGCGAGGCCGAGGGCGCCGGCGTCGAGGTGGCTGTGGTTGCGGTTGGTGTAGCCGGCTTTGATTGAGAGCAGGTAGTCGGTGGAGGCCCAGCCGGAGCGGGTGGTGACGAGATCGTTGACGGTGAGGCGGTGGTCGAGCGTGCGGGGACCGGAGCCGGAGGCGGGAGCGGAGCGGGCCCAGAGGAAATTGAGGGCGCGGTCGTCGGCGCCTCCGCGCGGAGACGGGAGATGGTCGGCGAACCAGGCGGCATCGGTGTCGGTGTATTCCGAGGCGAGACGGTAGATGATGGCGTGGGGCGTGGACCAGTCGCGGGTGACGGCGTCGCCCCAGGGAAGATTGCCGGTGAGACCGGAGGTGGATGCGTTGAGGCGGTAGGCGGCGGCGTTTTTGAGGAACGGACGTTGGTAGAGATCGGCGGAGTCGGTGATGAGGCGGGTGGCTTCGATATATTGGAGGATGTAGTTCATCCCGTAGGTCCAATAGGAGACGCCCTCGACGGAGCTGCCGTCATCGGAAGCGTGGTCGGCGACGCGCTGGAAATTCAAGCGGGAGGCGGCGAGCCATTCGGGTGCACCGGGGAGTTCGCCGTAGAAAGCGATGCCGCAGAAACCGAGGGCGGTGACACTGACCTGGTTGTGGTTCTCCTCGAAGCCGCGCGCCCAGAAGGCGTCGCCGTAGAGACCTTTGAGGAGACAGGGCATGCGGGCGGCGATGACGTCGCGGATTTGTTGGCGCTCGGCATCGGTGAAGGCGTCGCGGTGCCAGTCGTAGGCGACGGCGATGCCGCGGCCGATATGGCCGGCGGCAAGGTCGGCGTTATTGCCCATTTTGGACGTGTTGCGGCCCCAGGTTTCGAAGCCGATGGCGGCGAGGACGAGATCGTGGAGCTTGGCGCGGTAAGCGGCGTCGGGCTTGAGACGAGCGGCCACGGCGAGGGCGAAGATCTGGTTGCCGACCTCGCGCTGCCAGAGTTCTTCCATGGCGCTGTAGAGCGTCTTGGTGTCGCCGCGTTTGCCGACCATCTGCTCGGGCGGGAGGTATTCGGGGAGCGGCTCGGCGACGACTTTGTCCATCGAGGAGTAAAAGTCGTCGCGCAGGTGGGCGCGGGAGGCGGGCAGGGAGTCGAGTTCGCGGACGACCTGCGGCCACTGCGTATCCGAAAAATAGAGACGAGGTGACGTCTTCTTGATGGATTCTTTCCACGCGGGGGTCTGGATTTTCAGCGAGGCGAGCACTTCCTGTTGCGTGATGAGTTCGGCCTTGGCGGCGAAGACGGGGAGTGCGCTGAGGAGGATTGCGACGATGGCCGGACGGAGGAAAGGGGCGAACGAAGTCACGATGGATCGGGGATGATGAAGGAATCAGCGGGTGGCGGCGGCGCGGATGGATTCGATTTGATCCAGGGAGAGCACGCCGGCGGAGTTTTCGCGCGAAGCGTAGAGCGCGATGTTGTCGATCAGGCCCATGAACGGACGGGTGGCCGGGCTGTTGGTTGAGTTGTTGCCGATCAGGAACTGGCCGGTGAGCGGTTTAAGTTTTCCGGCGGCGACGGTGACGGTGCCGGCCTTGGCGAGGCTGCCGGCCTCGGTGGAGCCGACGTAGTAGGTCACGTTGTCGGTGGCGCGGGTTCCGTCGTAAGTTACCGCCACGAAGATCCAGTTGCCGACGGAGTCGTAGGCGGGCTCGCTTTGAATGGACGAGCTCGTGCCGTTGACCTGGAGGGTGATCCGGTTTTCGACGCCGGCCATGAGGGTGATGGTGGACGAAGAAACAAGGCGCGCGGCGTTGGTGACGGTGGCGGTGGGCATGATCCAACCGGTGAGGGTGAAGGAAGAGACTTCAGGGAGGGACGCGAGTCCGGGTGATTTGGACCAGACGACGCCGGTGGGACCGGTGGAGTTGGGCGTGTTGGCGCCCATGCCGGTGGAACTGGTGAGATCGAAGGCGTGGTCGCCGGGTTTTCCGGAGACGCCGCGGGCATCGACGCTGAAGGCGGGAGTTTTGCCTCCGCCCGGGCCGACCAGGTAGAGATCGGCGGCACCGCCGGAACCGGTGTTGGCGGTAAAGTCGCCGGCGACCTCGTTGAAGTTCCAGGAGAGAACCGGCGCGGGCTCGGCGACGAGCAGAGCGGAGGCGCTGAGCGCGAGAATTGAGACAAAGAAACGTGTGATCATGGACGGAAAGGCGTTGAGGGCGGGCACGACTAAGGAGTGTTCCGGTGGGCCGGAGCGGGCGCGGACGAGTTGTTCGCCTATACGAACCTGGAGTCTTACGCGTGAACCCGGCGGCGACGGAGTGCGGTGAATCCGAGGATGGCCATGCCGGCGATGGCGGCGTAGGTGGCGGGTTCGGGGACTGAGGAGGTGGAAAGGAAACCGCTGCTGCTGATGCTGGCGAGCTGGCCGTTGATGGTGATCTGGCCGAGCTGGCCGCCGGTAAGTCCGCCGGCGGTCGTGCCGATGCGGATGGTGTCAACGCCATCGGTGAAGTTGATAAAGCTCAGGGTGATTGAAGAACCCCAGGTCGCGCCGCTGCTGTCGGCAAAGACCAGGGCGGAAGTGCCGGCGCCGAGATCGATGATCGAATTGGCGGTGAGGGTGAGCGTGCCGAGCGTCTCGCTGAAGCCGCCGGTGGAGAAGGTGCCGCCGGACATGACAAGATTGCTGGTGTCGGCAATGCGATCAGCCGCGCCGAGGGCGAGTGTGCCGTTGGTGACGGTGGTGCCGCCGGTGTAGGTATTCGCTCCGTTGAGCGTTACGATGCCGGCGCCGATTTTGGAGAAGCCGCCGGAGGACGTGCCGTCGGCGACGACTGCGTTGATGATGAGATTGCCGGCGCCGCCGATGGTGTTGGCGGTGCCGTTGAGGGTGACGGAGGAGAGGATGGCGGTGGCAGTTGCTCCGCTGCCTGTATCGCCGGTGATGGTGACGGTCGGGGCGGAAGTGTAACCGGTGCCGGCACTCGTGAGAGTCAGACCGTTGATCGGACCGCTTGCTTGTGAAGCAGTGGCAGTGGCGGTGCCTCCACTGAATGCGACAGAAATGGTGCCGCTGTAGCCCGTGCCGGCATTGGTCAGTTGAATCCCGGCAACACCGTTATCGATCGTAACCGTGTTTGTGGCACTGTCGTTTTCCAGGCTGCCGCCATTGAGGGTAATGGGTTCATTGACAGTGATGGCACTGGTGGCTCCGCTCAGTATGAGTTTTGCATTAGCCGCCACGATCGTGGATCCAACCGCCACGTTGGCGGTGTTGTTTCCGCCAAAACCGAGCCCTCGGTTCTGAGTAACTCTCAAGGTGCCTTCATTAACATAGGTGCTGCCGCCGTAGTTGTTGGCGCTTCCGGTAAACGTCAACGTTCCGGCACCCGATTTCGTGATAATGGTGGGAGTGGTGTTGTTGGTTGTGACCACATTCTGATTAATGCTCAGACTGTCGGAGCTTAAGTCCGTCCGGATTACGATGTCTCCACCTCCGGTGCCTACTCTGAAGCTGCCATTGCCTGAGATGTTTGCCTGGCCACCGCTGACGAGGACGCCGCCCAATGTAAGCGTGCCGGTGTTTGTCAGCGTGTAAGATCCGTTGAATTTGTAGGTGCTATTACCCGAATTGCCGCCTGCCAGAGCGACATTTTGGTCGATCAACCAATGGCTGTTGGTGCCGACGGTGATCGTTCCGCCGCTCAATGACGTGCTGAAAAAACCACTTCCAGAAACATAGGCGACATAGTTGGGCGCGGTGATCGCACTGCCGTTGGCTTCGACCGCATAGTTGGTTCCGTTAAAAAAAACGCCCCGGTCGAAGGAGACACCGGTGGTGGTGACGATCGAAGCGCCTGCGCCGGAATTCACGTAGTTCAAAGTCGCTCCCACGGTGCGCGCGGCTTGGGATGACACGGTAAGCGTGGAGGAATCGGCGGTTCCTTGAACGTTGGTGATGGTGGTGGCGCCGGAGCTCGCCGTCACAGCGCCGAGAGACTGGGCTTTGGTTCCGGTCGAGTTGGTATTGTCGTAAACAAACGTGCCGCCGTTGCCGGTGATGGTGGAGGTTGCGGCGAGGGTTCCGGTGTTTCCGTCCAAGCTTAGGATTCCTCCATTGAGGCGGGTCGCGCCGGTATAAGTGTTTGCTCCGGTCAGGAACAGGGTGCCCGTCCCCGCCTTGGTCAACCCGTTGGTGCCGGTGAGCACCGAGTTAATGGTATCGGAGGTGTTGTTCACCGTGAAGACGCCCGTGGTGCTGCCCATGGCGAGCGTGCCGCCCGAGAGCGTGATCGCCCCGGATGCGGATCCGAACGCAAAGTTCACGGCGCTCACGGTGCCGCTTACGGTGATCGTGCCGGCGGCCAGGCCGAGTGAAGTTGTGCCCGTGCCGAAATTAAGGAGATCAACGGTGGCCGTGGTGATGTTACCCGGCACAAGCACGCCGGTGCTGCTGGTGCTCCAGCCTTGTGTGGAATCGCCGGTCGTGGGCGCTGCCCATGTTCCCGTTGCAGTGCCGAAGCCGGCGGTCGTTCCGTTGTTGTCCCAGTAATACGTCGCCGCCTGCGCGGAGTGGGCGAGGAGGAAGAGGGCGCAGGTGGTGGCAAGTTGCGAGGCGGAGGGGTGTGGGCGACGCATGGATATAATAAGAAAGTAGCGGTCGGAACGTGGGTAAGGGTATGCGGGCCCAGAAAGGGGGTAAGGAGCACCACAGGCTTCACTTTGAACATGTAAAAGCCGGGTTTGAAATGGCGGGACCTTTCAAACTATTGAAACAGGCGTGTTATAAGATTTCGGCGTAGCAAGGAAGCCAAGGTCGGGTCTGTTTCAGGGTTTTGAGTATCCGAGGGATACGGCCAACTCGGTCGGAGTGATGATGGGGATGCGGTTGGCCTGAAGGTAGTCCACGAGCTTCACGAAGGCGGCCCAGCGGGCGTCGTCCCATTGGTCGGGGTGGCCTTGCAAAATAAAATAACGGCGGCCCGGTGCGTGTTTGGAGTAGGCCTCGATGAATTTTTCCGGATTCGGAACGAAGAGCGGCTGCTCGATGTTCACCTGATATACGCGGTCGAGGATCATGACCTTGCCGGCGGACTGAAGTTGGGAGCCGCGTTCGTCGAGAGCTTTGGGATAAAACCAGAGCTTCATCGCGGGGTCTTCGGCCATCACGCGGGTCGATGCGTCCCAGTCGGCGTCAGAAGCCTGGGTGTTGCCGCCGCCGGGAGGTCCGTAGCAGGTGAACGGGGCACCGAGTTTTTCGACGGCGAGTTTCTGGCTGATCTCGAAGCGGCGCTTTTGTTCTTCGTAAGGACGGTTGGCGAATTCGGCGTAGTCCTTGCCGGCCTCCCCGTCCTTGTGCACGCCGTGGTCGTAGCCGTGGAACCAGAACTCGATGAGGCCGCTCTTTTGGAGATCCTTCAGATAGGCGGAGTAAGCGGGCTTGTCGCCTTCGAGGGATTTGGCGATGAGGCCGATGGAGAGCTTGATTTTGCGCTCGAGGGCGAAGTCGGTGATGCGTCTCCAGCGTTCGGATACGGTTCCGTTTCCGCGGACGGAGAGGTCGTCCACCTTGAGGACGACGGGGACGGGCGGGTCGGGGAGTTTGGCATCCGGCGCGGCAATCGTCGCAACGCCGGAAAAGGCGAAGACGGCGAATGCGAGTGAATGCGAGCGGCGGATCAGTGTCATCGGACAGCGCGTTTAGCGCACGGACCGGCGACGGCGGAAGGCGGCGAAGCCCAGCATGGAGGCGCCGGCGAGGGCGGCGTAGGTGGAGGGCTCGGGGATGGCGGAGACGGTGAGGAGGCCGGTGTTATCCAACGAGCCGGTGAAGCCGCCGGTGAGGCCGGTGATGTTGAGGTTGTTGACGCTGCCGGAGGTGAAGCCGGTGAACAGTTGGTAGGTGCCTGCCACGGAGGTGAGTCCGCTAAGGGCGAGAGTCGTATTGGTGAGGCTGAAGGTTCCTGAGCCCAAGCTGATGATCTGGTCAAAGGTGCCGCCGATATCGAAGTTCAGGGTGCCGCCGGTGGTGGTGAAGGTTTGGCTGGCGGCGAGTGTGAAGGTGCCGACCGTGCCCACGCCGGCGGGAGTGATGTTGCCGGAACTCATCGAGGTGGCTCCGACGCCGAGATTGATGTTGCCGCTGGCGCTGGTGAGCGTGCCGCCGCTGACGGTGACGGAGCTGGTGTTGGTGAGATTCGCGCCGGCGTTCAGTTTCAACGTGCTTGTGCCGGTGATCGTGGTGGCGCCGTGAAAGGTGAGGCCGCTGGTGTTGGACAGGGTAAGCTGGCTGGTGCCGTCGGTTTTAAGGGCGAGCAACTGGTTCACGTTCGTGCTCTGGTCGGTCAGCGAGCCGGCATAGGTGGTCGCAGAGGAGCCGTTGACGGTGAACACGGAGGTGCCGGCGGCGCGGTTGCGGATGGTGTTGCCGCTGGCACCGGTGAGACCTGTCACGGTCTGGCTGTTGCCCTGCATTTCCAAGGTGCCGCTGGTCATGACCAGTGCGGAGGCGGTGCTCAGGCCGTTGGTGACGCCGATGCGGAGCGAACCGCCGCTCATGGTGGTGTTGCCGCTGTAGTTGTTGGAGGCGGAGCTCAGTTGGAGGCCGCCGCTGCCGGTTTTGGTGAGACCGCTGCTGCCGGTGATAGCGGAGGAAATCGTGGTGAGGGCAGCGACGTCGGTGACCTTTATTGTCGTGGTCGCACCACCTGCGAGCGTCAGGGTGGAGGATTGCAGCAGAATGTTTACGGATATTCCGGTGGAGGTGTTGAATTCAAGGCCCCCCACTGTGATCGGAGTTCCGAGGGTAACGGTATATCCCGCGCCGCCGGTGAATATGGCGGTGTCGTTGTTGGTGTTATTCCAGATGGAGTCGGTCGGAGCTCCGGGGTTTGCGATGATATTGCTCCAATAGGCGTTGGTGGTGTCCCAGGTGCCGGCGACGGAGTTCGGTGCAGCTGGAGTCGCGCCGCCTTGGTCCCAAGTTAGGGAAGCCGCATTTAACGTGGAAATGAACCCCGCGAGACCGAGCGACAGGGTGGAGATGGCAAGACGGGTGGGGATATTCATGAAAAATAAAGAGAGGAGGAGGGGTGAAGTGCGGCATTCACACGGGGCGTGAAATGCGATGTCTGAACCCTATGTCTTGAGGCTCGGGCTGGAAACGGTCCGGGCTTTCAACCTATTGAAAGCGGTGCGGATTTACCCGGCGGCCGGAGCGGGCGTGGTCGAGCCACGCCCCTGCCCGGAAATCAGTGCGCGGGCGCGACGAGCGCGGCGGCTTCGGTCGGGGTGACGATGGGAATGTGATTCGCCTGGAGGTAATCGACGAGCTTCACGAACTCGGCCCAGCGGGCGTCGTCCCATTGGCCGGGGTGGCCTTGTATCACAAAAAAACTACGGCCTTTGGCGTTCTTCAGGTAGCCGGTGATAAACTTGTCGGCGTTGGGG
>DATHXF010000232.1:0-9460 GCA_035459785.1 Rariglobus sp. | reverse complement strand
ATCGCAAACGGGTCGCTGCCGAAATGCCGCCAGCCTTCATATAAAATAAAGGAGCCCAAGCGTCCGCCGACCATCACGCCGATGACGATCGCGATGATGAAATCGGAGATCACCGGGGCCGGGAGACGCGAGCGTTTGGCGCGGGCATACAGGTGGAGTCCGGCGGCTCCGCCAAGAAATCCCAGCAGGTAAGCCAGCCCGTAGTAACGTATACCGATTGTATCGGTAAACTGGATAAGGAACGGGCTGAGGTTGTGAACCCAGTAGGCGAGGAACATGGTGGCGAGGCGTGACGTTGGACCGAGGTCTGTCGAATGCAGTCCAGTAGCTGGCATTACGAATCAACAGGTGAAGATGATTATGACGGTGATTGCCCTTGACCGTTCAAGACTGTAAAAAATACTCCGTTCAACCCTCCCCCTGATTTCTACCCTATGAAACTCCGATTCTTTATGCCGGCGATGCTGGCTTCCTGCGTCCTTTCGTTTACCTCCGGTTGCGCCGTGATGAGCAAGGGCCGCACGCAAACCGTGGTGGTTCGCTCCAATCCCGAGGGCGCCGTCGGACGCATAAACGGTCTCGAGGTCGGCACGACCCCCTTCAAGATCGATCTCAACCGTTCGTCCGCCTACACGATCGAACTGGAAAAGCCTGGTTTCGCCCCGGTTGCCACCACGGTGCTTCCCATCGCCAACGAATATGACAAACGCTTCTTCCGTTGGGGCATGGACTACGACCTCGGTGCGATGACCGATCTCACCCCGAACGATCTCGTCGTTGATCTGAAGCCCGCGGTTCCCCCGGTCGCCGAGGCCGAGGACCGTTTCCAGGAGATGACCTATCGCGTGCTGCAGGCCGACGCGCTGCTCGCCGCGAAGGAAATCTCCCCCGCCGACCACAAGTATCTGGTGGCCGAGATCGTAAAGTTCTACACGAACTGATTTTGCCGACTGATTTCGCCCGGGTAGTTGCGCTCCAACGAGTCGCGATACCCGGGTTTATTATGTCCGGAGGGCGACGTTGTGACTTGCGCACCGTGCGGCCCGCGGGCCTAGTTTCGACCGCATGAGTGAACTGAAACGCACGCCGTTACGTGATTTCCACGCCTCCCACGGAGCCCGCCTCGTGGACTTTGCCGGCTGGGAAATGCCGGTCCAATACCGATCGATCCTCGAGGAGCACAAGGCCGTTCGCCGCTCCGCCGGTCTTTTCGACGTGAGCCACATGGGCGAGGTCGATGTGAAGGGCCCCGATGCGCTCCGCTACCTGAACCACGTCGTCACCAACGACGTCGCCAAACTGTTTCCCGGCCGCGTGCTTTACTCGCCGATGTGCTACCCGACCGGCGGCGTGGTGGACGACCTGCTCGTCTACATGCGCGCACCCGAGGACTACTTCCTCTGCATCAACGCGGGCAACATCGACAAGGACGTCGCCTGGCTCCTGGAGCAGGCCAAAGGTTTCAACGTCACCGTTACCGACCGTTCGGCCGATTACGCGCTCATCGCCATCCAAGGTCCGACGGCGGTCGCCATCGTGCAATCGCTCACCGGCGCCAAGCTCGACCGCATCGGCTACTATCACTTTGCCGAGGGCACCGTGGCCGGCGTTCACTGCATCATCAGCCGCACCGGCTACACCGGCGAAGACGGTTTTGAACTTTACCACGCGGCCGGCGATGCCGTCGCGCTCACCGAGGCGGTTGTCGCCGCCGGCGCGGCGCACGGACTCGAACTCACCGGACTCGGCGCGCGCGACAGCCTGCGGCTCGAAGCCGGTTATCCACTCTACGGACATGAGATCACCGCCGACATTTCCCCGCTCACGGCCGGTCTCGGCTGGACGGTGAAACTCGACAAGGGCGGCGACTTCATCGGTCGCGACGCTCTGGTCGCCGAAAAGAAAAACGGCGCGGCCAACAAAGTCGTGTTCTTCAAAACCGGCGACCGCCGCATCGTGCGCGCCGACACGCCGGTGCTGGGCGCCGACGGCACGGTGGTCGGCAAGGTGCTTTCGGGCACGCTTTCGCCGATCCTCAACGAAGCCATCGGCTCCGCGCTCGTGACCACGGCGGCGGCGACGGCTCCGCTGTCGGTCGATATTCGCGGCACCTTGCTGCAATTGCATCTGGTCAAACCTCCCTTCGTCCAATTAAAGAAATCCTAACATGAGCAGCGTCCCTTCCGATCTCCGTTACGCAAAATCCCACGAATGGCTGAAGTCCGCCGGTGACGGCACGGCGACGGTCGGCATCACCGACTACGCCCAGAACAGCCTGGGCGACATCACCTATGTGCAGCTGCCCAAGGTCGGCGCTGTGCTCGCCGCCGGCCAGGTGTTCGGCGTCGTTGAGTCGGTGAAAGCCGCCTCGGACCTCTATTCGCCCGTGGCCGGCGAGGTCATCGCGGTGAACCCCGCGCTTGATTCCGCCCCCGAGACGGTCAACTCCGCGCCCTACGACGGCGGCTGGATGCTCAAGCTCAAGCTGGCCGACGCCGGCTCCGCGAGCGCGCTGCTCGACGCGGCGGCCTACGAGAAGGCCATCGCCTGATTTCCGATTCGTTCGCGCAAAAAAGGCGGCCTCAAACGAGGCCGCCTTTTTTATGGCAATTATACGAGGCGCTCAGAATACCCCGCTGCTGCGACGGACAACCCAGTCGATGATGGCGTCGTCGTTGCCGTTGAGGCGCCAGACGAGGCTCAGGAACTCGACGGGGTGGACATCGTTGGCCTTGAAAAATTTCCGGTCGCCGCCGCAGCTATACATGAGCGAGGAGGGGAGTTCGCCGCGCAGTTTGGCGCGGGCCTTTGGTATGATGCGCGGGAGCCACTCGATGCCCTGCACGGCGGCGGTTTTGGCCGGCCAGGTGTCGGGATCGGCGAAGCGGATGGTCACCTGGCCCTGCTGCTCGTTGAGGAAATAGTCGCGGCGCACGTATTCGATGCCGAGGGCGATGTCGTAGCCGGGTTCGCCGTAGTTGTTCTGGTCCTCGGCGTAGTCGTAGAGGTGCTGCGCGGTGATGCCGTTGCTGGCGAGCCAGGCGGATTCATCGGCGGTGAAATAGGTTTCGGCTCCACGCTGACCCTTGGCGTAGAGGGAAACAGCTTTGTCGTAGAGCGAACGGAAAGTTTGGGCGAAGGCGTAGTGGGACATGATTGTTTGCGGGAATATGCACGCAAAGACACCCGGACGCAAAAGGAGTGGCCAAAAATTAACGTTTTTTCGATTTGGGCTTGGATGAACCTGAGGGCTTCTTTTTGGGCAACGGCACCGAGGGGTGTGGCTTCACCGGTTTATCCATCGGCATCGCCGACGTGGCGGCGCTGCCGCCCGGGCCGGCGGGACGGAAGTCGATCAGGCGCTTGAAGCGGTCCACTTTTTCGACGGCGACTTCGAGGCGCGCGGCGAGTTGGTAAGTCGTTTTGGTGCGACGGCCCACGAGAGCGTCACCGGAGCCGTTGATCGTGTAAACATCGTCGGTCAGCACGGTGATCGGGATGAAGCCGAACGTCATGGATTCGATGAGTTCGACGAAGAGACCGTTGGGGCGCACATCGGTGATGACGGCGGCGAACTTGGTTTTCTTTTCCTTGGCGAGCTCGCGCTCGAAGAATTCGAGGAGCTTGATTTTGACACTCTCGCGCTCGGCTTCGGTGGAGTTGATCTCGGTGAGGCTGAGGTGCTCGCCGAGGGAATCCATCTTCGCGGCACTGTAACCGTAGTTGTAGTTGGCGGGCGCTTTTTTGCCCTCGTGCTTGATGAGGTAGTGATCGAAGACGCGGTGGACGATCAGGTCGGAGTAACGGCGGATCGGCGACGTGAAGTGCGTGTAGTCGTTTTTCGCGAGACCGTAGTGACCGTCGGGCGAGCCGCGGTAGGCGGCTTTTTTCAGACTGCGCAGGAGCTGCGTGCGCAGCGTGTAGCCCTGCGGATGATGCGCGAGCAGTTGGAGGAGTTTGACGAGTTCCTCGCGCACGGTGAGGTCGCCGGTGCGGATTTCATAGGTAACGAGGAACTCGCGCAGCTCGTTGAGCTTTTCGGCGTCGGGATCGTCGTGGACGCGGTAGATCGACGGGAGCTTGTTGTTTTTCGTGAGGCGGGCGACGGCCTCGTTGGCGGAGAGCATGAACTCCTCGATGAGCTGATGGCTCTCGTCGTGCTCGATTTTTTCGAGGCGGTCGGCGTAGCCCTCGGCGTCCACGAAGACCTTGGTCTCGGGCATGTCGAGGTCGAGGGAACCGTTGGCCATGCGATCGTGGCGGAGTTTGGCGGCGATTTTCCAAAGCTGGCGCACCCATTTCTGCAGATCGGTCAGCTCGGTGTCGTCGAGCGAAGAGAGTGCGCGGCCGGTGGAGCCGGTCTGGTGTTTTGCGGGTAGCGGC
Organism: Rariglobus sp.; assembly: GCA_035459785.1. Classification (GTDB taxonomy): domain Bacteria; phylum Verrucomicrobiota; class Verrucomicrobiia; order Opitutales; family Opitutaceae; genus Rariglobus. The sequence goes on along the minus strand of DATHXF010000232.1, from coordinate 5,077 downwards.
AGGGCGCGGATTTTATCGAAGCTGTCTTCGAAGAGGAGGGCGTAGGCCTGTTTGTAGGTGAGGCGCTTGCGGCTGCGGATGACGGTGTTGGCGTAGGTGTGCGACTTGGGGCGGCCCTTGGGATCGAACACGAGGAACACGGCCTTGGTGAGACGGTCCTGCGCCTCGACGAGCGAACAGAGACCGTTGGAGAGTTTTTCCGGCAGCATCGGGATGACCGTGCCGACGAGGTAGGTGGAGTTGCCGCGACGTTGGGCCTCCTTGTCGAGCTCGGTGCCGGGCTTCACATAGGCGGACACGTCGGCGATGTGGATGCCGACGCGGATGTCGCCGTTGTCGAGGTATTCGAGCGAAAGGGCGTCGTCGAAGTCCTTGGCGTCGTCGGGATCGATCGTGAACGTCGGGATCTCGCGGTAGTCGAGGCGGCCGGTGAGTTCGGAGGGCTGCACGGTGTCGGGCAGCGAGGCGACCTCGCGCTCGACGGCGGCAGGGAAGGTGGGGTCGAGTTTGAACTTGTGGTAGATGCCGGCGAGCTCGGCACGGGGCTCGAAAGTTTTGCCGAGACGTTCGATGATTTCACCCTGGAGGAGCTGGCTGCGCTTGGTCCACGGGGAGAGTTGCACGACGACCTTGTCGCCGACGGCGGGCGTGGGCTTGAGTTTGGTGAGCGCGGGATCGCCGACGGAGACCTCGTGGAACATACGAGGGTCGTCGGGCTTCACGTAGTAGGAGCTGCGGATTTTTTGGAGATTGCCGACGACAGTGTCGCGGGCGCGCTCGACGACGTCGAGGACGCGGCCGGTGCGCTCGGTGCCGCGACCATCACGACGCTGGCGGATGCCGGGGTTGACGAGGATTTCGACAATGTCGCCGTGGAGGGCGACGCCGGTGTCCTCGGGGAAAATCTGGATGGATTCGACGTCGGCGGACGGAACGGTGGTGTCGCGCACCGGCATGACGAAGGCCGATCCACCGGCGCGGAAACTGATGCGGCCGGTGAGGGTCTCGCGGTCGGACGAAGACGCAGGAGCGGAGTCGTGGCGGGATTGTTGCGAGCGGGGTTGGAAAACTTCGCGTGCGGGCTTGGATGAGCCACCACCGCCGGCGCGGTAGTTGGGGAGAACGATGCGGTCGCCGTTGACGAGGGAGAGTTCGCCTTTGCCGAGAAGCGTGCGGACCTCGTGGGCGAATTGAGGCCGCTGCTTCTTGTTGAGCCCGACGGCGCGGGAGAGATCGAGGATGGTTGAGGGTCGGTAGCCGGGTTGACGAAGGACTTCCAGGAGCTGTTCGCGGAATTTCATGTCGTTTCAAGGTGCCGCCAAAACCTCGGATCATCCGAGTTTTGCAGTGGAAATGAGGCAACGTGACGCGTTAGATTGCGGCGATGAAAATCGTCCAGGCCGCCAGTGAATTGTTTCCTTACATCAAAACGGGCGGACTGGCGGATGCGGTGGGGGCGCTTTCGACGACGATGGCCGGGCGCGGACACGAGGTGGCCGTCTTCCTGCCGGGTTATCGCGCGGTGGTGGACCACCCTCTGGCGAGCGCGGCGAAACGCACGCTCGGGCTGCGCATCGAGATGGGCGACACATTCATGACCGGCGAGGTGCGCTCGTTCTCGCCCGCGCCGAATCTCACCGTGCACCTGGTGTGCCGTGAAGAGTTTTTCGACCGCCGCAGTCCCTACGGCACGCCGGAGCGCGACTATGAGGACAACCATCACCGGTTCATCTTTTTCTGCAAAGGCGTGGTCGAGACCATGCGCTTTCTCGAGTTGAGCGCCGACGTGGTGCACGGCCACGACTGGCAGTGCGGCCTGCTGCCGCTGCTGCTGCGCCACGCGGAACAGCGTTACGGTGTGACGCTGGCGATGAAGACCGTGTTCACGATCCACAACATCGCGTTCCAAGGCGTGTTCCCGATGCGCTCGTTTTATCGCACCAATCTGCCGGATGAACTCATGGGCATCGATGGCGTGGAGTTCTATGGGCAGATGAGCATGATGAAGGCGGGCATTTTATTTTCGGACCGAGTGACCACGGTGAGCCCGCGTTATGCGCGCGAAATCCAGACGGCGGAATTCGGCTGTGGTCTGGACGGCGTGGTTGCCACGCGCAACGACGACATCGTCGGTTTGATCAACGGCATCGACACCGCCGTGTGGAGTCCGGAGACCGACACGCTGATCCCGGCCAACTACTCGGTGAACGATCTCGCAGGCAAAGCGGTCTGTCGCGCCGACCTGCTCAAGCGGAGCGGCTTCGACCCTAAGTTCACCGGACCGGTGATCGGCATGGTGTGCCGTCTGACCGAGCAGAAGGGCGTCGATCTGGCTTTGGCGAATGAGGATTTTTTCCGGAAACAGGACGTGCGACTGATCGTGCTCGGCACGGGGGACAAGGCGCTCGAAGCGAGCTTGCGGGAACTGGCCGCATCGGCACCTGGAAAGGTTTTCCTGTCGTCACGCCTGGACGAAGGCATGAGCCACCTGATCGAGGCGGGTAGCGACTTCTTTTTAATGCCCTCGCGATTTGAACCGTGCGGCCTGAATCAGATGTATTCGCAGACCTACGGGACGATTCCGCTGGTGACTCGGGTCGGCGGACTGGCCGACACGGTCGTTGATCTTGATCACAACCCCGAAGCGGGCACGGGAGTGATGTTTTTCCCGAGCGCCGAAGGCGTGACGGCAGGACTGGAGCGGGCGCTGACGCTCTTTGCCGACAAGCCGCAGATGCGTGCGGTGCAGGCGAGGGCGATGCGCGCCAATTTCGGCTGGGACAAGACTGCGCAAGCCTACGAAGACCTTTACGACAACGCGATCTGAACGCGCTGACGTCGGCTATTTTTTACCGGCGAAAACGTAGTCCGAATACGCGACGGTCATATCCTGGTCGAGCGAGCGGAACCACATGGCGCGTCCGCGAACGCGCACGGTGACTTCCTTCAGAAGAGAAGGGGTTTCGCCGGAAGGCAGGCTGTAGATTATCACGGTGCGGGCCTCCTGCACTTTCACCATCATAACGGGGGAAAACGGTCCGGTGCTGGCGAGTTCGACTTGCTCGATGGTGGCCGAAGGGCGGTGCAAGGTGAAGGTGGCGCGCATGAATGGCGCGGAGCTGTCGTCAGAGTCACCCGGTTTGAGTTGGAAGCGATAGACGCCACGCTCGGGGGTTTCGGAAAGAACTTCGCACGTGTCGGGGATGATCTGGTCCTTCACGTTGGGCGCATTTTCGTTGGAGGAGCGCCGTGCCTTGAGCTCGGTGTATTTCTGAATCTCGTCGGCGGTGGGCTCGCGACCATCCTGTTTCAGGAGCACCCACTGTATGGAGTATTTGCCGAGCGGTTCGAAGCGTTCGACACGGCTGTGGTCACCGGCGGTAGTCGTTTGGACGAATGCCCATCCCTTGGGGCCCTCGGCCCGGAAATCCTTGAGCGCGGCGGTCAGCTCGACGGGCATGGATGCGGCCGCGAGATGGCTGGAGACAAAGGCGAGGAAGAGGGCGATCAAAAGACGCATAGCCCCGTGAAACGCGAAGCACGCGGCACTGGCAACTCAATCAACGCACCTCGACAATCTTGTGCTGCACGGGACCGCCGCGACCGGGCAGTTGCACGGAGGCGCCGACCCGTTGCCCCACGATTTGCCGGCCGAGGGGTGAGGACGGAGTGATTACTGTGAAAGAGATGTCGCCGACCTGGGCTTCAAGTCCTCCGTTGCGCGGGCCGACGAAGTAGAGCGTCTGTTTGCCGCGGGCTTCCAGTGTCACCAAAGCACCGACCGCAGCGGGTGCGTTCGCGGGAGGCTCGGCCAGGTCGATCCCGTGGTAGAGAGTGAGCGACTCGGTAAGTTCGAGTGCGAGGCGCGCCTGACCCTCGGCGAGGTAGGCCGCTTCCTGGCCGCGCATGTCGTATTTGCCCTCGGATTTGCTCTCCTCGCTGGTGGCCTCCTCGCGCGCGGCATGCGCGGCGCGGGTCTGGAGGTCGAGTTCGCGTTGAAGCTGGGCGATGATCGCATCGCGGACGGCTGATTTCTGCATCCCGCCCACAGTGGACTTATGCGCGGACGAGGCCAGCGAAACCCCATTCAGGCGATGGACGGCGAACTGCTGCGCAGGCTGAGCAAGCGCTTTACCCGGGCAGTGAGTTCGCGCGGACTGAAGGGCTTGGTGAGGTAGTCGAGCGCGCCCAGTTCCAGACCGAGACTGCGGGCATCCGTCGTCGCCCAGGCGGTCAGGATCACAATGGGGATCGCCGCAGTGGCGGATTCACGGCGCAAGATCTCGCAGACACCGAATCCATCGATGTCGGGCAGCATGAGGTCGAGCAGGATCAGGTCGGGGCGACGGCTGGATACGCAGGCGAGTGCTTCGCGGCCGTTGGCCGCGGTCATCACTTCGTAACCGGCCCGTGTCAGGTGAAACTGCACGAGGTCGGTCACGTCTTGTTCATCATCCACACTGAGAATCAAAGGGCGCACCCGGGAAGCATACCCGTGTCCGGTGTCGGCCCTGTGTCGCCCGTGTGACGACGGCGTAAAACCGCGTCGAATCGGGGTCTAGACTGGCGGCCTGCGAAAAAAGCATAAAAACAAATCACGACATGGCTCGGCTCTGGCTAAGGAACAAGATATGAGCATGGTGTTGAATTAATAACGCAAAGGTTCTCAGTGTTTAATCATGGCCCGTAAAATCAGCTTTCTTAACTACAAGGGCGGCGTCGGAAAGACCTCCCTGATCGTAAACACCGCGGCTTGTCTCGCCGCCAACGGCCGTCGTGTGCTGTTGTGCGACTTCGACACCCAGTCCAACGCGAGCATCTGGCTCATGCGGCTGGAGCGTTGGAACAAGCTCAACGCCGACGGACACGGTTCGGTGTATTCGTTCTTCGAGCCGGGCGGCGTGGAGCTGTCCGACCTGATCATTCGCGATGTCCTGCAGGACAAGGACGGAAAACCGCTTCTTCCCGGCCTCGACCTGTTGCCCACGACCTTCAATCTTGTGGACCTCGAAAACGAGTTCAATGGCGACCCGAAGAAGCCCGCCTACCTGATGTTCCAGGAGCAGATCGCGCTCAT
>DATHXF010000231.1:0-7596 GCA_035459785.1 Rariglobus sp. | reverse complement strand
GATACCGTGACCTTCACTGGCACCATCAATGGTGGCGCCACGACGGTCGGCGGCTTGGAGATCGGTTCCTCCCCGATCTTCCAGGGCTTCATCGGTGATTCCACGCCGATTTCCTACCTGATCCTGAATTCCGCCAACACGGTGTTTGACACGACCACCCAGTCGACCGGCCTGCCCACTCCGGGCCTGCCTGGCAACCCGGCCACGGTCAACCTGTTCGGCTCGTTCATCAACAACGGCACGATCACCCTCGCGGGCAATGCGTCTAACTACACGTTTATCGTGGATTCCGGTAGCGATGCTCTCAACGGCTCGATCTTCCAGGGCGGCACGATCCTTGGCCACACCTCGAATACCGTGAACGGTAACACGATCACGATCTTCGGCGGGGCCTTCGGCAGCGTAACGTTCGACAACATCCAGCTCGGATTCACCCAGTATTCGTCCTACGGTTACAATCCGGCCTTCGCCTTCACCAACGTCGGCGCGCCGTTTATCCCTGGCACGATCTACTTCAAGGGCCCGAATCCCTTCAACTACGAGGGTGAGCGCGAGCGTCTTGAGCGTGAGGCCGAGGAAAAGGCTTCCAGCCTTGCTTACGACGGCTCGGTCATCCCTGAAGGCTTGCTCGCCCTCGCCGGCAAGCTTGCCGAAGCTCCCGGAACCGCGGGTGGTCTCGCGACATCCACCTTCGACATCGTGCCTGCCGGTCAGATCGAAACCTTCAGCCAGACGGTCTTCAGCAACACGATCATTCTGCCCTGATCGCGTATCGACCGCCAAGCAAGCGACCTATAACGAAAAGCCTGAAAAGGATATATGAACAATCCCGGACTCAATCGAATGAACAATGCCACGTCCCTTGCCGCCAAGCTTCGCTGGCCCGCGCCGCTTGGCGTGCTGCTGGGGCTTGGGCTCACGCTCTCTGCCGGTGCCCAAGGCACCGACGGAGTGTCGCCTGCGCCCAAGACTCCGGGTGAGACCGGTATCATCACCCCAGAGACGGCTCCTTTCGTTAAGGTGGAAGATGCCACGGGCACCCCTGCGGAAGCTCCCAAATCTGACGCACCCAAGGCCGAGGAGCCCAAGGCTGAGGAACCCAAGATGGATGCACCTAAGGCTGAAGAGCCCAAGGCGGAAGCCCCCAAGCCAGCGGAGCCGGTTCCTCCGGTGGTTTCTGAAGAGGAAGCCAAGCTCAATGCCGTGCTGATCACTTCCCTTGATGGCCTTGCGTTTGGCTCCACGCCTGAGAGCACCAAGGCTCTGGGCAACGTGTCCGGATTGGTCGCGACGGAAGATCTGCAGTTACTCAATACCACCGAGTTCCTTGCCACGGTTGCCAACAACTACCTGCGTCGCCCCGTCACCCTTGCCAGCATCAACGCTTTGAATCGCGATGTGGTCGCCTTCTTCAAGGCCAAAGGCTTCCCGGTTGTGGACGTCATCGTGCCCGAGCAGGATATCACCGAAGGCACCCTTCGTATCATCGTGCTTCAATCCCGCCTTGGCACCATCAAGGTCGAGGGCAACAAATGGTTCTCCGACGAACTGCTGGCTTCGCAGATCCGCACCGCCCCCGGCGGTGTGCTGGCTTCCAAGTCGATCTTCGACGACCTGAATTGGCTTAATCAAAATCCGTTCCGCCGCGTGGGCTTGGTTTACGCCCGCGGTGCCGAAGTCGGCACCACCGATCTCGTTCTTCAGGTCGAAGACCGCCGCCCCTTCCGGTTTTACGCCGGCTACGAAAACTCGGGCAACCAAGCCACGGGCGACAACCGCTGGTTTGTCGGTGCCAATTGGGGCAACGCCTTCGGCAAGGATCATCAGCTGAACTACCAGTTCACGACGGCTGACAAGCTGGATGATTTCTACGCGCACTCCGCCAGCTATGTCGTTCCGCTGCCCTGGCGCCATACGCTTACCACTTACGCCGCTTACGCCAATTCCACCGCCGAGGTCATCGCCAATACGCTCAATGCGGAGGGTGAGAGCTATTCCGCCGGCTTGCGCTACTCGATTCCTTTGGCCGCCAAGCTTAACCTCAATCACGAGCTCTTCTTTGGCTATGATTACAAGTTCTCGTCCAACGCGCTGATCTTCGGCCCGACGACATTGCCTGCCAAGAAGACCGAGATTCATCAGTTCAACGCCGGATATTCGGCCAATCTGCGTGATAAGTTGGGCTCCACGTCGGTCACCGCCACCGGCTTTGTCAGCCCCGGCGAACTGGGTGGTCACAACGATGACAACGACTTTGCGGCGGCCTCTCCGGGCAGTGCCTCCGATTACAGCTATGGCCGCCTGACGCTTGAGCGCGTCACCCGCCTGCCGCTCGACTTCAGCTTGGTGGCCAGCATCACGGGCCAGCTCAGCACGGGCAATCTTCTCGTGAGCGAGCAACTGGGTGCCGGTGGCTACGCGAGCCTCCGCGGCTACGACGAGCGTGAGGCCAATGGTGAAGAGGGCTTTGTTTCCTCGGTTGAAGTCCGCACGCCTTCCATTCCGGTTTTCAGCCCCAACTCGCAGCTCCAGCTTCTCGCCTTCTGGGATCATGCCGAGCTTAGCCGTCATGATGCCGTGGCTCTTCTGCCGGACAGCTACTCTCTGAGCTCGGCCGGTGTCGGCTTGCGCTACTCCTTCGCCACTTACCTGAGCCTGCGTGCCGACTACGGCTGGCAGCTCAAGGACTCGCCTGTTGGATCACAGGGCGACTCCCGCGGTCACGTCGGTGTGGTGGTCAGTTACTAACGCCCCGCGCTTGGTTTTTACGCAAAGGCCGCACTCCTTCGGGAGTGCGGCCTTTTTATTTTCGATGGCCCTGTGCAACCATCAACATGTGGGAGTATTCCGGTATGGGTGGTTTTTCCGTGCTCATCGGCGAAATCCGTGGTTGGAATTTAGACGAACCCCATTCCATGGAAAATTTGCCTCAGTCGCCTCCTCCTTTCCGTCCCTCGGGGGATGACAAGACGCTCATCATTCTTTGCCATCTCTCCGCGTTGCTGGGCGTGGGGATCATCCTGCCGCTGATTGTTTATCTTATTAAAAAAGATGAGCCCGGCCGCACTGCGGCGCATGCCGGCGAGGTGCTTAATTTCCATCTCTCACTGGTCATCTACGCGCTGTGCGCGATTCCGCTGATCTTCATCTTCGTGGGGTTCTTTGTTTATATCGCCATCGCGATTGGCTCGCTCGTTTGCGCCATTGTCGCGGCGATCAAGGCCTCGGAAGGGGTGCTCTACCGTTATCCGCTCTGCATTCGTTTTATCTCCTGATGTCCGCTCCCACGCTTCTCGTTCTCGCCGCCGGCATGGGGTCCCGCTATGGCGGTCTCAAGCAGGTCGATCCGGTCGGCCCGTCCGGTGAAACCATCCTGGATTACGCGGTGTTCGACGCGATTCGCGAAGGCTTCGGTCGCGTGGTGTTCGTGATCCGCAAGGAATTTGAGGAGGCGTTTCGCACGCAGGTCGCCGCGAAGTATGCGGACAAGGTGAATGTGGATTATGTATTTCAATCGCTGGATGCATTGCCGTCGGGGTTCGCCGTGCCGGCCGGCCGCGAGAAACCGTGGGGCACCGGGCATGCGGTGTGGTGCGCGCGCGATGCGGTGACGGAGCCGTTTGCGGTGATCGGGGCCGACGACTTTTTTGGGCGTGATGCGTTTCGTCAGCTTGCGGCGTTTTTGCGGGATGACGGCACCGATGAAGATGCGGCACCGAACTTCGCGATGGTCGGTTATCGTCTCGCGAACACGCTTTCAGAAAACGGTGCGGTATCGCGCGGCGTGTGCGCGGCGGGCGTGGACGGTTATCTCGAGAAGGTCGTCGAGCACACCGGCATCCGTCGTGAGGAAGTCGGTGCGGAGTCCGGGAAAAAATACACGGGCGAGGAAACCGTTTCGATGAATTGCTGGGCGTTTACTTCGGAGTTTTTCACCGGACTCAATGAACAGTTTGAAGCGTTCCTCGAAGCGCGAGGCGGCGAATTGAAATCCGAGTTTTATCTGCCCGAGGCCGTGTCCGAACAGGTTGCTCAAGGCTTGGTCACGGTCGAGGTGCGCACGACGAGCGCGAGCTGGTTTGGTGTTACCTACCGCGAGGACAAGCCGCGCGTGCAGGCGGCGTTGGCGGAGCTCGTGGCGCGCGGTGAGTATCCGGCGCAACTTTTCCCGGTTGCCTGAAGCGGTAATGTAGGCATCGGTAATCGCATGATGGCTCGCTTCCAATCCGTGTCGCTGACCGCCGCCCTCGAGGGCGCGTGGTGGCGGAGCGTGGGTTGGCGATGGTGACGCGCACGCGCTGCGCCGCATCGAAACCAATCCGCCGAACCCGACTCATGCCGAGCCGGGTTTTTTCATGCCCGTAAATCCGGGCGCAGATCCGCAACTCCGTCACGTCTCTCATCATGAACTCATTTTTGACTCCTTCTGTTTCCGTATCGTCTGTTTCTCCTTCGTTTGAATTGTCGTCCGTCGCATTCTTCGGCCGCTCGCTGGCCGAGTATGCGCGGTTTTTTCCGCTCGATCTCTCTGCATTGCGCGGGCGCACCGTGCTGGATGTCGCGGCAGGGCCGTCGGCCTTCACGACCGAGGCGAACCGCTTGGGCGTGCGCGCCACAGCGGTGGATCCGCTCTATGGCTGTTCCGTCGAAACGCTGAGCGCGCATGTGCGGCTGGATTACACGCGCACGCTGGCGCAGATGCGCGCCAAGCCGGAAATTTTCCGGCTGAAGTCGTTCGTGTCACTTGATGAGGCCGAGGCTGACCGGCGTGCTGCCGCTGAACGATTTCTCGCGGATTACGAAACGGGGTTTTTGCACAATCGCTATGTAGGCGGAGCGTTGCCGTGTCTGCCGTTTTCCGACGCGAGCTTCGACCTGGTGCTGTGCGCGCACCTGTTGTTCATCTACGAGCGCTTGTTTGATTATGAATTCCATCTCGCGGCGTGCCGTGAATTGGTGCGCGTGAGCAAGGACGAGGTGCGCATCCATCCCGTGTGCGGTCCGGACGGGCGTCCGTATCGTGAGTTGATACGGCTCTGCGACGACTTGAAAAAAACAGGCATCGGTTCGCGGGTGGTGCCGGTGGATTACGAGTTCTTTGCCGGCAGCAACTCGACACTCGTATTGCGCCGGTTTGAGGAGAATGCCGCTGCTTGCCCTGAACGATAGAAGGCCGCAGCGTTCTTGTGCCGGTTTTGGGTCAGTCACCCCGTATGCCATCCGCCCTCAATCTACTCACGCACGTTTTCTCCCGGGAGGAGGTTCATGCGCAGGTGCATTGGGTGTATAAGGGGGCGCCGGAAAGCTGGGGCGAGGGCTGGGGAGAGTTTTCGGAAATTCCCGCGTCAGTCTTTTTTATCGAGAAGGGCAGCGTGGAACTCGCGTTTGAAGACGGGCGGGTTGTTTCGTGCGGCGCCGGGGATGTTTTTTTGGGGTGTCGTTCCGTGCGCAAGCACCGCATTGCCGCCGGCTCGCGAGTGTTGTCGGTGGGCTATGATTTGACCTGGGTGACCCGGCATCCGGTTTATGCGCAGGGTCTCAATCTGCGCATCCCGGCCGAAGCCCGCGCGGCCAACGCGGTCTATCGCAGGTTGCAGACCGCCTCGCTGGCGTTGCTGCGCGAGTTTTATCCGGACAGGAAGGAAATCGATTTTGTCACCGCGGCGCATTTGCCACCGTCGGACGCGCGCAGTTCGATCCGGCAGCAGATCGCTTTCTGGATGTGGTTCAGCCGCCTGCAGCCTGTGTTTGAGCTCCACCATGTCGCGCCTGTCTTTCCGATGGCCCGCAGCGCCGTTGTGCGCGACGTGAAGGAGATCGTGGATAGGTATCCGTTGAACGCCTCCTTTCGCGATCTGGCCAAAACCGTGGAGCTGCCGGTGGGCTGGCGGCGGGTTCAACAGCTATTCCAGGAGGAGCTGCATCAAACACCGCACGAATATTTCAACACCCGCCGCATGGATCATGCGCGGCGGCGTTTGCGCATGAGGGGAGTCAGCGTGAAGGAGGTCGCGGGCGAACTCGGCTTTCATTCGCTTTCCCATTTTTCCGACTGGTTCAAGAAGAGCAGCGGCTTGTCGCCGCGTAGATTCCTGCTCGGGCCGTGAACCGGTGCTTTATGGCTGCGACTGGCGGCGTGAGCGGCGGACCATGACGAAGGCGAGGGATGCCGCGCCGGCCAGTGCGGCGTAGGTGCCGGGCTCGGGGATGGCGGAGACGGTGCCATTGAGTTCAAACCAATTATATTGGGAGGAAACGCCGGTCATCAGGGTCGGGCTTGAAGTTGCCGTGTTGGCTCCAAAGACAGCAGTCGCGGTGCTGGCAACTCCGGTGGGCGTTACGGTTCCGTTGCCATTCAGCCAGTTGAATTCCTGAAGAACACCGCCGGAGACATTGAGCTGTTGCACCACGATCACATAGCGGGTGCTGGCATTCAGGGTGATCGAGCTTGCCGGGGTAAACGTATAGTTGGCGGCGGTTGATCCGGCGGTAAAAGACGGGTTGGTGAATCCACCAACCAACGTGACGGGCACGCCGGTGGAGGTCGCCGTGTAGATACTGATGGTCGGCACATCGATGCCGGCGGTGTCGTTTACATTATTAAGGCGCAGGGTGAGGCTTGTCACATCATACGCCGTCAAACCCATGGTGAAGCCAACGCCTTTGCCGTTATATTGGCCGGAGGCGCTGGTGTTAACCAAGGTTCCGGCACCGCCTTGACCGCCATCATTCGTGTAGCCGGCCAGATTTCCGAAGATAACGACAGCCTTTAGCGAGCCGGTGCAAAGGGTGAGGAGGGCGAGAATGACCAAGGGGACGCGCATAATGTGGGGTGGGTTCAACGTCCAAGCTGGCATGGATGCCTGGACCAGCAACGGGAGGTGCTTCCGGTTTCACGAAGTTCACTTCCGTAAAAACGAAATCGGGCGTGCCAGCGCTTCCAGGCAGGCTTGCCCTGATCGTCCGGCGTGGGTGGGGTGGTGGCATGAGCACGTCGTGGTTTCCGCAGCATGTGATCGCCCGCAAGCGGGACGGGCATGTGTTGTCGGCGGATGAGATCGCGGCGTTTGTGCGCGGGGCGACCGACGGGTCGTGGGCCGACTACCAGCTGAGCGCGATGCTCATGGCGATTTTCCTACGCGGCATGAGCACGGCGGAAACCGTGGCGTTGACCGATGCGATGATGAAATCGGGGGTGATCGCGGATCTGTCGTCGGTGCGCGCGCCGAAGGTGGACAAACATTCGACGGGCGGCGTGGGCGACAAAATCTCGCTGCACCTCGCGCCGATGGTCGCGGCGTGCGGTGTCGCCGTGCCGATGATCAGCGGACGCGGGCTCGGGCACACGGGCGGGACTTTGGACAAGTTGGAATCGATTCCCGGATTTCGCGTGGGGCTGTCGCTGGACGAATATCGCGAGCAGGTGGAGCGGGTGGGGTGCGCGCTCATCGGGCAGACCAAGGAATTGGCTCCGGCGGACAAGAAGTTGTATGCGTTGCGCGATGTGACCGCGACGGTGGAGTGCCTGCCGCTCATTTGTGCGTCGATCATGTGCAAGAAACTCGCCGAGGGCATCGATGCGTTGGTGCTCGATGT
>DATHXF010000230.1:0-1853 GCA_035459785.1 Rariglobus sp. | reverse complement strand
GCCCGACCGCTGGCGGTCGGGCCTACATGGGTTTTAATTCACTTTTCTGGATTCCAGTGGTCGGGGCCGCCGAGGACGGATTGCGGAGTGAGGGCGGCGGCTGCGGCGGCGGTGAGTTGATGCGACCAAGGGACGCGTGCGTCGGGTGTGGCCCCGGGGCCGGTCGAAGCGAACTCGGCGTAGAAAGCGGTGCGTTCGGAGTCGGGTTTGCCCCAGTTGTGCCAGGCTTTGGGGCGGATGGCGGCCGACATCTCGGTGCGGAGGAAAACGACTTTGGCGAACGGGCGCCAGGGACGGCCCAAGTAGGTCTTCACGCCCTCGGCGGCGGTGATACGGCCGTCTGCGAAGACGAAGCCGCGGGGTGAGGTTTCGGGAGTCGAAGCGGCGGTGATGTAACCGTTCGCGAGGGCGTGAAGGTGGCAGTGTGAAAAATAAGCGGTGGCTCCGCCGAAGGTGAAATCGACGTGACCCTCGATGTAGCAGTCGGTGAAAAAATGACGTCCCTTGTTGGTAAGCACGGTGTCCTGCCAGCCGAGGAAACGGCAGCGGCGGAAGACGAGCCGGTCGCCGTCGGCGCGGAGGGCGAGGGCCTGGCCGATGTTGCCGGCGGTGTTGGCGAGTGTGAGGTTTTCTAGAGTTATATCATCGCCCTCGATCACAACGGTGGACGTGCGAAACGTGCCGAGCGTTTTGGCGGGATCGGCGGGGTCGGGGAGGTTGGCGTTGAGATTGAAGGAGATCGTCGTAGTGCCGGCATCGTCGCCGCGGAGGAGCAGGCGAGAGAGGATGCGGGAGATTTGAACGCGTTCACGGTAAGTGCCGGGCTTGATGTGAATTTCCCACGGAGCGGCGCTGGCCGAGCGGGCGGGAGCGGCGTCGATGGCGGCCTGGACGGACGTGTAGTTGCCGGAGCCGTCGGCCGCGACGGTGGCGTCGGGGCGGGCGAAGGCGGTGAGCGAAAAGGTGCAGCCGAGAAGAAGGAGGGAAAATCGCATGGCGGGAATCAATGGCTGGTGGTGAGGTGGGAGCGCCATTGCGGGTAGTCTTTGGCGAGGAGGGAGGCGGCGCGGGTGGTGTAGAAGGCGTAGCCGGTGCGGCGTTCGCGTTCGAGGTCGGTCAGCGCGTAGTGGAAAACGCGGTCGCGTCCGAGGAAGAGGGGTTTGTCGGTTTTGAGTTCATAGAAGCGCGCCCAGAGCGGAGGCGCGGACGGGTCGGGCGTGATGTGGCGGTCTTTTTTGCCTTCGGTGTCGGTGGTGAACTCGAAGCGCTGGCCGGTGATCTTGGTTTTTTCGAACCAGGCGACGGCACCTTCGACGGCGGCGATGATCGCGGGTGACGGTTTTTCCACGGACATGAGGAAGCGCACGACATAAACGCTTTCGCTGCCGGAGAGGGACGGCGGCTCGTAGTTGCGCGCCCAGCAGGGGGCGAGGGTGTGTTCGTCGTGTTGCGCGCACCAGACGGTGAGCACGTCGTTCTGGCGGACCTGGGTTTTGAGGATGCAGTCGATGCCTTTGGTCACGGCGGTGGCGGCGCGGGCGCGGCGGTCGGCGTCGATGAATGCGTAGGGGGCTTTGCCGGCGGCGGCGTCACGGAGGAGGACGAGCACGTGGACCATGGCGTCGTCGTTGTAGGTGATCGCGGTGTAGTAGCCTTTTTTCAGCGGGAAGAACTGGGGCCAGCCACCGTTGGCGTATTGGGCGGCGAGGAGATAATCGAAACCGCGCTGAAAGGAGGAGAGCGCGGCTTTGCTCTCGGACGGAGCGGCGGTGATGACGCGCGCGAGAAACGTGAGGGGCTGCGTGGTGGAGTTGTTGTCGATGGTGGCCTCGTGGGATTCGCCGAGGAATTTT
>DATHXF010000229.1:0-33752 GCA_035459785.1 Rariglobus sp. | reverse complement strand
GCGGACGCCGTGAGATGCTTCACGCGCTCCGACGCCAGCAGCCAGCGCGTCAGGCACACATAGGCATGTTCGCGCAACGTGTCGGCCGTGCCAAGCGTGGCGGGCAACGCACCCAGCTCGCGGATCTGCCGAAGGTCTTTGTGCAGCCCGGCCAGTTGGTGCGTGAGCTGCCACTCCAGCATGCGCTCCAGCGCGGGTGCGCTCGATGCCGCGGCTTCCTCGGGCGTTTTGAAAAGTCGCAGTGACACGCCGCCGCCCGGTCCGTTCTTGAGTCCGGGATATGCGTGAACCGCCACGCCCGCCTGGTCGCACACATGAACCTGCGCCGGAATATCGCCAAATTTCCACTCAGTCTGCTCGTGGGTCTCGTGTTTCGAGCGCGCACGACGCCACGCATCCGGATCTTCGCGCGACACGGTCGCGCTCGCCTCGCGCTGATGCGCGGCGACGCCGGCGGCGATCTCGGACAACTCACGGCTCGCGCAAATCTCGCGGCCTTCGTCGTCCACCACGCGCACCCGCACACGCAAGTGGTCGGGCAGCGGACGGTCCCCGGCAAACACGCTCGCATCGAGTTTCAGTTTCAAGCGTTCGCCGATGAGAATCGCCAGCGCCTCGGGCAGCGTTTCGCGCTGCGCGGTGAGCCGCGAATGTTGCGCCGCCGCCTTCGCCAGCTGACGTGCCGCGTCGCCGAGCGGCACGAAGTCGCGGCGCAGTTCCTTCGGCAGCGCCCGCAGGTAATGTTCGACCTTCGCCGCGAGGTGTCCGGGCACGGCCCAGTCGAGCGCGGCGGCCGTGAGATCGGCGGCGACGCGCACCGGCACGTCGAGCGTGACGCCGTCGTCGGCCTGCCCCGGCTTGTAAGTGTAGTTGAGCGGCAGCGCGGTCTGCTGGAGCGGCACCGACTCGGGATAGGCCTCGGTGTCGGCCTGCAATTCCGCGGGATCGCGCAGGTCATCAGGCTGCAGCTCCAGAAAATGCGGCTCGGCTCCTTTGCGCTCGCGCACCAGATCGACGAGCTCGGCCACGGATGAGACGACCGGATCGTCGGCGTTCTGCGGCAACAGGTGCGACGCGTAGAACCGGTAGATGCCTTCGTCGAGATTGAGGTAGCCGCTATCGCGCGTGCGCGTGAGCAGATTCTCGATGTCTTCGCGCACACGGCGGTTGTGGGCGATGAAGTCGAACGGCCACGTAATCACGTCGTTGACCAGGCCTTCGCGGATAAAAATCTCCGTCGCGTGCGCGGGGTTGATTTTCCCATAGCTCACCGCGCGTGATTCGAGTTCGAGTCCGTAAAGCCGCGTGCGCTGCTTCACCATCACGCGGCCGGCGTCCTGATTCCAGAACGGCTCGCTGTGCGCGACTTTCACAATGTGCGCGCCGAGATCGAGCGCCCAGAGCGGATCGAGGCGCGCCGACGTGCGCGCAAAGAGTCGCGACGTCTCCATGATCTCCGCCGACATGATCCAACGAGGTGCCTTGTTTTCTTTCCGAGGTGGAACGCGACCTCCGGGCGCGTTTTTCTTCGGTTCGTCGCGCACCGCGAGCACCGATCCGGGGAAGAGCGTCACGCGGCGGTCATGCGTGGCCTTGTAGCCGCCACCCTCGTCGTCGCGCGTGGCGATGTTGCCCAAGAGGCCGGCGAGAATGCTGCGGTGGATCGCGCGATAGCCCGGTGACGCAAACGCGGTTTTATCGTCGGTGATTTTTTCCGGCGGGATGCCGTCGAAGACGGACGTGAACTGAAAGTCCTTCCGCTGCTCCAGCACGTCGAGGAGTTGCGAGTGAACGTCGCGCCATTCGCGCATGCGCGTGTAGCTGAGAAAATGATCTTTGCAGAACCGGCGCAGCTTCGCCTGCGAAAGCCGGTCGAACTGGTCGTGGTAGGAATCCCAGATGTTGAGCAGCGCCAGGAAATCGGAGTCGGGATGGTTGAAGCGACGGTGCGCGGCATCGGCTTTTTCGCGGGCTTCCATCGGACGCTCGCGCGGATCCTGAATGCTCAGGCCGGAGGCGATGATAAGCACTTCGCGCACGGCCTTCTCGGCGCGCGCCTGCAAAATCATGCGGCCCACGGTCGGATCGACCGGCAGGCGCGCGAGTTCGCGTCCAAGCGGCGTGAGCTGGCGGGCGGCCTCGTTGGCGTCGGAATCGAGCGCGCCGATTTCCTCGAGGAGCGCATAGCCGGCGCGGATGGATTTCGCGGCCGGCATATTGATGAACGGGAAGCGTTCGATGTCACCGAGACCGAAGGCCTTCATGCGCAGGATCACGTCGGCGAGATTGGCGCGCTGGATCTCGGGCTGCGTGAAGCGCGGACGCTCGTTGAAGTCGGCTTCCGAATAGAGGCGGATGCATACACCATCGGACACACGACCTGCACGGCCCTTGCGCTGGTCAGCGCTGGATTGCGCCACCGCCTCGATGGGCAGGCGACGCGTGCGGGCCTGCGGCGAATAGCGGCTGATGCGCGCCAGACCGGTGTCCACGACGTAGCGGATGCCTGGGATCGTGAGCGATGTTTCCGCGATGTTGGTCGCGAGGATGAGTTTGCGGCGCTGCGAGGTCGCGAAGACGCGCTGCTGCTCGCTGTTGGAGAGACGGCCGAAGAGCGGCACGATCTCGGTGTTCGGCAGACGGCGGCCCTCGAGAAGATCGGTGGTTTCGCGGATGTCGCGCTCAGCCGGGAGGAAGACGAGGATGTCGCCCGAATCGCTTTCGCGGACGATGCGCTGAACCGCCTCGACCGTGCCGTCGATGTAGTGAAGCGCCTCGGATTTGGCGGAGCGTTCGTCCCCTTCGGCGGCATCGCTGCCGAATTCGTCGAGCGGCGCGTAAATGACTTCGACCGGGTAAGTGCGGCCCGAAACCTGGATGATCGGCGCATCGTCGAAGGCCTTGGAAAACGCCTCGGTGTCGATCGTCGCGGAGGTGACGATGATTTTGAGCTCGGGCCGCTGGAAGCGGAGGTTGCGCAGGTGGCCGAGGAGGAAGTCGATGTTGAGCGAGCGCTCGTGCGCCTCGTCCAGGATGACCGTGTCGTAATTACGGAGCATCGGGTCGCTCTGCACCTCGGCGAGGAGCATACCGTCGGTCATGAACTTGATGACCGTGTTGCGCGACGTGCGGTCATCGAAACGGATTTTGCAGCCCACCGGGCCGCCCCATTCGACGTTGAGTTCCTCGGCCACGCGCTTCGAAACCGACAGCGCGGCGACACGGCGCGGCTGGGTGCATGCGATGGCGCCTTCCCGACCGCGGCCGGCGGCGAGGCACATTTTGGGGATTTGTGTGGTTTTGCCCGAACCGGTCTCGCCGGCGAGGATGACGACCTGGCTGGACGCGATCAGATCCACGATTTCCCCGGCCCGGCTGCTGATGGGCAGTTCGGGCGGAAAATCGATGCGGAAGGCGGGCGGGGAGCGGTCGTCAGGGCGGGCCACAGGGAAAAGAGGCGGCACCGTGGCAGCGAACCCACCGACCCGCGAGGGGTTTTTTACAATAACCTAAGGTAACGCAGGTAGCTGGCTTGGATCGTGCTATTAGAAAAATTCCTTCGGCCGCCCACACTCCACATGACGACCATTCTCGACAGCCGCAAGCTGCTCGCCTTCACAACACTTGCACGAGTAGGAAGCTTCACATTGGCTGCCCGTGAACTCAGCCTGACCCAGTCTGCCATCAGCCACGCGATCAAATCGCTCGAACAAGATTTGGACTGCCGCCTGTTTGATCGTCTGGGTCGCCGCGTAACTTTGACCGCCCCGGGCCAGCACCTGCTCGATCATGCCCACAAGATCATCGCCGAGATGCAAAGCGCCCGCGACGATTTGGCCGCGATGGGCAAATAAGCGCATCAGGTATTCAACCGCACCCGCACGCCGATAACATTTTGTGTTTGCCTAGGGTGTCAGCGGTCCGTGTGGTTTCCCTCCCTTCCCTGCCCGGGTGGTGGAATTGGTAGACACGCAGGTCTCAGAAGCCTGTGCTTAATCGCATGACGGTTCGAGTCCGTCCTCGGGCACCATTTTTAGAAAACCGTTATTCCCTTCCCGGATAACGGCTTTTTTATGTCCTCACGCCATGTCCCTTTCGCACGACCTTCCGTTTGACCCCACCGGCGGCTACTCGCCCGAAGCACTGCTCGCCCTCAAACCGGTCATCGAGGAACCGGCCGACTTCGCCGCTTTCTGGCGGGCAACCTTCGACGAAGCCATGCGTGCTCCGCTCGACTGGTCCGTCAAACCCTCCGCCCACCCCGGCAACGCCGACCAAGAGGTCTTCGACATCGAATTCGCCGGCCTGCTTGGCAACCGCATCGGCGGCTGGCTCACCAAGCCGCGCAACGCGCCCATTTCACGCGGTCTCTTGATCAGCCATGGCTACGGCGGACGCGACGCCCCCGATCTCGTCCTTCCGGTCGCCAACGCCGCGGCCATTCAACCGGTGTGCAGCGGTCTGCCCACGCGAAGTCTCCACGCAGGAATCCCACCGCAAAGCAGCGATCACGTCCTCCACGGTATCGGCCACCGCGATACCTATGTTCACCGCTTTTGCGTGATGGACCACTGGCGGGCGATCTCCGTGCTCCACGAAGCCGTGCCCGAATCCCGTCCGCGCCTCGATTATCTGGGCGGCAGTTTCGGCGGGGGCGCGGGCGCGCTCACCCTGCCGTGGGACGATCGCATCCACTCGGCGCACATCTGGGTTCCGAGTTTCGGCAACCACCCGCTGCGCCTCCAACTTCCCTGCAACGGCAGCGGCGAAGCCGTCCGCTTGCTCGCGCAACGCCAGCCGGAGATCCGCAACGTCCTCGCTTATTTCGACGCCGCCCTCGCCGCCCGCCACACCCGGATTCCCGTGCTGGTGTCCGCCGCCGCCTTCGATCCGTCCGTGCCGCCGGCCGGCCAATACTCGGTGTATCACTCGCTCGGCGGACCCAAGGAACTTTTTCAACTCACCGCCGGCCATTTCGACGGCTACCCCGGCCAGTCGCGTGAAGAGCTGGAACAGCAAGCCGTCGTCCGGCGCTTTTTAGCCTGATCCCCTGCACCTGCATTGAACGCTCCGCTGCAATCCTTCGCCTGGTGGTGTTTTTCCAATCGCGGAGTCGACGCCGACACGCTCCTCGCTCACGCCGCCCGCGTCGGTTACGCAGGTGTCGACCTGCTCGACGAGACACTCTGGCCACTCGCCCTGCGCCATGGCCTGCGCCCCGCCTGCATCGCCGGCCACGGCACCTTGCGCGACGGCCTCAACCGTCCGGAAAACACCATCCGCATCGAGACCGAGTTGCGCGCCAACATCGCCAAGGCCGCCGCCCACTCCATCCCCGTCCTCATCTGCTTCAGCGGCGACCGTCACGGTGCCTCGGACGACGAAGGTCTCGCCGTATGCGCCGACACCCTCGCCCGCGTCGCTCCCGCTGCGGAGGCGGCCGGCGTCACCCTCGCCGTCGAATTGCTCAACAGCCGCGTCGATCATCCAGGTTATCAAGCTGACCGCACCGACTGGGGCGTGCGCCTGTGCGAAAACGTAAACTCACCCGCGGTGAAACTGCTCTACGACATCTATCACATGCAAATCATGGAGGGTGACGTCATCCGCACCATTGAACGAGAGCATCGCTGGTTCGCCCACTACCACACCGCCGGCAACCCTGGGCGTGGCGATCTCAACGAAAACCAGGAACTCAACTACCCCGCGATCCTGCGCACCATCGCCCGCACCGGTTTTCACGGTTACATCGCCCACGAATTCATCCCTGCCGCCGATCCTCTGGCCGCGCTCAGTCACGCACATGCGCTTACACTCCGAGCCTTCGCCGCAAGTTGAGCATCCTCGGCACGCATTCATGCTAGCACGGGACGCCTTCGTGCTAACCGGCCAGTCTTTCCCTCTCGCCGCTTTGCCCTCTCAACACATAACCTCTTCCCTACTTACCCATGAAAAAAGACGCCATTCTCTCGAAGTTTAAGTCCGAGAAAGTCATCGCGCTGATCCGCGCCGAGTCCGCCGACGGCCTGCTCGATTGCGCCAAGGCCCTCGCCGACGGCGGCCTGACCTCCATCGAGCTCACCATGACCACGCCGGGCGCGATCCGCGTCTTAGAAAAAGTCTCCGCCGAACTCCCCGACTTCGTCTTCGGCCTCGGCACCGTCCTCGACGCCGAGACCGCCCGCATGGGCATCCTCGCCGGCGCCAAGTTCATCGTCACCCCCGCCCTTCGCCCCGATGTCATCACGCTCTGCAAACGCTACAGCGTGCCGATTTTCGCCGGCGCCTTCACGCCCACCGAAATCGTCGCCGCCTGGGAAGCCGGCGCCGACGCCGCCAAAGTATTCCCCGCCGAGTTCTTCGGACCCAACTACATCAAGTCCATCAAGGCCCCGCTCCCGCAGATCGAGCTCGTGCCCACCGGCGGTGTCACCGCCGAAAACCTCGGCGACTTCCTCAAAGCCGGCGCCTTCGCCACCGCCGCCGGCAGCTCGCTGGTCGATGCCAAGTCCCTCAAGGAAAAAAACTGGGCCGCCATCACCGCCCGAGCCAAGGCCTTCGTCGCCGCCGCAGCCGCCGCAAACGTCAAGTAAGCGCTCCGTTTCACGCATTTCGTGAACACAAAAAAGCCCGGCATTTCGCCGGGCTTTTTTGCGGGCACAGGCCGCGCCTCACTCCAGATATTTCGCGATATCCGGGATCTCCTTCGCCCGCCGTCCATTCGGCAGAATCTCGAAGTAGGCCTCCTTCTCCGGCAGCCAATCGTCGTCTTCAGGCGACTGGTTGGGATGCCCCTTCTTTTTACCGCCGTCGCCCTTGGCAGGACCATCATCCTCGGTCTCCGGTTCGTCCGCACCCTCGGTGCCGAACTCGACGCCTTCCAGGTCGATGCCCGTCCACTCGTCGATGTCGAAGATGTGCGACATGCGCCGCGCCTGCGGATCAAGCACGGTGATCGGGTTTTTAACGCGCCCGCCCTTCACCATCTCGAACAGGCACGGATAACAAGCGTCTTTAAACTTGGCCTGAAACTCCGACATCCACTTGTTGGCCACGCCCTCGCGGCGGTTGAGCAGCGTGACATCCGAAAAATGGATACACGCCTCATACCATGTGATGAGCGCGGGGTGTTTCTCGGCAAACTGGCAGTTGACCACCGTGATCACTCGACCGAGTTCGGCCGGCACGACCTTGAGCCAATTCTGCAACGCCTCGATCTGATCGACCGGGTTGAGGCGTCCATCAGTCATGAAAAACACATGCGTCGCCCCGGGCGGCAGCACCGCACCGATCGCACCTTCGTGCCACGTCCAGCGCGAGACATTCGCAAACTTCGCGTCCTGTTCGCACCCGGGTTCGCGGGCGGAGAGCAGCACCGCAGGGTGGTCGCCCTCGGCCAATCCCCCGTCGATCAGGTCGGCCAGCACCTCGCGCCGGCCCGAATCAGGCGCGCCCAAAATGATATAAACCAGCGGAGTCTCTTCGGTCATCGGCAAATCAGGATCTATCATCGGCGCGGTGTCCATGCCGCCGACTCTTTCTTTATTTTGAGGGAAACTCAAACGCGCGATTTTGCCCCGCTTGGCGCATCGCATGGTCAAGCAGCACGAGCGCGGCCATCGCCTCTACGATGACCACCGCGCGCGGCACCACGCACGGATCGTGGCGGCCCTTGCCCATGAGCTCGGTGGTGTTGCCGTCCAAATCGACGGTTTTTTGCGACTGAAGGATCGTCGCGGTCGGCTTGAACGCCACGCGGAAGACAATCTCCTCGCCGTTGCTGATGCCGCCCTGAATGCCGCCGGAGTTGTTCGTCACCGTGCGCACGCGGCCGTCGCGGTTTTCAAATAGGTCGTTGTGCTCGGAGCCTTTCAGCAGCGAGCCGCCGAAACCGCTGCCGATCTCGAAGCCCTTGGTCGCGGGCAAAGAAAGCATCGCTTTCGCGAGGTCGGCCTCGAGCCGGTCAAACACCGGTTCGCCCAAGCCTGCCGGCACGTTGCGGATGCGGCACTCAATCACGCCGCCCACGGAATCGCCCTGGCTGCGGACTTCCTTGATGCGCGCAATCATCGCCTCGGCCGTCGCCGGATGCGGACAACGCACCGCCGTCGCCTCGACTTCATCCAGCGTCGGAAAATGCGTCAGCGCACCCGCCGGCACCGCGATATCGTGCACCCGGGTGATATACGCACGCGTTTCGACGCCATGGGCGAGCGCAAGGATCTTTTTGGCAAACGCCCCCGCCCCCACGCGCCCGATGGTTTCGCGCGCCGAGCTGCGCCCGCCGCCGTTGGGATCGCGCACGCCAAACTTCGTCTGATACGTAAAATCCGCGTGCGACGGCCGAAACGCCACCTTCATCTCGTTATAAGCACTGGACCGCTGGTCGGTGTTGCGCACAAAGAGCCCGATGGGTGTGCCAGTGGTTTTGCCTTCGTAAATACCCGACAAAATCTCGACCGTGTCGGCTTCTTTGCGCGGCGTGGTGATATCGCTCTGCCCCGGACGACGGCGGTCGAGTTCGGCCTGGATTTCCTCGACCGTGATGGGCAGCAGGGGCGGACAACCATCGATGACGACGCCGATGCCGGGACCGTGGCTTTCGCCCCAAGTGGTGATACGGAAAAGATGGCCGAAACTATTGGGCATGTTGAAGCGTCACGGTTGGGGCCGCTGCCAGCTCCCGCAAGTTTCAAAAATCCCCCTTACCCCGCCGAGCCAAAGTCCGATTCCTTTCGATAACTCCATTTACAACCCCTTCGTGTTCACCTCTGCTTTCCGCTTTCGCCCCAGCCGCCCTGTATCCTCTTTTATGCGACTCCCCCGTCCGTTTTTCATCGCTGGACTCTGCCTCGCCCCCGCCGTCCTCGTCGCGCAGATCCCGCAAACCGTTTCCACCACCACCGTGCCCGCCGTGCGCGCCCCCGAGGAGATCATCGATTCCCTCCGCCTGCGCGACGCCCCGCTTGACCTTGTGATCGACCGCCTCGAGGTGTGGACCGGCCGCATCGTCCTCCGCCCGCAGGCGCTCCCTGCCACGGCCATCACGCTCAACATCCCCAAGCCCGTTCCGAAGTCCGAGGCGATCCAGGCCCTCGTCTCCGCCCTCGCCCTCAACAACATCGGCGTCGTCGAGATGGGCGACAAATACCTCAAGATCGTCGAGCTCGCCAACAAGACCCGCACCGAGGCCCCCGAGCTGATCACCGGTTCGCTCATCGGCCTGCCTCCCTCCGGCAGAACCGCCTCGAAAGTTTTCGAGCTCAATAATCTCAAGGCCCAGGACTTCGTCCCCCAGCTCAACACCCTGCTCAACGTCCAGCTCGGCGGCGCGGTGCTCTTCAATAATACCAACTCGTTCCTGGTCACCGATTCCATTTCCAACCTCCAGCGCGTCGAACAACTCCTCCTCGCCCTCGACCTCCCGGCTTCCACCAATTTCACGCCGAAGTTCTACACGCTCCGTTTCGCCAAAGCCAGCGACCTGGTCTCCCGCGTGAAACAGATGCTCCAAGGCCCAAACCAGCAGGCCCTCGGCACCACGTTGTCCCTCTCCGCCGACGACCGCACCAACCAGGCCGTGCTCATCGCCGACCCGCGCCAGCATCCGTTCTTCGACGAGCTCATCTCCAAGCTCGACGTCAAAGCCGACCCCAACACTCGCACCGAGGTCATCAAGCTCAACAACGCCACCGCCGCCGACGTAGCCACGTTGCTCACCACGGTCATCACCGGCCAGACCACCGCCGCCGCCAAGGCCAGCGGCAGCACCAGCCGCACCAATAGCGGCAACACCAGCCCCTTCAACCCCACTCCCGCCCCAACCCCGGCCGCGCCCGCCGCCAACAATAACGCCGCCGCCGCGCGCCCCGCCTCCACCACCTCGGCCGCCGCCCTCGCCTCAGAATCCGCCACCCAGTTCAGCAGCCTGCTCACCGTCACCTCCGACTTGCGCAGCAACTCCGTGGTCGTCTCCGGCACGCTCGACGACATCCGCCTCATCCGCGAACTGGTGGACAAGATCGACATCGTTCTCGCCCAAGTCCGCATCGAGGTCGTCATCGCCGAGGTCACGCTCTCCGACACCAAGAAGTCCGGCCTGCAGGAGCTCAATCTCACCGTGGGTCCCGACCCCACCGGCACCACCCAGATCACCAACTTTTCCGGCGCCGTCTCCGGCTGGACGGTCACCAACGGCACCGTCAACCCCATCGCGTTCCAGAACGTGATGACCAACACCGGCCAGAAGAACAACCTCAAGGTCCTCTCTTCCCCCACCATCGTCACCGCCCACAACAACGAGGCCCAGATCATCGTCGGCGAATCCCGTCCCATCATCACCGGCTCCACTTCGACTCCCAACAGCGGCACCGGCGGCGGCACCACCACCAGTTCCACCGTCACCTACAAGGACATCGCCATCGACCTGAAGGTCACCCCGCTCATCGGAGAAAGCGGCAACATCCAGCTCAAGATCGACCAGCAGGTGAACGACATCGTGGACAACGTCACCATCGACGGCAACGAACAGCCCGTCATCGGCCGCCGCCAGGCCATCTCGTTCATCAACGTCCTCGACGGCCAGATGGTCGTTCTCGGCGGCCTCCAGCGCACCAAAAACATCAAGAACCGCACCCGCCTCGGCATCTTCTTCGAGATCCCCGGCATCAGCCAGCTCTTGGGTGCGCGCACCAAGACCGAGGAGCGCACCGAGCTCCTGCTCTTCATCCGCCCCCACGTCCTCTCGCCAGAAATCGGCACCGCGCAGGCCCAGACCGAGATCAACCGCCTTTCCAACAAGGACCAGATCAACACGCATATCGCCAACACCCCGTTTAATCCTCCGCCGCCCGCCCCCGAGCCCGAGGAAAAACCCGACGCTCCCGTAAAGAAGAAGCGCTAAGCCGAGGCCGCCATGACCGACGACCCCGCCACGCACCTCCCCGCCTCCCTCGCCGAGCGCATCTCCGACGCCCAGCGCCAGACGATCGCCGAGACTCCGCGCGGCCAGCGCCTCAAGCTCCTCGCCTCCGCGCTCTCCCTCGACGAACAGCAGACGCTGATCGCGCTGGCTGCCGCTGCCGGCATCAGCACGGCCAGCAATCTCGAGGCCGACAGCTCGTCCCTCAGCCTCCTCCCTGCCCGCCTCGTCCACGACTACCAACTCGTCCCCATCGCCTTCGGCGAAAAAGACGCCGACTCCGATTCCGGCTCTCAGCTTCCGTTGCACCTCGCCACTGCCTGGCCGCCCGAACCGGTCATGGCCGATTGGATACGCACGTTCACTCCGCGTCCGCTCGTCTGGCATCTCGGCGTCCCCGAGAAAATCCACCACCTCATTCTCCAGCATTTCGGCGTCGGCTCCGGCAGTCTCGAAGGCGGCGACGAGGACTACGTCGCCCCCGAAACCGCCCGGCAGCAGGAAGCCGAGGTCGATGAAGAGGCCGCCGTCGTGCGTTTCGTCACCGACGTCATCTCGCAAGCCGTCAACGACGAGGCCACCGACATCCATTTCGAGCCGCAGGAAACCCAGCTCACCATTCGCTACCGCGTGGACGGCCTCTTGGTTCAGGTTCCCGTGCCCGACAATCTCCGCCGCTTCCAGGACGCGATCATCTCGCGCCTGAAGATCATGGCGAAGCTCAACATCTCCGAAAAACGTCTCCCGCAGGACGGACGCATCAACTTCCGCGCCGGCGCCAACGTCCTGGATATCCGCGTAGCCACCGCGCCCACCATTTACGCCGAGTCCGTCTCGCTCCGTCTTCTCAATCAGAAGAAAGAAGCCTACACCATGGACCGCCTCGGCATGAGCCCCGACGAGCAGGCCCAGATCAACCACGTCCTCGACTACCCGCACGGTATCATCCTCGTCACCGGTCCCACCGGCTCCGGCAAATCGACCTCGCTCAACGCCTTTCTCCGCAAGATCAACTCGACCGACCTGCGCATCATCACCGTCGAAGACCCCATCGAATACGAGGTTCCCGGCGTGAACCAGATCCAGATCCGCTCCGAGATCGGCCTCACCTTCGCCAACGCGCTTCGATCGATCCTCCGTCAGGACCCCGACGTCATCATGGTCGGTGAAATCCGCGACCGCGACACGGCCGACATCGCCATCCGCGCCTCGCTCACCGGTCACTTGGTGTTCTCCACGCTCCACACCAACGACGCGCCCGGCGCCATCACGCGTCTCATCGACATGGGCATCGAGCCCTTCCTCGTCGCCTCGGCCATCGAGCTCGTCATCGCCCAGCGCCTCGTGCGCCGTCTCTGCCACGACTGCTCCCGCCCCGAGCCCGTCGCCACGATCAAGCTCAAGGACACCATGTCCATCCTCGGACTGCCCGAATCCGAAGCCGCCGGCGTCACCCACCTCCACAGCCCCGTCGGTTGCGATCGCTGCCGCGGCACCGGCTACCGCGGACGCATCGGTCTCTTCGAAATCTTCAAGCCCACCGACGATCTTCACGACCTCATCCTCAAGCGCGAGAGCACCCGCACCCTCGCTGAAGCCGCCCGCGCCAACGGCATGCGCACCCTTGGCCAGTCCGGCTGGGAGAAGGTCAAGGCCGGCAACACCACGCTCGACGAGGTCCTCCGCGTCATCACGGTCGCCGAAAAGTAATCCGCCGTGCCGTCCTTCAGCTACACCGCCCGCAACCGCTCCGGCGCGACCGTCTCCGACGCCGTGGACGCGCCCACGCGCAAAGACGCGTTGCGCCTCCTGACCGCCCGCGGACTCACTCCGGTGCATGTCAGCGAAGCCGCCGCACGCCCCACCCCCGGCAAACGCAAAGCCAAGTCCGCCTCCGGATCCCTCGACGCTCGACCCTCGCCTCTCGCTCCGAAGCTGCCGCAGGCAGCTTCGCTCACCACCCGCGAACGCCTGCCCTTCCTCGAAGCACTCGTGGACCTGACCACGAGCGGACTCTCCGCCGGCGAATCCGTGCGCATGCTGAGCGTGCGCATCAAAGAACCCCGCCAGCGCCTCCTCTGCACGCTCCTCTGGGAACAACTCAGCGAAGGCGCGCAGCTCTCCCGCGCGATGGGTTCGATGCCCGCCGTCTTCGATGGCTCGACGATCAACCTGATTCAATCCGGCGAAGCCACGGGCAACCTGAACGACGTCCTCCTGCGCCTTATCTCGCATCTCCAGGAGCAGAAGGAGTTGCGCCAAAAGGTAATCAACTCCCTCGCCTACCCCGCGTTCATGATGTTCGTCGCCGGCGGCGTGATCATCTTCTTCATGGTGTTCCTGCTGCCCCGACTGCAGACGCTCCTCAAGTCCCTCGGCGGCGAGTTGCCGACATCCACGCGCATCCTGCTCGGTTTTTCTGAATTCGGCCTCAAATACGGCATCTTCGTAATCGTCGCCGCCATCGTGTTCGGCGCATCTTTCTGGCGCTGGCGCGCCACCGGGCCCGGCCGCCTGCAGACCGACGCCTGGGCGCTCAAACTTCCGCTCATCGGGCCGTTCTCCGTTTCGCAGACCGTCCTCGCCTTCAGCCAGACGCTCTCGGTTCTCCTCGAAAACGGCATCACGACCTCCGAGGCGCTGCGCATGACCGAACGCCAGATTCAAAACCGCGTGCACCGCGCCGCCTTCGACGCCGCGACCGACCGCGTGCTGGAAGGCGAAGCCCTCTCCGCCGCGCTCGCCCGCACCGAGTGTTTTCCCGACCTGGTGCTCGACCAACTGGCCGTCGGTGAAAACACCGGCAATCTGGTGCCCAGCCTCAAAAAAATCGCCGTGGCCTATCAGAAGGCGATCACCCAGCAGCTCAACGCCTTCACAAGTGTCATTGCGACCGTGGTGCTGCTCGGCGTCTTCAGCTTCGTCGGCTTCATCGCCTTCGCCATCGTCAGCGCCGTCTTCCAGCTCAGCTCCAGCTTCAAGATGTAAACGGAAAAGGCCGGCGAAGGTTCTCATGAACCCTCGCCGGCCTTTCGCTTTGCAAACTCAGCGGGCGATCTCGACCGACCTCACGCGCCACTGCGCCGTGAGCTGCGAGGGATTCGTCCGATTGCTCGCCAGCTTGAAGTCTTCCAGCCCGAGATACGGCGCACGCTGCGCCAGCGACTGATAAAACGTGATCAACGCGGCCATGTCGGCATTACTCGCCTGAAACTGCACCGAATGAACGGCGAACTGGCTCGTCCGTGTCGTGCGGCTGTCGGACACGCTGTAATTCGACAGCCCCGCCGCCCGCGCCAGCGAGTTGAGTTCGCTTTGCAGGCGCACGTTGTCGAAGGTGCGCGATGGATCGAGGTGCTCGATGGCCAGCTGCGCTTCTTTCTCGATACGTTGACGCTGCAACAGCCAACGCTGCTGCACATCGAGATCCGTCGAGGTCGCCTTCATCGCGCGCCATTGCACGCCGACGCGGTCGCTCACGCCCGAGAGCCAGATGAGTGCGCCGACCAGCACGAAGCCGAGCATCAGAATTTTCTCACGCAGGAGTCGGCTTAGGAAAAAGGCTTTCATGTCTGTTCCTCCGGTTTGGTTTCGGTCGCAGCGGGCGCAGGAGCCGCCTCCGGTGCTGCAGCCGGTGCCGGGGCTTCCTTGAACGCGTCGGCTTTGAAGGTGACCACCAGCTTGAAGGTCGAAACACCATCACGGCTGCGCACGTCCAACACTTCGGCCCTTTCGCAACCGGGGAGTTTGTTGAGCGCCGAGCGGAGCACATCGATGTCGCCCGAAGAACCGGTCTGCGCCTCGACTTCCAGCGTATGCAGTCCGCCGGTCGCCGTGCGCATAAACTGGATGGTGCGCGGACGCACAGTGTTGACGAGCGCCAGCATTTCCAAGGGCCGCAGGCGCTTCGTGGACAATTCGTCAATTTGGGTCGCCAGCGTCTGCGAAGTCATGACCGCCTCGACCACCGGTTTCTGCGTCGCTTCCAGCGCGAGCCGTTGTTTCTGCCAGATCGAGGTGCCCACCAGCGCGAACTCCAGCAAGATGGCCACGCCGATGGCCGCCGCGCAGCCAAGGAAGGTGCGCCACAAAATCACATCGCGCGCATGGGCGCGGCGTCGAGCCGCCAGCTCTTCCTTGTCGCGCACATCGAGCGGAGCGACATCGGCCGCGTCGAAATGCGCTTCCAACGCCCCGGCACGGAAAACGAATTCACCCTGCGGCGAATCGGCGTCGAACAGCGGCTCGGCCGCGACGTCGGTCACGTGAAGTTTTTCCGGAAAGGCCGCGAGCACCGTCTCGCGCGCGGCGGCGCGGTCCGCATCGGTTGCCTCCGCGACCAGCGACTCCACACGCACCGCCGTCGGCACGCCGCCGGCGTCGGCAAAATAAAGTCCCGTCACCGCATTTGCGCCCGGCACGATCACCGCGGTCGCGGGAGCCGGCGCCTCGCCCTTGCGCAGCACGGTCACGAACGAGGGTAGCACCACCTCCGCCTCGGGCCAGCTCTCGACATCATCGGCGGTGAGCCGTTTCCGGTAAGCCGCATACACCAGCGCGTGATTGGAACCGGGCAGCCAATGGTGGCCGTAGTAAAGTTGCCCGACCGGAAAGGGCGCGAGGGACTCAATCGCCAGCTCGGCCTGCGCCGCGACATCCGCGGCGGTCGCTCCCTCGGTCACGGGCACGGCGCGCGTAAAGAACAACGTGTCAGACAACAGCACCACATGGCGGGGCGGAGGTTTCGGAAGAAAGCGTTTAAGCGAGGAGAGACTCATGCGGTCGGTTCGTCGGACAAAACAAGCGGGGGCACCGTGCTATCGTTTTCACGGATTTCGAGAAACGTAAACGGGTATTTAAGATCGGAGGTTTTAGGCACCGCCGTGGCGGGGGTCGAAGCGGAGGTCGTTGCGGCGGCGGCCGGGGTATTCGCAGCGGGGGTTGTGGTGGAGGAAGAAGCGGTGGTGTCGGTCGCCGTGGTGGCATTGCTGGCGGGCACGACCTTCGCCCCGCCCTCCGGCGCCACCACTGCGGACAGCCGGAATGACGACTGGCCCTGCCTCACCGTTACCGTGATTCGCAGGGCCTGCACGGTAAACGCATAGCCCAACCGCGCCGGTTGCCCGCCCGCCACCGCCGCGATACTTCGGTTGTTCTTAAAAAATCCAGGTCCCTGCGTCTGATAAGTGCCGCCGCCGGTCAGATACTCGGTCACGCGCTGCTGCTGTTGTGCATCGAAAATCTCCTGGGCGATCAGAGGCTCCAGCCGGTTGCCGTTAAAATTGGGCGACTCGAAATCGTAGAGTGAAAACGTCGCGACAAACCGCTGATACAGCTCGTTGGGTTGACCCGTCACCTCATCGAAGAACGCCTGACGCACACCCTCGATCGCCGAGAGCTCGGCAAACGACCGCAACGACCGTCCGGGCGGGGCAAACGGCAAGGGCAGCGCCTCGTAATCCTGGAGAGTCGGCGCGCCCATGGCGGTGGGCGTATGATCCTTTTTTATCCACGTGAGCAAGGAGTCGGCGAGACGCTCCGCATCGGTCTGCGGCACCTGCCAGTATTTCAACAACGCGACCAGCACCTCGGGTTTCACCGAGGGAAGAGGGAGCTTGGCGCTTTCATCCTCGAACGTGACCTCGACCGTGCGACCCTCGGCGGGTTCGTAACCGGCGAAACCCAACGGATCGGTCCAGCCTTCGGCCGGGCTGTGCAGGCCGTCTCCCACGATGCGAAAATCCTCCAGCACCGCCAAGGTCGTCTCGAGCGCAGAATAAGCCTCCAATCGCAGACGCGCCGCATCAGCCTCGCGGATCGGCACGAGCAGGTCGGTCTCGGCCTTTTCGATGAAGAGCACCAGCGCCGCCGCGGCGAACACCAGTGAAACGAGCACGATGATCAGAACGGAACCGCGCCGCGCTTTACGAATGAACTGTGTGGGCATGCGGTTCATATCACAAAGCCGGTAATCCCTGCGCGACCGTAGGCAGCATGATAAACACTTCCTGCGAGCGCGTTTGATAGGTGAATTTCACGCGCAACCGCTGGGGTGCCTCGTATTCGCCCTGCGCGTTGCGGCGCAGCTCGGTTTCATTTTTCCAGTTTTTGAAATCGGCGTCGTAGTAATCGTAGCTCATCGCCGACACCAGCGGCGACACCACGGTCTCGCGCGGCGGCTGGTCGGCAAAGTTTTTCTCCAACCGCGAATGCCAGAGAAACAGCAGCCCCGCGCCTTCGCGCACGTCGAGCGAGCACACCACCTCGGGCAGCGGCTGGCCGGGCCAGTTGAAAATCCGGCTGCCCTCAAACAACTCAAAGGTGAGCAGCGTCTCGGTCTGGCCGGCCTGCGTGCGGATTTCCTGCGCGGTGATCGGCGCCTCGTCGGCGGACGCGGCCGGCGGACGCGCCGCCGCACGGAGTTCGTGCTCAAGGAAACGCGTGACCGCCCGCACATGCTGGTCGAAGAGACGCACGTCGCTGTTGCGTCCCCACAGTTCTCCCATGGAGAAAATAAACGCGTTTAGCGCCACCATCAGCATGCCAGTGATGGCCAGCGCCACCATGATCTCGAGGAGCGTGAATGCGCGGCGCTTCATTTGTTCACGCTCTCCTGGATTTTAAGAATCCGGTCTTTCGCAGCGGCTCGCAACGTGGCGCGATCCGTGGCCACCGACCAAGTCGGGCGCAACACCCGGAACACCTGCTGCACCTTCTGCTCTTTGACGGTGGCGTTGGCGGCGATGTCGCACTCAAACGTGACCAGGAACAAATCGGCTGACTCGGTGGGATCAATGGTCGCCGTCCAACGCACGGCCCGCCCGTCCGGCGCCGCAAACTCGCCACCCTGCCGGGCGAGTTCGACATCGGCCTGCGCCAGCAACTGGCTGCGGGCGAACTGCACGTCCGGATCACTTACCGTCGCGCGCTTGGCCGCCTCGTAGCCGTTGAGCACGTTGATGTAGGCTCCCGCCAGCACGACTGCGGCAAGCGCGAAGATTCCCAGTGCAACCAGCACTTCGAGTATCGTGAAACCGGAATTGCACGCGCGTTTCATCGGGCGGGCTGGTTGCTGAGAACCTGCGCACAGGTCCACGGATCGATTTCCAGAACGCGCGTGCCGTTGCGGCTCTTCAGCTGCACGCGGAACGGCGAGCACGTGCCGTCGCCGTAAAACATCACAAAGGGCAGCGTCTGCGTTTCGATCAGTTGCCCGCCCACAAGCATCGACGAGGAGCCGCTGATCGACTTCGGTGCGAGAAAATCGAGTTCGTTGATCTCCTTGGCCACAAAGGGATGTCGCGTCTCCACGCCTTCCGACAGAGCGATAAACTGGTGCGCCTTCACATCCAGGGTCAGGCGCACATCGCGGTTGTTTTGCAGCGCGTCTTTGCGCGCCGCACCCACGGCGAGCCAGAAGAGTTCGTCGGCGGTCTTCGGCCGGTCGCCAAGCAACCGGCTCGTGCCGACCACCAGCACTCCCGTAAGCAGCGCGATCAACGCAACCGTGATCAGCACTTCCAACAGCGTGAAGGCCGCGCGCGGTCCGCCGGAGGGAGTCGAAGCGGATGCAGACATGCGCGCGTGCCGGAAAACCACCGGCAGCTTACCAGTTGCCGATGTCGTCAGGCGTGCCCTCGGTCTTGTCCGGGCCCTTGGAATAGAGGTCGTAGCCCGTGGGGTTCTTCACACCGGGAAAACGATAGATGTAAGGCTCCTGCCAGGGATCCATGGGAAGCTTGCCGCCGGGAGTCTCGATGTAGGGTCCCTTCCAGTTGTCGGCCTTGGTGGAGGGCGCGGTCACGAGCGATTGCAACCCTTCGGCAGTCGTTGGGTAGCCGCCCGTATCCATGCGGTAGGTCGTAAGGGGGACCTTCATGCTTGAATTAACAAAAAGCCGGGCAATGTCTTCCTGCTTGGCTCCGAAGATGTTGCCAACCTTGCTGACTGCGAGGCCGACCAGCAGGCCGATGATCGCCAGAACGACCAGAATTTCGAGGAGGGTAAACGCGCGGCGGGCCGAGCGAACGGTGTTACGATGGGGGGAACGCATACGGGTAAAGGGTGAAGACGTTAAAACCGGGGCAAAGTTGCGCGCGATCAACATAAAGGCGATTTGAAAGCTGGTGCCCCCGCCGGGAATCGAACCCGGATCCGTCGTTTAGGAAACGACTGTTCTATCCGTTGAACTACAGGGACGGGCAAAATGACCGAATCGGGGGGAAAGCTGGGGGCTGGATTGTAGGTTGACAATCCTAGCCTGCGCTGGCTTTCATTCTCCCCTTTTTCAAATGAGCACGACCGAAACCACCCAGCAGACCGTCAACGCGGAGAACATTCCGTTCACCACGCCCCAGGCCATGCGCAACTTCGTTACCGACACCGGTA
This sequence comes from Rariglobus sp., assembly GCA_035459785.1. Taxonomy (GTDB): domain Bacteria; phylum Verrucomicrobiota; class Verrucomicrobiia; order Opitutales; family Opitutaceae; genus Rariglobus. Next base: position 14,443 of record DATHXF010000229.1, on the reverse strand, counting down.
AGATCCTTCCGCGCAAATACACCCACCTGTCCGCCAAGCAGCAGCGTGCCGTTACGAAGACCATCAAACAGTCCCGTAACAACCTGCTCGCCCTCTAAGCGACCGGTCAGGATTTCCCAGCAAAGGCCGGAGCTCATCCCTCCGGCCTTTTTCATGTCATGAAACCGACGCCTTCCGCCAAGATCTACCGCCCCACTCCGCGAAATCTCGCGCTGCTGGCGCGTATCCTCGCGGAAGGCGGTCTCGTCGCCGCCCCCACCGAAACGGTTTACGGTCTGGCCGCGGACGCACTCAACGCGAAGGCGTGCCGGGCGATCTTCACCGCCAAGGGCCGCCCCGCCAACGATCCGCTCATTGTCCACGTCGCCACCGTCGAGCAGGCCGACGAAGTCGCCGTGCTCAACGACGCCGCGCGCAAGGTCGCCAAATTGTTCTGGCCCGGTCCGCTCACGCTCGTGCTCCCCAAACGCGCCGGTGTGCCCGACATCGTGACCTCCGGCCTGCCGAGCGTCGCCGTGCGCCTGCCGTCCCACCAACTTTTCCGCGAACTCATCCGGCTGAGCGGATGCCCCCTCGCCGCGCCGAGCGCCAATCCCTTCGGCTACGTGAGTCCGACCTCGGCAGCGCACGTGTTTGACGGCTTGGGCAAACGCATCGGCCACATCCTCGACGGCGGCTCCGCCAAGATCGGCGTCGAGTCGACGATCTTGGATTTACGCGATCCCAAGCATCCGGTGCTGCTGCGTCCGGGCTCGGTATCGGCCGAAGCGCTGGCCCGCGTGCTCGGCCGTAAAATCACCATCCACCGCCGTGTCGTGCCGGCATCGACCGCCGCCGTCGCCCCCGGCCTGCTCGAACGCCACTACAGTCCACGCACACCGCTGACGCTGGTGAAAAAACTCACGCCGGCGCTCATCAAAAAAGCCGCCGCCGACCACGCGCTGCTCTTTATGCAGAAGCCGGCGCAGACAACGGCCAACACGTTCTGGTTATCCGAAGCGCCCAACGCCTTCGATCAGGCCGCGCACAATCTCTTCGACCGGCTGCGTTCGCTGGACAACGGTGACTGGTCGCACATTCACGCCGAACTCGCGCCGGGCGTCGACGCCCTCGCGCTGGCGGTCAACGACCGGCTGCAACGCGCCGCCGCCAAGCGATAAAAAACGGCGGACCTCGCGAGGTCCGCCGTTTGGCGAAAGACAGAAGACTTCCGCTGAAGCTTACCGCTCCGGCGTGTTGTCGTCCTTGGACATCACGACGTAATAGTCCTTGTAGGACTTGTCGTAATACTGGGCATAGTAATAGCCCGACACGGAGAGATTCAGACCGTTGAGCACCGCACCGAAGACCGGCACGTTGGTCTCAAGGAGTTTCTTCGCGCTGAACTGGGCGGCCTTGCGGCGGACCTTGTTGAAGAAGATCGTGAACACCGAGCCGTCAACCAAGGGCAGGATGATGAGCGCGTCGCTCACGGCGGCCAGCGGAGGCGTGTCAAAGAACACGCGGTCGTAGCGCTTACGCAGGTCGGCGATCATCGACTCGAAGTTTTTGCCGTTGAGAATCTGCGTCGGATTTTTGGCGCGGCCGCCGGTCGGGATGACGTCGAGATTCGGATGCACGCCGCGGATGACCACGTCGTCGATCGTCGCCGTGCCGGCGCAGATATCGATGACACCCTTGCGATTCTCCAAGCGGAACGACTTGTGGATATTCGGCTTGCGAAGGTCGCAGTCCACGATGGCCACGCGCTCGCCGTGGGCGGCGAAGGTGAGCGCAAGATTCGTCGTGGTGAAGGACTTGCCCTCACCAGGGATCGTGCTGGTCGTGAGGATACACTGCGCGTTCTTGCTCTCGTCCTTCAGACGGAGACTGGAGTGCAACGTGAGGAAGGCCTCGGCGACCTGGCGATCGGCATTGTTGATGACGATCTGGGCCTTGTCCGGCTGCTCCATTTTTTTGATCTGCGGAATGATGCCGATCAGGGGCAAGCCGACAACGGCTTCGATGTCGAAGGAGCTCTTCACGCGGTCGTCGATGAAGGCGACGAAGAATGCGACGCCGAGACCCAAGGCGAGACCGCCACCGACGCCGAGACCGATGTTAAGCGGAATGCGCGGCGACACATAGTCGGATTCCTGCGGAGGCGATGCGAGGTCCACCACGCGGGCATTCTGCGAACCCATGGTCGCAATCATCGTCGTATCCCGCATGCGGCTGATAATATTCTGAAGCAGCTGTTCGTTGATCTGCAGCTTGCGGGCGTGCTCCTCATACTCGACGTTGGCCCGGTCCAATTCCATGGTCTCGACACCGGCTTGGGCGAGCGAGGCACGGGCCTGCTCGTCGTTGCGGCGGGTGTTTTGGTATTCAGATTCAGCGGTCGCGGCGGCGCCATCGACCGCCTTCTTGAGCTCACTCTGGGCCTGCTGGAGGGAATTGGCCGCCTCCATCATGAGCGGGTGCTTCTCACGGTAACGATCACGCAACTGGGCGATCTGGATTTTCTTGCTGGAGACTTCACGCGTCAACTGGTCGATGAGCGGGTCGCGGGCGATGAAGGATAATTCGGTGATGTCACCGCCGGAGGCGATGCGTTCCTGGACCTGCTTCCAACGGATCTCGGCGTCCTTCAGCTTGGCGTCAGTCTGGGTCGCGTAGAGATTCAGCGCCTTGAGCTTCTCGGTGACGATGTCTTTGCGCTGATCGAGCGAGATCATGTTGTTCTTCTCGCGGTAGGTCTGCAGCTCCGTGGCCAGCTCCTTGACGGTGCGCTCCTGCTGCTCGGCACGGACTTTGAGTTCTTCCACGGCCTTCATCGATTCGTCGATGCGCACGCGGGCGTTGTAGGCAATGAACTCGTCAACGAAAAGATTGGCCACCTTGGCGGCCGTCAGTCGGTCGGGGTGGCGGTAAACAACATTGATGACAAGGCTGAGGCGCTTCGGGGCGATTTTGCGATTCTGGCCGAGCACCTCGAGCGGCGTCACGGGATCGCTGCCGAGACGCTTTTCGTAGGGTGCCATGAACTGGACCATTTCGTTGCCCGTAATGCGCTCGGCGACCTTTTGAATGATCGTGCCGCTGCTCAGGACCTCCACAACCGTGTTCAGATCTTCCGTGCCGCGCACTTCGTTGTTAACGACATCCTCAACGCCTTTCAGAACCTTCGGATCGCTGCGGAAAATCTGCACGCTGGCGCCGGCCTGGTAGATTTTCGTCTGGCTGAAGGTATAGACCAGCACCGACGAGAACACGATGAGGAATACGACGATGATATACCAGATGCGCTCACGGAGGATAAGGACGTAATCGCGGAAGCCGCGCTGCATGGAGGAGTCGCCGCCGTAGCCGTTGGCTCCGTAGCTGCCGTATCCACCGTAGTTGTAATCTCCGGGACCACTGCCTCCGGAGGAGGCGGGCGTGGTGGACGAAGGATTTGAATGCGAATCCATGGGTAAGACTAAGAAAAACGATTAAAGAATGCGTTCCGGAACGAAGATGATATCGTTCGCCAGCAGCTGCCAGGTGTTGCTCGAGCCGCCCTTGATAAGGTCGTCGGCGTTGATGACGTAGGTTTCGCTTTTGCCGTCGGCGTTCGTGCGGGTGAGCTTGACCTGGGTGCGGTTGGCCAGACGGCTGAAACCACCGGCACGCGAAATCGCGTCCAGCAGCGTGAGTCCCTGTTCCTGCGGAAATAGAACCGCCCCGGGCTGGTTGACTTGGCCGATGACGTTGACGGAGCGCTTGGAATACTCGACGACCACCACGTTGACTTGGGGATTCACGAGATAATCGCGGTCATAGAGCTGGCGGATGAGCTCCTCGGCCTGGCGGAGGGTCTTGCCTTTGACATCAACCTTGCCGATCAGCGGCAGCGTAATCGAATACTCTTGGGAGACGCGCACATCGCGCTTGAGATTCTCCTCTTGGAAAATCTGGACGTTCAGCAGGTCGGAGGGTTGCAAAACATAGTCCAAGGCCGTGGACGGCACGGTGCGTTGCGACTGCTGCTGGGCCGAAAGTGAAAGGGCCTGGAGCAAAGAACAAAGAAACAGAACGGGGATATAGAACTTGGGGAACATGGCTGCTACGGAAAAAAAAACGGAAGAAGATCATCAGATCCTCTTCCGTCGGGGTGATGAGATCAAGCCGGCCGATTAGTAGCGGGCCGAGAGGGATAGCGTGACGACGTTGTTGGTAAACTCGCTGCCAATGTTGGAGGACTGGTCGCGATAGAGGTAGGACAGGCTGGTGCGGAGGTAGCTGTTGATCACATAGGTGGCGCCGACCGTGCCCTCGATGTAATCATCCGCCTGGCCGCCAAGCTGGTAATCAAGCCGACGGTAGGTAACCGCGGCATTGAGGAGCCAGTCAGCACGAATGGCGCTGGAGGCGCCGAGCGTAATCTGGGAGTTCTCGTAGGAGGCACCACCGGAGCTCGAGTTGCTGTAATTGCGGCTGAGCGCCAGTGTGAACTGGGTCTTTTCGGTATAGGCGTAGGCCAAGGAGGCGTCGGTGCCGAAGGAACCACCGTCATCGGGACCGGCGTTTGCCGTGCGAACGTTGTAACCCACGCTGAAGGCGCCGGAGAGCTTGGGGGTGAAGGCACCGCGGGCGCCGACGTTGTAGTAGAAATTCTCGAACTCATTCGGAGCGGCGGCGTCCAACTGGGTGTTGGTATAACGCACACCGGCGCTCACATCGACCTTGGGCGTAAGCTCGTAGTAGGCGTTGACCGGAACGTTGTATTCTTCCGAATCGGTGAAGCCCGGCGTTACGTAATCGGTCTTCGAGTATGTGAAACCGGAACCGAGGCTGATCTTCTCGGAGAGCTCAACCTCGCCGTTGACGCCGGCGTTGGTGACTTCGCGCTCAACCAGCCTGCCGGCCGGAATGACGTCGACGGTGGGCTGGTCCAGCTCGTTGAACGAAAGATTCGCACCAAGCGATACGCCGCCGCTCTGATAGGCGACCTTGGAGCCGATGCCCAGAAGCTGGTTGTTGAAATTACTGTTGTCGCTGTAGCTCGTCAGAGTCGCGGTTCCAACAACGCTACCCTTGAGCTGCGAGTCCTTGCCAAACTGCAGGTCAAACCCCGGGATAAACGTCAGAATCGTGTCTTCCCGCTCGGTGCCGGGAGCGCCGAGGAGAATGTTATCGTTGTAGGCCACGCTGGTGTCGGCGGTAACAAAGAGTTCCGCGTTGTCACCGATGGCCAGAAAAGGCGCGGCGATTGCGGAGCTACCAACACAGCCAAGGACACTGAGATTACGAACGAGGTGCTTCATGGGATTTTTGGGCGGACTACTGTAACAGGGTAGAGGATTTGGAAATTCTGACAGCGACGAGTGGGCGCCATGAGTCTGAATCTTTGAGGGGTGAGGTAGTAGTTTGTTGCTAAAAAAAGGCCAAGCGCAAGATTGCTTGATCACTTTGCAGCAAATTTACTGAGCTCAGTTAACCCCCAGTGCAAGATGCAACCGAATTTCGGATGCAAGGTGTTTTTGGATACACGATTCTGACGTAACTTTATACCCCACCGCTTTCACAATGACTGTGCCCAGCCCCAACGCGGACGATCTCAAACAAACCCAGCCCCGCCAGTCCACCCCGCAAACCGGACTTAAACGCTTTTTCCCTTTTTCCATCCGACGGAAATCACAGGGCTGGCAGGTCCAGATTTATTGGAAACAGTTGGGACTGTTTTTGGTGACCTGCACGCTGCTCGGATGGCTCGGCGCCGCATCCGCCGCGTATTTATTCGTCAAATACCGCCGCGGATTCACCGACGTCCAGTTCACCCACATGCTGCTGCTTCCGGCCAGGTGGGATGAATACCAAATTGCGCGCGGCGAATTCCTCATCAAAAACGCCCAGAAAGACCTTAAAAACGAGAAGTTTCGCGAGGCGTTTTACGGCCTTCGCCTGGGCCTCATCAAGTCGCCCGCCAACAAGGACGCCCGCCTCCTGCTCGCGCAGTTCTACGGACTCTGGAAACGCCCCGACCTCACCCGGCTCACGCTGCTCGACGGCTTTTCTTACCACAAAAACAACACCGACTATCTCAAGACGCTGTTTTCCTTCCTTCTCCAGCAGCAGGACGACCAGCAGGTCCTCGCTTACTACAAGGAACTTCTCGCCAACGACACCTCCATCAACCCGCGCAACCAGCTCGTCGCGCTCGCCGCCGCGTCATCCTGCTATTTCCGCGGCAACTACGACGAAGCCGAGACGATCCTTCGCCGCTACCAACTCGAGTTCACCCGCGACGGTCGCCTGCTCGTCGCCCGCATCAGTTGGGACCGCGGCCTGCGCGAACAGGCCGTCGACCGCCTTCGCGAACTGACCGCCGAATTCCCCAACGACGAGGAAATCTACACGCAGACCGTCGCCTACCTGCGCGAATCCGGCCGTGACAATGAAGCCCGTCGCGAGAGCTTCATGCGCGCCCTGGGCAATCCGCGCAACGCCCGCGCCCGCATCGACCAGCTCTACGCCTTCCAGAAAGAGGGAAATCTCTCCGCCGTTAAGACCAACGCGGAAGAAATCTTCAGCGATTTCTCGACGGATTCGAACGCCTTGCTGGCCCTCGCCGACTTCGCGGCCAACTCCGGCAATCCCGAGCTTGCCCGCCGCATCTACGACCACGCCAAAGCCCGCAATCTTAACTGGGAGGGCGCCGCCCTCATGACCGTCGAGGCCAACATCGTTGCCAAGCAATACCAGCCCGCGCTCGAACTCGTCCGCGAGCTCCTCAAAAACAATCCGGAGTGGGGCAAGCGCTTCTACTCCGTGTTCAACGGCCTGCAGGCCATCGCCAACTACGGCTTGGGCGACGCCGAGGCCGCCCAGCTTTTCCTCAACAACTTTCTCAGCCAGTCCAACGTCCGCGCCGACAATCTCATCGCCGTCTCCAAGCGTCTGATGAGCGTCGGAGCCCGCGCCCAAGCCCGCCAGGTGCTCGACCAGGCCGTCAAAACCGACGCGCTCAACCAAGCCGCGCTTACCAACCTGATTCAGCTCGATCTCGACCTGAACAACACCGCGCCGCTGGCCGGCAACGTCCGCAAGCTCCTCACGATGCGCCGCCCTTCGCAGGACGTGCTGAAGTCCGCCTATCGCAAGCTCGGCAGCGATCTGTTCCTCTTCGCGCCCGACCGAACCGCGCTGCTCAGCGACTTGCGCGCCGCCATCAGCACGCCACTGACGAGTTCATAAACAACATGCGCTCTGTCCCGGCGCTCAGCCGCGCATGACCGCGGCCAACGTCGTGAGCAATCGCTCGTTCTGCGCCGGCGTGCCAACCGTCACGCGCAACCACTCCGGCATTCCGTAAGGACGCATCGGACGCACGATCACGCCGCGCTTCTGCAACTCGGCGAACACCCGCGCGCCGTCGCCGACTTTCACGAGAACAAAGTTCGCCACGCTTGGCACGATCTCCAGCCCGAGCGCCTTGAATCCGGCCTCGAGTTGCATGAGCCCGACCCGGTTTTCACGCGCACACTTCGCCGTGAACGCACCGTCATCCAGAGCCGCGATCGCCGCCGCCTGGCCGATGGCGTTCGCATTGAACGGCTGGCGAACGCGGTTGAGCAGCCCCGCCATCTCCGGCGAAGCGTATCCGTAGCCGATGCGCAGCGAGGCGAGTCCGTAGATTTTGGAAAACGTGCGCAGACACACGACCTTGCGGCCTTCGCGAATCAGCGGACGCAGGTCCGGCGGATTCTCCAGATACTCCGCATACGCCTCGTCATAGGCGAACACCACGTGCTCGGGCAGCGCGCGCGCAAACGCCAGCAGCTCCGCCTCGGTGTTGGCGGTGCCCATCGGGTTGTTTGGGCTCGGCACGAACACGAGCTTGGTCTTCGGCGTGATCGCCGCCGCCAGTGCCGCGAGGTCATGCGTGTGGTTGACCAGCGGCACCTCCACCGGCTTTGCGCCGAAGAGGAGCGTCACCAGTTTATACACCGCGAACGACGGATTGCCCATGACCACCTCGTCGCCGGGCCGCAGGAAAACATGTCCGAGCAGCTCGATGATCTCGTTCGAGCCGTTGCCGATCACAAATTGCGAGGATTCGAATCCGTAGATCTTCGCGAGCTTCGCGCGCAGCACCACGCATCCGCCGTCCGGATACAGTTCGCCCTGGTCGAGCGCGCGCACCGCGGCGGCCTTCGCCAGCGGCGACGGGCCGAACGGATTCTCGTTCGACGCGAGCTTGATGATCGTCGCCGGGTCGAGCCCGAGTTCGCGCGCCACATCCTCGATGGGTTTGCCCGGCTCATAGACGGGCTGCGTGAGGACGGAGGGATTGACGAGGGTTTCCAGCTTCATGAAGCGGTGATCCAAGCCGATCCGCCCGCGCGGCAAAAGCCTTTTGTCACACCACCCGGCTCGGCACACGCACGACCTGCATGCCCGCCGCCAGCGCCGCGCGAATGCCCGGTTCGGCATCCTCAAACACCAGGCACTGCGCGGGCGGCACACCCATCTTCTGCGCCGCCAGCAGGAACATGTCCGGCGCGGGCTTCCCCCGGCCCGGAGCCACGTCCCTGGGCGTCACCACGATTTGAAAAAGATCGTGCAACCCCGCCGCCTTGATCGCCGGCAGCGCGATCTCGGGCATGCCGCCGGTCGCGATCGACACTGGATGCGTCTTCGCGGCGCGGCGCGCGAACTCCACGACGGGCGCGATGTGCGCCACCTCGTGCAACATCTCCAGGAAGAATCCCTCCTTCGTGTGCTCCACCTTGAACGGATCGATCGTCAGGCCGTAGTGCACGGCGATCGACTCGGCCACCTGCACCGTGGGAACGCCGCCAAGCGAATAAAACAAATCCTCGTTCAGCGTCTCGCGAAGCCCGTGTTCGCGCATGGCCGAGTCCCACGCGTGGTAGTGGAGCGGCATCGTGTGGATGAGCGTGCCGTCGAGATCGAAGATGTAACCGGCGAATTCGCCTGCGGGAATGTCGAGCTGCATGTGTCCGGACAGACACTCACACCGCCTTCGCGGTGTAAAGCGCCGCCAGAGCCGCGCCGATCGCCTGCGACAACTCGCCCAGCGAGGCTGCCGTCACCTTCATGCATTTGCGCTGCGCTGGGAACAGATACGGCTGCGCCGCGTCGCGAATGCCGTTGAGGTAACGCTCGCGGAATTCCGGCGTGGTGCTCTCGGGGTCGATCAAGCCGCCGCCGATCACGACGAAGCCTGGGTCGAGCGCCATCGCGAGATTGGCGACGTGCAGACCCAACGCCTTCGCCTGCAGATCGAAAATCTCCAGCGCGAGCGCGTCGCCCTTTTGCGCGAGTCCGCGCAGCGAAAGCGCCTTGTGCTTCGGCGTGTCGCTCGATTTCGCCAGCGGGTGATCCGGATACTTCGGCAGCAGGTGCGCGATGTATTGCGGCAGCCCCGAGATCGTCGTGTAGGCCTCGACACAGCCCCAGTTGCGACCGCAGCCGCACGCAAACGGCGCGACTTTGTCCAGCCCCGCGCCGAGCAGGTGCAACGGCGAAGGCATGTGTCCGCCCTCCATGCCAGCGAGATGATCTCCGGAGAGCGGCAGTCCACGCGCATCGATATACGCCGTGCCCAGGCCGGAACCGGGCGCGAGCAACACCACGGAAGCCTTCTGATCTCCGCGCGCGCGCGCCGCCTCACCCACGCCGCCGAGATCGCCGTCATTGCCGACCACGAGCGGGATGACACGACCGGCCTTCGCCGCAATCGCCGCGGAATAGTCGGCGTGGAAATTCCAACCGGTGAACGACGCCGGCAGGTTGGCCGAACGATCCAGCACACCGTAGCTCTGATACGGACCCGGCAACGCGAGTCCGATGCCCGTGACTTGAGCCCACGTCAGCTGGTTGTCGGCGAGAAACCCTTCGACGCCCTCAACCCAACCCTTCACGACGGAGGCCGTGCCGTCCTGCGAATTGGTCGAGCTCTGGCGGAGCTTGGTGGAAATCGGCGAACCGTCGGCCCAGACGCCGCCGGTTTTGGAGGTGGTGGCGCCGCTGTCGGTGCCGATGAAGACGGAAGGGGTGCTCATGGGGAACGAGCTTCGTTTTTTAGTCCGCCCGCGTCAACGCACGCCCGGCGCGAAATGGCGCGGATCAGCCAAACGTTATCGGCCCCATAAGCGGACGGCTCAGCCGAGGAGATTTTTGAGCGCGGCGAGGTATTTCTCCTGCGTGCGCTGGATCACCTCGGCGGGCAGCGCCGGCGCGGGCGGAGTCTGGTCCCACTTGATCGCGAGCAGGTGGTCACGCACGAACTGCTTGTCATAGCTGGGCGGCGAGCAATCGGGACGGTATTGGTCGGCCGGCCAGTAACGCGAGGAATCGGGCGTCAGCACTTCATCGATGAGCGCCAGATTCCCGGCGGCATCGGTGCCGAACTCAAACTTGGTGTCGGCCAAGATCATGCCGGCCACACGGGCTTTGTCATGGCCGAGCTGATACAGCGCGATACTGGTGGCCTTGACCTTCTCGTAGAGTGCGGCGCCGACCGCGGCGGCACCCTGCGCATCGTTGATCGGCGCATCGTGTTCGCCTTTGGGCGCCTTGGTCGTGGGAGTGAAGAGCGGCTGAGGGAGCTTGTCCGCCTGACGCAGACCAACCGGAAGACGATGGCCGCAAACCTCGCCGGTTTTCTGATAAGAGGACCAGCCGCTGCCGACCAGATAACCGCGCACCACGCACTCGATGGTCAGCGGCTTCAGTTTGCGCACGATCATCGAGCGCAGCTGCAGATCGTGATCCGTGATGCCGCGGCGGGCGAATTCGCCGGCTTGATCGGGCAGCAGGTGGTTGGGCAGCAAATGGGCAACTTGGGCAAACCACCAATTGCTGATCTGGGTGAGGATGATGCCCTTGCCTGGGATACCATCGGGGAGAATGACATCAAACGCCGACAGGCGGTCGGTGGCCGTGAGAAGCAGGGCGTCGCCGAGGTCAAAAATCTCGCGAACCTTGCCCGAAGCGATGCGGGGGAACGGTAAACCGTCGATGGAGGTGACGGCGCGGACAGGAAGAGCGGCGGCGATTTGGGCGGAAGTCATGGATCAGCTTTAAAAGTGAGACAGAAGCCGCAGGACGGGGTAAGCGGAAGCGAAAAGCAGGGCTAAAAGTTTTCCCTTGCGCGAGAGAGGTTGCCTCGTAGCGTTCACCCTCCCGTGTTAGTCCCCATCGTCTAGCCCGGTCAGGACGTCTCCCTTTCACGGAGATAACCGGGGTTCGAATCCCCGTGGGGACACCAATTTAGTAAGCCTTTTGGTAATCAAAAACCAAAAGGCTTTTTTGTGTCCAGAGAACGGGGGATGAGAGCCCTCGGGTTCGACGGAGCTCAGCGGAGATGGGACGATGCGCAGCATCGGTCGCGCAGCGATGGGCCAAAGGCCCACCAATCCCCGTGGGGACACCATTTTAGAAAAGCCCGCATTTTAATGATGCGGGCTTTTTTGCGGCTGCTTCACAGCTCTGAGTCGGCCACATGGCGCAAAAGGCTGGCAGTCGGATCGAGTCTTGCCCGATCAAGCCAATCCACAAGCAGTGGCTCCTTCGCCACCAAATCCGGCGGCAGCGGCGCGGCCAGCAGGTCGATCGCGCGTAATTGCCCGTCGGCCGCCCGCACCAAGTTCTTTGAATGGAGATCGGCCACCAACCATGGCTTCCCCTCCACAAAGTAGAGCCGCGGATGATCGCGATGCGCCCGCAGGAAACGCGACGGAATCGGAATCAGCGGCGCCGGCTGCACACCCGACGTGTCCGCGCCTTCGGAAAGCAGCGAGCCGAGCGTCTGCTTCGTGATGAGCACGCCTTCGTTCTTCGTCACCCCGATCACTTCCGTCGGCATGCCGTCGAGCCGCACGATCAGGTCGAACTTCTCCAACATTGCCCGATAACTCCCGTCGGCCGCATCGGCCAACAACGCCACTTCGTCACCGCGGCGGAATTCAAACGTGCCGCCGATGCGTCCACTCTCGCGCGGCATGAAAAATTTATAGATCGAATGATCCTCGGCCTCGAACGCCGTCGCCTCGACGCCGCTGCTGATCGGCCGCAGGCGCGGTCCGCATTCGGCCAGCAAATCCTCGACGTGTTCGGGAAACCCGAAGTCTTCGAGCGAGACGATGGGCAACAACTCGCGAAATGACGCCGCCGCCTCGTTGAGTTCATGCCAGAGCGGGTCGGCTCCGGAAAGCAGGCCTACTTCGTCGGCGTCCCAGAGGACGAGGTCATCGTCCGGATCCGTTCCGATGCCGACGCGCGACGCTGCCGTGCTGAAGCGAGCGAGCGCTTCCAGTCTTCGCCGGTGATCGTGTTGAAGCGCGCGCCGTTCTTCGTCGGACGGGAGCCGTCCGCCGCAGATGCAGGACGGTTTTCCGGTGAAGGGGTCGGTTTGCATGAATCGGTCATGACGGTCGCAAAGTCGGTCGCGACCGGGCCGAACGCAACCGCAAGTTCCTCCAACTTGCCAACACGTTATTCGCAAGGCCCATGACAGCAATTTTACGACATAACACTTGCCGTTCGATACGTCCCTCAATCTTGTTGCAACTCTCTCCCTGCCCGCGCCCCAACTCATGCCCCGGTTACGCTTCCCGCTGGTCTGTCTGATTTTAATCACAGGCGTCGCCGTGCCCGCCTTCGCCGCGCCACGTGCGGTGATCATCGTAGGGCTCGCCGCCGGCGAAACCCAGGCCGAGCGTCTCCAGTCCCACGCCAAAACCCTCCGCGAGGGGTTACTCGCCCGCGGTCTGCCTGCCTCCGCCATCACCGTGCTCGGCACCACTTCCGGCGAACGTCTCCGCCGCGAAACCGTGCTCACCGCGCTCAAACCCGCCGCGCAATCCCCAGCCGACGACGAGACCTGGATCATCCTCCTCGGCACGTCCGCCGCCCGTGGAGGCGAGCCCAGCTTCCAAGTCTCCGGTCCCCGCCTCACCGCCACCGACCTCACCACCGCCGTCAAAGCCCTCCCCGGCCGCACGTTCATCGTCATCGCCACCCCAGCCAGCGGCGGTTTTCTGCCTCCCCTGCTCGCTTTGCCCAACGTCGAGGCTGTCGCCGCCACCGCCGACTCGGGCGAGATCAACGAAACGCGTTTCGCCGAGGCCTGGGCCGAATCCCTCGTCGCCACTCCGAAGGCCGCCTTCGCCGAACTCGCCGATTCCGCCGCCAAGCGCGTCGAAACCTTCTACGAATCCTCCTCCCTCGCCCAAGGCGAACACGCACGTCTCATCGACCGCGTCGCCGGCCGCATCATCGAGGCTCCGTTCTCCAAGACCGCCGCGCCCGCACCCACTCCGGCCAACCGTCCTTCCGGTCCCACGCCCGGTTTCTCCGTCGCCGATATCAACATTCCCAAGCCCGAGGACGACACCGAGATCACCCGCAAACCCGCCACCGACGAAACGCGCGCGCTCCTCACCGAGGCCCGCGACGCCGCCAAAAATTCCGCCTACGCCGCGCTCTACCTGCGCCGCGACATCGAGGTCACCGTCGGCCGCGACTTCGCCGTTCTCGAACGTCACCGCCAACGCGCCTTCCTGCGCACCGGCGAATCTCTCGACGAACTCGGCACGTTGATGCTGCCGTCCAGCCCGCCCGATTTTTCCACCCGCCTCGAAGGCGTGCGCATCATCAAACCCGACGGCTCGCAAGTCCTCGTCAACCCGCACTCCTACGACGAACGCCGCACGGCGGACAACAAAGAGGCCGACGATGCCCGCACCCAAGGCCGCCCCACCGGCCCGCTCGCCCCGCCCTTCCTCCCGCTGCCCGAGGTCACCGCCGGTTGCATCATCGAGGCAGCGTGGACCGTCGAACGCCGCAGCTCGGCATCAATCCCCGAGTTCTCCGACCAGTGGCACCTCGCCGAGCGTTATCCCGTCCGCCTGCTCAACCTCAGCATCACCACGCCCGCCGACGCCCGCTGGACCACGTTCGCACCCAATCTCTCCGCAGCCACCGTGGTCGCCACGCCCGACACGCGCACCTCCACATGGGCCATCATCGACCAACCCGCCTTCGAACCCCGCGCCGGTGATCCTCCCTCCAGCCGCATCGCCCCGTGGGTCGGCGTGAGCTCGCTCGCCTCCTGGGATTCCTTCGCCGCGTGGTATCAACGCATCGCCACCGGCAGCGACACCACCGGCCCCGGCATCGCCTTGCTCGCCGACGAAATCGCCCAAGCCCACCCCGACCGCACCGGCCGTCTCCGCGCCGCCTACGAGCGGGTATCCGCTCTTCGCTACGTCGCCGTCGAACTCGGCGTCGGCGCCTTCCGCCCGCGCACGCCCGAACAGGTCTGGAAGCAGCGCTACGGCGACTGCAAAGACAAAGCCAACCTCCTCGTCTCCGTCCTCGAAAAACTCGGCATCCCCGCCGAATTCTGCCTCGTCAATCGATTCAGCCACACGTTCACCGACTGGCCGTC
>DATHXF010000228.1:0-7962 GCA_035459785.1 Rariglobus sp. | reverse complement strand
CGCGGGGCGCGCGGCAGCGTGTCGAGCAAGTCGAGGGCGGCGCGGAGCGCGGGCGCGAGATCGGAGCCGCGGCTCACGGGATGGAGACGCGCGAGCTCGCGGCGGACGAGGGCGAGATCGCGGGTGGGGCGGGCGATGACCGGCATGACGCGGTCGGAGTAGGCGATGACGGCCACGCCGGCACCGCCGGGAAGGGCGGTGAGTTCGGCGTCGGCGAGTTCGCGGATTTCATCGAGACGTGTGCGGACGCCGTCGCTCCAGCCGGTGCTCGCGGAGTGGTCGACAAGGAGGACGGTCTGCGCGGCGACATTGTCGGCCGCGGCGGCGCCCGGTTTGCCGGCGGATTTGAAAAACGGGCGGGCGAATGCGAGCACGATGAGCGCGAGCAGCAGGCAGCGCAGGAGCAGCAACAGGAGATCCTCGAACTGGAGGCGCTGCTTGTTGCGCTTGATGCTGGCGATGAGGAAGCGGTGCGCGGCCCAGGGGATGACCTGGAGTTTTTTGCGGCGCAGGAAATGGATGAGCACCGGCAGCGAGAGGCCGGCCAGACCGATCAGAAAAGCGGGGGCGAAAAACGACATCGCGGATCAGCTGTGCAGACGGTTGCGGAACGCGAGGTAGGTGCTCAGCACCTCGGCGGGCGGTTGCGAGGTGTCGGCCAGCACGTAGTGGCAGTCGAGGCGTTCGCAGCCCTGGCGGAACGCGGTGCAGTAGGACTGCACGGCCTCCTGATAGGTTTTTCGAAAATCGGCGGGGCGCGTGGTGAGCGGCGGCTCGCCCTCGAGACCCTCGAAGCGGACCGTGTCGGTGAACGGCAGCTCGAGCTCGGCGTGGTCGAGGACGTGGACGACGATGATTTCGCAGCCTTGGAAACGCAACTGCGGCAACACGGCGAGCACGGCGGCCTCATCCTCGAGGAAGTCACTCATGATGATGACGAGCGAACGGCGGCGGATGGCGGGGGCGAAGCGTGCGAGGTTTTCGGCGAGTTGGGTGGGACCGATGGCCTGGGCGGCGGCGAGCGTTTCGAGCATCCAGGGCAGGCGTTGCGGCGTGTCGGTGCGCGGGAAGAGCTGGCGGGTGTTGTTGCCGAAGAGACCGAGGGAGACCGCGTCGCGTTGTCCGAGGATCACGTGGGCGAGCGTGGCGGCGAGGACCTTGGCGTAGTGGAGCTTGGTGAGTTTGCCCGAGCCGTAACCCATGGAGCCGCTGGTATCGAGAAGCAGGTGGGCGACGAAGTTGGTGTCCTGCTCGTATTGCTTGAGGTAGAGACGGTCGGTGCGGCCGAGGACCTTCCAGTCGAGGTGGCGCACGTCGTCGCCCGGCGAGTATTCGCGGTGCTGGGCGAACTCGATGGCGAAGCCCTTGAGCGGGGAACGGTGTTCGCCGACCTTGTAGCCCTCGACGATGGTGCGCGCGACGAAGCCGAGCGACTCGGCGCGGTTGAGCGCGGCGGGATCGAGCAGGTCGCGGTGGTTGGGGCCGGCCATGGACGGAGGACGGAAGGTGGAAGCCGGATGAACGGAGGCCGGTTAAGACGCGGCTTCGAAGGCCGGGATCGTCTTGAGGAGATGTTCGACGACCGCGTCGGTGGTGATGCCTTCGCCTTGGGCGGCGAAATTGGTGGCGATGCGGTGGCGGAGCACCGAGCCGGCGACCGCGGCGACGTCCTCGCACGCGGTGAAGGTGCGTCCGCGCAGGAGCGCGTGGGCACGGGCGGCGGAGACGAGGCTGAGGCTGGCGCGCGGACCGGCGCCGAAGGAAAGCCACTTCTGGCAATACTCGAGGGAGTCGGGCTCCTTCGGACGCGTGGCGCGCACGAGAGCGTGGGCGTAGTGCACGACATGGTCGGGCACGGGCAGGCGGCGCACGATCTCCTGGGCGTTGATCACGTCCTCGAGCGAGAGCACGGGCTGCGGTTTCTCGCCGGACGGGGCGAGGCTGCGCTTCATGATTTCCAGCTCCTCGCCGGCGCTCGGGTAGCCGACGGAGATGAGGAAAAGAAAACGGTCGAGCTGCGCCTCGGGCAGCGGATAGGTGCCCTCCTGCTCAAGCGGGTTTTGCGTCGCGAGCACGAAGAACGGATTGGGCAGAGTGTGCGTGGTGCCGCCGACGGTGACGCAGCGCTCCTGCATGGCCTCGAGCAGCGCGGCCTGGGTTTTCGGAGGCGTGCGGTTGATCTCGTCGGCGAGGACGATGTTGGCGAACAGGGGGCCGGCGAGGAACTTGAAGTTGCGCTGGCCGGTGGTGGGATCTTGGTGGATGACCTCGGTGCCGGTGATGTCGCTGGGCATGAGGTCGGGCGTGAATTGCACGCGCTTGAACGACATCTGCAGCGTCTTCGCCAGGGTGGAAATGAGGAGTGTCTTCGCGAGTCCGGGCACGCCGACGAGCAGCGCGTGGCTGCGGGTGAAGATCGAAATCATGATCTCCTCGACGACCTTGTCCTGGCCGACGATGACCTTGGAAAGTTCGGCGCGGATGGCGTGGTAGGCGTTTTGAACGGAGGCGATGGCGGCGACATCGGAGTCGGTCACGGCGTCCGGCGAAAGGGTGGGATCGGAACTCATAAGTGGGGGAGAAAGCGGACGGGGCTCTGGGAAAAATCAGCGCAGGACGATCGACGTGGTGGCGGCGCCGAGGTTTTTGGCGGGGTCGGCGACGAGGGCGTAGAGTTTCCACGCGCCGGCGCGGGCGGGCATTTTCACGAGGTAGCGGCCGGCGGCGGAACCGGGCTTGGATTCGAGGCGCACGACCTCGTCCTTGTCGGGCCAGGGCAGGTCGCGGAGGTTGCCGGCGAAGCTGACTTCGCAGGCCGCGTTTTCCTTGTCCACGTAGGAGACGCCGATCTCGACCCACTGGCCGGTCTGGTAGCCGTCGGCGGATTTGCGGATGGCGAGGAAATCGATGACGGGCGTGGCGTTGTCGGCGGGCTTGCCGGTGAACGCTTCGCGGGTGGCCCAGTATTGGGGGCGCAGGTAGCCGTCCACGCGGAGGCTCAGCCACAGGCTGGTGTGGTCGAAGCCGTTGCCGAAGTGGAAGACGAAGCCGCCGAGGCAGCCGTCCTTGGCCTTGGATTCGATGAGATCGCGGAAGCCGGGCTTGATGATGGCGACCTTGTGGGCGTCGTCGGGCTCGACCTTGACGCCGTTGGCGTCGGGTTTGGCTTCCCATTCGCCGGAGGCGCCGAATTCGGTGATCATCCAGGGCTTGGTCACGCCGAGACGCTGGACCTCGCCGGGGACGGCGGCGGCTCCGTAGCCGTAGGTGTTGATGGCGTAGATATCGAGCGACGGGGTGAACTTTTGCCACCACGTCCAGTCGGTGCTCCAGGCGGACATGGAGGCGACGGGATGAACGGTATCGATTTTCTTGATACCTTGGACCACGCGTTCGAGGAATCTGGCATAGGCCTCCTTCTCGGCGTCGGTGGCGATGTTGAGCGTGACCTCGTTGCCGGCGCCCCAGCAGAGCAGGGCGGGGTGCTGGTGATACGCGCGCACGTGGCGCATCGAGTCGTTGTATTGCTTCTCGATGCCGGCGGTGTCGGTGACGTAGTTGAAGGAGTCGATACCCTCGGCGCCGGCGCGGCCGTGGCGGAGCCAGAGACCGAGGACGACCTTCAGCCCGTGGCGCTGGGCGGCGTCGAGGAGCTTGGGTGTCTCGACATCGTCGCAGCCCCAGTTGCGGATGGTGTTGGCGCCAAGCGAGGCGATGGTTGCGAGATCTTCGTCGAGACTGCCGCCCTTGGGGGGACCACCGTAGGTGATGCCCTTGATGAAGCAGGGCTTTCCGTCGACGAGGAACGTCGCGGGTTGGTCAGCGGTGGCTGCAGCCAGGGCGATGGGGGCCGGGGCGGACGAGACCGGCGAAGCGAGCGGCAGCAGCAGAAGGCCGAGCAGGGGGACGTGGGTGAGGCGGAACATGGGGAGCCGGTGGGGAAGTAGTGAGTAGCGGGTAGTGGGCAGCGAGTAGCCGGAGGGCGGATTAAATCCCGACGGAAATCCGGAGCACGCCCGGGACTCCTTTAGTTGGACTCGATTGTGATGAGCAGGCCGCCGAGATTGGCTTCGCCGGTGCCGTCCTCAGTGGCGAAGTTGCCCGCGTAGGAGGTTTTACCGGTGAGCTTCACGATGACAGGGACGAAGGTTTCGTTGGAATCGACGAGGATCTTGGTGGTCTCGACGGTGAAGAGGGCTTTGTGACCGCCTTGCACGCTGCCGATGGCGGCGATGGTGATCTTGTCGGTCTTTGCGGCGGTCGTGAGCGTGAAGGTGACCGGAGAACCGGCCTCTTCGCGGTTCGGGTTGGAGAAGAAAAAGCTGCCGGTGAGCGCGGCGATGGGAGAGGACTCCTCGTTCAGGTTGTAGGCGCCGACGGTTGGAATGGATAGCACGGCGGCGCCGAGCTTGAACGTGACGTTTTTGTAGCCGAAGCCGGCGTGGTCGCCGGTGTCGGGCTCGGAGATGACGACGGGCGCGGCGGTGAGGCCGAAATCACCGGTTTTAAAAACATAGGGCGTGTGGTTGGGTGCGCCGAAGTCGATCAGATAGGTCTTGGTAGAGGCGGCCTGGGCGGAGACGGCGCAGGCGAGCGCGAAAAGCGCGGGAACGAGACGGCGGGAGAGGAAGGATGAGGAGCTCATGAGGGTAAAGGGCATGAAAAGCCCCCAGGCGTCCGGGCCTTGGGGGTTGAAAGCGAAGGGTGCGCGGAGCGGGGAGAGACGTGTATCGGATCAACCGATACGGCGACGGCGGAGAACGGTGAAGCCGAGGATGACGGTGCCGGCGAGCGCGGCGAAGGTGGACGGTTCGGGGACGGCGGCGGCGGTGAGGGTGACGTAAACACCGCCGTCGGCCGAGGTGAGGGTAAACTGGCCGGAGTCGACGGTGCCGTTGAAGCGGATGGTGCCGTTGGTGAGAAAGCCGTCGGAGGACAGCTCGGTCGTGGTGTAGCTGCTGAAGAAGAGGCTGCCGGTGGAGCCTGCGGTGAAGTTGAGGCTCTTGACGCCGCCGCCGTAGAAGCCGCTGTTGCCGCCGGCGCCATTGAGGCTGATGAGGCCGCCGGAGAAGTTGATGCTGCCGGGGCCGTCGGCGAAGGAGATGAGGTTGGCGGTGAGTTTGCCGCCGCTCATCGTGTAGGTGTCGATGGGCTTGAACTCGTTGGCGATGTTGACCACGCCGGTTCCGGAGATGTTGAGCGATCCGGAGGAAGCCTGGTAGATGTAGTTGCCGTTGAGATTGGCGGTGCCGGCGGTGACCGTGATGGCGCTGGTGGCGTCGAGGACGATGTTGCCGGCGGTGCCCTGGTTGAACACGCCGCCATCGACGAGGATGGTGCCGCCCGCCATCTGAATCCAGGCGTTGCCGACGACCTGGGTCCAGCTGCCGCCGCTGACGCGCAGCGTGCCGCCGCTGTGGAGCGGAAGATCGCCGCCGGGCGTGTAAGTGACGGCGCCGGCCGTGATGTGGGCGGTGTCGCCGTTGTTGGTGTTGGGAACGGATCCGCCGCCCCACTTGGCGGCGGTGAGGTATTCACCGTCGGTGCCGTCCCAAACAACGGTGGCGGCGGAGAGGATACCGGGGGAGAGAAAGGCGGTGGCTGCGATCACTGTTCCCACGCGAAGGGAACGGAGGGGGCTAGGGGTTTTCATGGGGTGTGGCGCCGTGAATATGAGGTGCGGAGGGCGTGCTGACTGTGAAGCGACTGAGTCTGAACGAGGGCTCTTGGTCAATAAAAATTGCATAGAGTTGCATAATATGATCGCCTATGGACCCCGGCTGGTTCTTGCTGGCCGGCGATTCTTTACCCCGCCGCCGTCCGGTGGCCTTTCCCTTTCCTTGCAACCCATGTCTTCTCCTCGTTTGGCGTCCCCGGTTTCCGTGTCTGATCCTTCCCTTGCGGCTGCGCGCAAGTGTGCCGGGCCCGACTGGCAGCTGGTGTGGGCAGACGAGTTCGACGGCGCGGAGATCGACCGCTCCAAGTGGGAGTTCGAAGTCAACGCGTGGGGGGGCGGCAACGAAGAGCTGCAGTATTACACCGACCGGCCGGAGAACGCCTACGTGGCCGGAGGCGCGTTGCATGTCGTTGCATTAAAAGAGCGGTTCACGGGCCCGGAAGGCACGCGCGACTACACCTCGGCGCGTCTGCGCACGAAACATCGCGGCGACTGGCTCTACGGCCGCGTCGAGGTGCGCGCGCGCCTGCCGATCGGGCAGGGGCTGTGGCCGGCGATCTGGATGATGCCGACCGACGATGTTTACGGTGGTTGGGCGGCCAGCGGTGAAATCGACATCATGGAGCTGGTCGGCCACAAGCCCTCGGAGGTGCTGGGCACGCTGCACTACGGCGCGGGCTGGCCGCGCAACGTGCACTCGGGCGAGACTTACACGCCGCCGGAGATGGCGGCGGGCGGCGCGACATTTGCCGACGGGTTTCATGACTTTGCGATCGAGTGGGACCGCGGGGAGATCCGCTGGTATGTCGATGGCGTGCACACGCAGACGCAGCGCACGTGGCATACGGGGGGAGTGCCGTTCCCGGCGCCGTTCGACCAGCGCTTTCATCTGATCCTGAATGTGGCGGTGGGTGGAAAGCTGCCCGGAAATCCCGACGGCACCAGCGTGTTTCCGCAGGCGATGTCCGTCGAACACGTGCGGGTGTATCAGGCTTGTTGATACGTCAGGCCTTCGGTTCCGGGGCCGGACGCACGGAGGGGCCGTCGATCCAGCGGCCGGGGACGAGCACGGTCTTGGGGATTGAAGGCTCGCCGCGTTCGTGGCGGTTGATCTGGCCGATGATGATGTCCACCGCAGCGGCGCCGACTTCACGGCTGGATTGGTCGATGGCAGCGTGGGTGGAGATGGCGGAAGAGCCTTGAAGATCGACGAGTCCGAGATCGTCGGGTGCGCGGAGTCCCAGGCGTTTCAGATGGGCGGTCACCACATCCAGGTCGGATGCGATCAGGACGTCCGGTTTTTCCCGGGCGAGCCAGCGGTCGAAAACAGCGGGTTTTCCGAAGTCGCGAGAAACCAGGGGGCGGGGTGCGTCGAAGGGATCGGGTTGGGCGCAGACCCAGCCGGCGAGCCAGCGTCCGTGAACGCGGTGGTGCATGTTTTCGCTGAGCACGAGTCCGATGCGGCGGTAGCCGCGGGCGCGGAGTTGCGCGCAGGCCAGTTCAAGTGCGCCGGCGTGGTCGTGCACGGTGCGCGAGATGCGGAGTATGTTGACGGTGTAGCCGATGGTGGCGTAGGCGGTGAAGTCGAGTTCGGGACGGGCGTCGCCATCGTTGGAGTTCAGGCTGGAGGCGAGCTGTTCGGCGGGTGCGAGCAGGACACCGGGAATGGACCGGGCGCGAAGAATGCCGGCGAGGCGCAGTCGCGACATGGAGGCTTCGTCGAGGTGAAAATCCTCCAGTTCATAGCCATACTCGGCGGCGCGATCCGCGGCGCCGGCGCGGAAGTCGCGCAGCGGCGGGTTGGCATAAAAGTCTTCGAGGCGGCGCCAGGCGACGACATGGGCGAGTTTGATGGGGGCGTGGCCGCGGGCGCGCTGACGCACGTTGGCCATGCGGCGGGCGAAGAGCGCGTCCGGCGTGTAGCCAAGGCGGTCGGCCGCGCCGAGGATGAGGGCGCGGGTGTTCTCGCTGATGCGCAAGTCGCCGCGCAGTGACATGGATACGGTTCCAAGGCTGTAGCCGGTGAGCTTTGCCAAGGCGCGAAGAGTCAGCGGGGGCTGGGGCATTATGTGCATACTCTTGCAAAAAATTGAACGTGTTCAATAGGGAAATCGGTGATTTACCCCAGACGGGGCGCTACAGCTGGTTGCACCCCGATCTACCCCGATGGGCACCCGCAGCTTCTGCACGCGGCGCGCACCGTCACTCTCCACCCCAAAATGAACACCGAATTTGTCCGCAACGCCGTGAGCCGGAACCGTCAGTCGAACGCCCTCGGCGGCAGG
>DATHXF010000227.1:0-17926 GCA_035459785.1 Rariglobus sp. | reverse complement strand
GGCGTTGTGAGGGGAGTTGAGAAGGATGGTCGCGCCGGGGGCGGCGTAATCGAGGATCTTCTGCTTGCCGACGAAGTTGAACTGGCTGCAGGCGACGAACTCGGCCTGGCGGATGAGGTAGGGGGCTTTGATCGGGCGCGGGCCGAAGCGCAGGTGGGACGTGGTGACGGAGCCGCTCTTCTTGGAGTCGTAAACGAAGTAGCCCTGGGCGAAGTTGTCGGTCTGCTCGCCGATGATCTTGATGGAGTTTTTGTTCGCGCCGACCGTGCCGTCGGCGCCGAGACCGACGAAGACGCAGCGGCGGACATCGGGGGCTTCGAGGTCGAACGTCTCGTCGTAGCCGAGGGACGTGCCGGTGACATCATCGAGGATGCCGAGGGTGAATTTGGAAAGCGGTTCCCAACGGGCGAGGTTGTCGAAGGCGGATTTCACCATGCCGGGGGTGAACTCTTTGGAGCCAAGGCCGTAGCGTCCGCCGACGACGCGCGGGGAGTTGGCGAGAGGCGAGAGACCCTGGGCGAGGGCGGCGACGACGTTGAGGTAGAGCGGTTCGCCGAGAGAGCCGGGCTCTTTGCAGCGGTCGAGGACGGCGACGGCTTTTACCGTGGGCGGTAGGGCGGCGAGGAGGGATTTGACGTGGAACGGGAGGAAGAGGCGGACGGAGAGGACGCCAACCTTTTCATCCTTGGCGACGAGCCAGTCCACGGTTTCGGCGATCGTCTCGATGGAACTACCCATGGAGATGATGACGCGGTCGGCCTGGGGGTGTCCGTGGTATTCGTAGAGCCGATACTGGCGACCGGTGACCTCGGCGAAGCGGTCCATCTCGGACTGCACGACGGACGGGAGTTGGTCGTAGAAGTGGTTGACGGATTCGCGGCCCTGGAAATAGACGTCGGGATTTTGGGCGGTGCCCTGAATGGCGGGGCGGTCGGGGGAAAGGGCGCGGGTGCGGAAGTCGGCAATGGTTTTTTCGCTGATGACGCCGCGGATTTCGTCGTCGGACAGCAGGGCGATTTTGGAGACCTCGTGGGAGGTGCGGAAGCCGTCGAAGAAATGGATGAACGGAATGCGCGAGCGGTAGCTGGCGGTGGTGGCGATGAGCGCGAGGTCGTGGGCCTCCTGTCCGTTATTGGAGCAGAGCAGTGCGCAGCCGGTTGCGCGGCAGGCCATGACGTCGGAGTGGTCGCCGAAGATGGAGAGGCCCTGGGCGGCGATGGCGCGGGCGGAGACGTGGAGGGTGAGCGGGAGAAGTTCGCCGGCGATCTTGTAGAGATTGGGGATCATCAGCAGGAGGCCCTGCGAACACGTGAACGTGGTGGTGAGCGCGCCGCCGAGGAGACCGCCGTGGATGGCACCGGCGACGCCGCCCTCGGACTGGAGTTGGGTGACCTTGGGGACCATGCCCCAGATGTTTTTCTTTCCGACGGAGGCCCATTCGTCGCAGGACTCGGCCATGGCGGACGACGGGGTGATCGGATAGATCGCGATGAATTCGTTGACGCGGTAGGCGACGGAGGCGACGGCCTCATTGGCATCGCAGGTGACGAAGCGGGGTTTGGAAGAGGTAGAGCCGGAGCCGGAAGATTTCATGGGCAAAGGCGGCGATCCGGCGAGGTTGGCCGGTCGGAGCAATGCCTATGATGCCAAAAAACGCGCAAACGGGCTGCGCACGCGTTGGCGGAGGGTGTGCGGAAATTGCGAGGCGGTGAAACGAGGTGCGCGGTGAGCCGGCAAAGTTCATGCGTTCTGACGCAAAAGATTGCCAAAAGGGCAGACGCATCACTTTTTGGTCGGACTATGCCATGGTATTACGAAGCAAGCGGTAAACAGCAGGGACCTGTTTCAGATGAAGAATTTAGCCGACTGGTGAGCGCCGGAAGCGTGCGCCCCGAGACGCTGGTCTGGCGCGAAGGCTGGACTGACTGGAAAGCGTATTCGACCGTGGCGGCGGGGACGCCCTCCGAGACACCGGCAGGCAGTGCGGACACGGCGGTGTGCGCGGTGAGCGGACGTCGTCTGGCCAAGAGCGACATGCTGGAATTCGAAGGCCGGTGGGTCAGCGCGGAGCACAAGGACGAGTTTTTTCAGCGACTGCGCGAGGGAGTGAGCCTCTCGAGCGATGTGGTTTACGCTGACTTCGGACGTCGCTTTATGGCGAAGTTGATCGACGGCATAATCCTGTTTGCGATCAACATGCTGCTGGGTGCGATTTTGGGCGTGGTGCTGATCGGTTCGGTGTCGCGAGCGAATCCCGGAGCCAGTCCAGGGATGGTGATTTTCCTCCAAGTGTTGATCCAGCTCGCCGGCATCGCGTTTTCGTTGGGCTACGCGATTTTCTTCATCCGCAAATATGACGCCACGCCGGGTAAGAAAGCGCTCGGGCTGCGACTGGTCCGCGCCGACGGCTCGAAGCTGAGCAAGGGCCGGATCGTCGGACGTTATTTTGCCGAGTGGCTCAGTTCGATGACCCTGATGATCGGCTACCTGATGGCCTCATTTGACAAGGAACAGCGCCGCGCGCTTCACGACCGCGTCGTTGACACGCGGGTGATCGACGTGCGTGGTCGCTGAGCTTGCTTTTCAGCCACCCCCTTCGCGCCATGGATGTCACCGCCGCCCCCGCCTTGGATGATCGTTTCGCGCCGCCCTGCCCGAAGTGCAAGGCGCCGCTTTCCGGGATCGGTGACGAAGGCGCGGGCGTGTGCGGAGCGTGTGCGACGGCGTTGGAGTTCGTGTTGTTTCCGGCGCGGCGCCGAGCCAAGCCGGTGGCGCGCGCGGCACGTTCGCTGGATGGAGAGGCGACGTGTTTTTTTCATGCGCAGAACCAGGCGGCGGCGGTGTGCGACAGCTGCGGCCGCTATGTGTGCGCGGTGTGCGAGCTGCCCGGCGACGAAGGACGCCGCCTGTGTCCGCCCTGCGTGTCCGCCGGCCGGAAAAAAACGATGACGAAGGCCGATGAGGTCGTGACCTATGATTCGATCGCGATGACGCTGGCGTTGCTGCCGGTGTTGATGTGGCCGTTGACGCTGGTGACCGCCCCGGCGGCGCTTTGCATGGCGATTTATGGATGGAAAAAACCGCGCAGCCTGGTGCGTCCGGGTTCATGGCGGCTCGTGGCGGCGATGATCATCGCCACCCTTGAAATCGGCGGATGGATCGCCTTCGGCCTGGCCCTGTGGGTCGGGTAAAATCGTATCACCCCTATCACGACCATGGCCCGCAAACCCAAGCTCTACCAGAAACTCGTGCGTCGCCGCGGAGGAGTCGGCACGTATTTCAGCCTCTGGCTGGCGTCCGACCACGTTCTGCAGATCGAAGCGAACATGATGACGGAGCGCTATCAACGCGTGTGGTTGCGCGACGTGCAGGGTTTCTTCATCCGTCCGAGCCGCGAGTCGCGCTGGATCTCGTGGGTGAGCTTCGGATTGCTGGTGCTGTTTGCGGGGCTGGCTTTTGCCGCCGGCGGCGACGCGGCCGTGCCGCTGTCGATTTTCGCCGGATTGTCGGGGCTCGTGCTGCTTTACGGATTGCTGCTCGCGCGGACCTGCCACTTTCACGTTGTGACGGCGGTGCAGCGGGCGGAGTGGGGCAACGTCGCGCGGTTCCGGCAGGCGCGCAAACTGATCGCCAGGCTGGAGCCCTTGATCCGAGAGGCGCAGCGCAACGAACCCGCGTTCTTGCAACCGGCGGAGGTCGCAGGCGCGGCTGACGCGACCGTGGCGACATGACCGGAAATCCGGTCATCCCGCCGGTTATCCCGAGCCGCCCGGACGCGCCGCGCCGGCGTTGCGCGCGGCATGAAGAACGCGAGGCGGTGGGGCGCTGCACCGAGTGCGGCGGAGGTTTTTGCCGAGAGTGTCTCACGGAGCATGCGGACCGGTTGTATTGCGGACCGTGTTTTGTCCTGCACGTGGAGACGGCGCGGCGCACCGCCGGACGGCGGACGGACTGGCGGCGGTGGCGGTCGGCGGTCGCGACGGCCGGCGCGTTGGTGTGTCTGGTCGCGGGGTTTTATTTTTTGGGGCGGATGCTGGCGGCGATCCCGGCCGATCTGCACGACGGCACGGTGTGGAAGGAAGCGTTCAACCCATGAGGCACCCGGCAAAAAAATCCGACGCGCCGGGAGCGGTCGAGTTGATCGAAGAGGCGGTGCACCTGCTGCGTTCGGCGCCGGCGGCGGCGTGGGTGATCTATCTTGCGGGGGCGGTGCCGTGGGTGCTCGGGCTTGGCTATTTCTGGGCTTCAGCGAGCTGGTTCGCGCCGCGTCCGGAGGCGATTCTCTGGCAGGCGTTGGGGCTCACGGCACTCTACATGGTCCTGAAGGTGGCGCAGGCGGAGTTTTGCGGACGCCTGCGGGCGGTGCGTTTTGGAGTGGAGCCGACGCCATTGGGCTGGCGCCAGCTGGCGCGGACGGCGGCGAGGCAGGCGCGGGTGCAGGGTTGGGCGGTGCCGCTGCTGGCGCTGGCCTCGCTGGTGGTTTTCCCTCTTGGAGCGGTGTGGATGTATTTTGAAAATGCGACCGCGCTGGCAGCCTCGCCGGATGCGGACGGAGAAAGCCTGGAGCGCCGGGCGCGGCGCGAGGCGATGCGCTGGCCCGGTCCCGCGCATGTCGCGATCCTGTTGTTCACCGGTGTGTGGCTGTGCGTGTGGCTGAACATCGCGAGCACGTTCTACGCTGTGCCGTGGCTGGCTCGCACGATGCTCGGCGTGGAAAATCTGTTCGGGCTCAGCGGCTGGTCGGCGTTGAACAGCACGTTGCTGGCGCTGGTCTCGATCCTGACGTGGCTGGCGGTGGACCCGCTGGTGAAATCCTACCACGTGTTACGCACGTTTTACGGCGAGGCGCGGCACACGGGCGAAGACTTGCGGCTGGAGTTGCGCCGTCCGTCCGCAGGGGGCGCGCTGGTGAAGGCGGCGTTGTTTGCGCTCGCGGCGATCGTGCTCACGGGGACGGGGCCGGGGATGTTGCGCGCGGCGGAGACCGCGGCGGCGCGGATCACGCCCGCCCAGGTGGACGGTGCGCTCGACGAGGCGCTGCGCGACCGGGATTTTCGCTGGAGCCTGCAACCATTGCCGTCGGCCCAGGAGGCCGGCGAGGGCGACGGCGTGATCAAACGGTTCGTGCGCCAGGGCTTCGATCTGATCAAGCAGGTGGTTATCGAGGTTCGCGATTTTTTCGAGCGCCTGGGCAAATGGATCGACGGTTGGTTCAAGGACAAAAAGGAAGAGGAGAAGCCGAAGCCCTCCGAGGCGAGGACGCCGACCGACTTTGCGGCGCTTGCTCGTCCGGTGCTCTACGCGTTGCTGTGCCTGTGCTTCCTGGCGCTTGTTTGGATTTTGTGGACGAGCTGGAAAAGGCGTCCTGTCGCGCCGCGCGTGCTCCAGCCTGTTACGACGGTGGCGCTGCCTCCCGATTTGAACGACGAAAAACTGGAAGCCTCGCGTCTGCCCTCGCACGAGTGGTTGGAGCTGGCGCGGTCGCAACTGGCGCGGGGTGAGTGGCGGCTGGCGTTGCGCGCGCTGTATCTGGGGTCGCTGGCCAACCTGGCCTCGCGCGGATTGGTGAACCTCGCACGGGCCAAGACCAATCTTGATTACGAGCGCGAACTGGCGCGGCGCGCGGCCGGCCGCACGGAGGTGGTGGCGGGGTTCCGCCTGCGCCGGCTTTCGTTTGAATGCGTGTGGTATGGCCGCGCGACCGCCGAGGAACGTCAGGTGCGGGCCTGGCTCGCCGAGCTGGAGCGCGAGGAGGGCGCGCAATCATGAAGCGGGGAGGACTCTGGCTGGTTGTCGCGGGATTGATGCTTGGACTTTTCTACGGAGTCGCGGCGCTCTACCGGCTGCGCGTTGCGCGTGGCGACGTGTTTCCCGAATATTCGAGCCTGCGCGCGGATCCGCTGGGCACGCGGGCGTTGCACGACGCGGCGGGGCTGCTGCCGGGGCGTGTCGTCACGCGGTGGTTGCGTCCGGTCGAACGTTTGCAGGCGGAGGCGGGTGACGTGGTGTTCGTGGTG
The DNA here is from genome assembly GCA_035459785.1 of Rariglobus sp. Lineage (GTDB taxonomy): Bacteria > Verrucomicrobiota > Verrucomicrobiia > Opitutales > Opitutaceae > Rariglobus. The sequence continues at coordinate 11,909 of DATHXF010000227.1, read as the reverse complement.
GGTCTCGGCTCGCGTTGGGACGGTGGACTCGACGACGACAGCTGGGCGGCCCTGGATCGCGCGGCCGTGGCGGGCGCACATGTCGTGGTGGCCTGGCGGGCGGATGCCAGCCGTCCGTCGGATGCGAAGCGAATGCGGGAGATGCGGGCCGATCCGTGGTTGCAGCCGAAGGAAGAACCGACGGAGACGAAGCCAAAGACCGATGCCAAAGCCGACACCAAGAAAAAGGATGGCGACACGGACGAAGTCAAAAAGAAGGCGTCCGTTGATTTTGATGAAGAGGAGTTCACCGCCTCGTATGCGTCGCCCCATGAGCGTCGCTGGGGATTCCGTCTGGGACGTCGCGAGCTGCTTCAACATGCGGGCGATGCCGATGCGCTGCGCGGCGAAGATGCGCCGGCCGTCTGGCCGCATGCGCTGGCGAGGTGGCGGTCCGATTTGTTTTTTCTGCCACGGGCGGATGACGGATGGCGGGTGTTGTATCGGCGCGGGACGGAGCCGGTGATGATCGAACGCAAGCGCGGAGCCGGTTCGGTGACGCTGCTGGGCGACAGTTTTATTCTCAGCAACGAGGCGGTGCAGCGCGAGCGCGCCACCCCGGTGCTGGCGGGCCTGTTCGGTGACGCGGGCCGCGTGGTGTTCGTCGAGTCGCATCTGGGCGTGGAGATTGATTCGGGCGTGGCTGTGCTGGCGCGGCGTTACGGACTCGGCGGAGCGGCACTGACCGCGCTGGTGCTGGCAGGCCTGTGGATCTGGCGCCGTGCGACGCCGCTGGCGCCGATCATTCCGGAGGACGCGGAGGTGCGGCTCACGCTTGCGCCGACGGCAGGACTCGAGGCGCTGCTGCGCCGCGCGGTGGCACCGGCGAAACTGTTCGCCGCGTGCATCGAGGCCTGGCGGCCTCACGCGGCGGCGGGCGACCAGCGCCGGCTCGCGGCAGCGCCGCCTCCCGGCGGAGACACAGATCCGGTCGCGGCCTACAATGCCACGACCCGCACCCTTTCCCATAAACGAATCACATGAACGAAGCCCTCCAGTCAGCCACCCAAACCCTTGACGCCGCCCGCGCCGAGATCGCCAAGGTCATCATCGGCCAGGATGCCGTGATCGAACTCGCGCTCGTGACCCTCCTCACCCGCCAGCATGCGCTCATCGAAGGCGTGCCCGGCGTCGCCAAGACGCTGCTTGTGCGCACGCTCGGCCACGTGCTCGGCGTCCCCTCAGGCCGCGTGCAATTCACGCCCGATCTCATGCCGGCGGACATCACAGGCACCAACGTGTTCAACCTGCAGGCAAACACGTTCACGCTTGTGCGCGGTCCGGTGTTCACGAGTTTCCTGCTCGCAGACGAAATCAACCGCGCGCCGGCCAAAACGCAGGCGGCGTTGTTGCAGGCGATGCAGGAACGCGTGGTGACTATCGACCGCGAGACGCACGAACTCGATGAAGCGTTCACGGTCTTCGCGACGCAGAATCCGGCGGATTCGGAGGGCACGTATCCGCTGCCCGAGGCGCAGAAGGACCGTTTCATGGTGAAAATCCGCATGGAGCCGCCGGGGCGCGACGACGAGCTTGAACTTGCGCGCCGCGTGCTCACTGGCGAGAGCCCGGAGAAACGACTGCTCGGTGGCGCGGTGAAACCGGTGCTCGGCGCAGGTGAACTTGCGCGCCTGCGGGCGACGCTGGAGCAGGTGCTGTTGCGCGAGGAACTGGCGGCCTACGCCGTCGATCTGGTGCGGGCGACGCGCACCCACGAAAGCGTGCTGACGGGTGCGGGACCGCGCGCGACACAAGCGTTGCTTCTCGGCGCGCGGGCGCGGGCGGCGATCGCCGGGCGTGATTTCACCACGCCGGACGATGTGCGCGGGCTGGCCACGGCAGTGCTGGCGCACCGCATCGTGCTGCGCCCGGAATTTGAGATCGAAGGCGTGACCGTCGAAGAAGTGCTGGCGCGCATTCTCGAACAAGTCGCGGTGCCGCGTTGAACGAAGCGAAAATCCGATGACGACCGACAACCCGATCCCGACGCAGCGCGTCCGCACCCAGGCGGTGCCGGCGCCGCGCATGCTCGTCTGGGTGGCCGGACTGCTCTCGCTGGCGGTGCTCGCGGGGCCGTTGCCGGAGCTGGCTCCGTTCTGGTTGCTCGGGAGCGGCATGCTGGCGCTGGCGGTGTTGCTGGACCTCGCGCGCGGGCTGTCCGGCGATGACTGGCCGCAGGCGACGGGGCCTGCGGTCCTTCGGCTTACCAAGGACCGGGCGGGCACTTTTCCGCTGACCTTCTCGGGACTCGACGGACGTGTGAACGGCGTGCGTGTCGCGCTGGCGGCGCCGGCGGTGTTCGAGGTCGAGGATGCGGAGCGCGACGTGCTGTTTCCCGCGAATGCGACGCGGGCGGCCGGATCGTGGCGGCTCACGCCATCGCGGCGCGGGCGTTTTGGAGGTTTGCTGGCGTGTCTGGCGAGGCCGAGCGCGTGGGGTTTTTGGGAGTTGCGCCGGCGCGTGCCGCTGGCGACCGAGGTGCGGGTGATGCCCAATCTGTTTTCGGAACGGCGGGCGTTCGCGGCGCTTTTTCTGGACCGCGGTCCCTGGGGAATGCGGGCGCGCCGCCAGGTGGGGCGCGGACGGGATTTTGAAAAATTGCGCGAGTATCTGCCGGGCGACGGATTCGACGAGATCGACTGGAAGGCGACGGCCAAGCGCGGCAAGCCGGTGACCAAGATTTTCCAGGTCGAGCGCACGCAGGAAGTCTATGTGGTGATCGATGCGTCGCGGCTGAGCGCGCGCACGCTGGTGCGCGACGGAAAAGAAGTGACCGCGCTGGAGCGGAGCATCACGGCGGCGATGGTGCTGCTGCTGGCGGCGCAACGGCAGGGCGACCGGTTCGGCCTGGTGGTCTATGATGATCGCGTGCGGGTGTTCATTCCGGCGGGCGGCGGGACGCGGCACTACGCGGCGTGCCGCGATGCGGTGCATGCGTTGCAACCGGGACAGGCGAGCCCTGATGCGTCCGAAGTGGTGAGGTCGTTGCGGCAACGGCTGCGGCGTCGCGCGCTGGTGTTCATCCTGACGGATCTGAGCGATCCGGTGGTGGCGGAGGATTTCTCGAAGCACCTGCCGTTGCTGGCGCGGCAGCATCTCGTGCATGTGAACCAACTGTGTCCGCCGGAAGTGGCGCCGTTGTTCACGGGGGCGGAGGCGGGCACGTCCGACGATGTTTACCGCCGGCTGGCGGGGCATCTGCGCTGGACGGAGGCGCGGTCGCTGGCGCAACGGCTGCGTCCGGCGGGCGTGGCGGTGCAGTTGCTGCGCGACGAGGCGTATGCGGCGGAGTTGCTCAGCCAGTATTTGAAAGTGAAGCAAAGGCAGGCGCTATGATCGTAAACCTGGAGCGATTCATTCACGAAGAGGGGCCCCGCTGGGAGCGGCTGGACGAAGTGCTGCGCCGGCTCGCGGACGATCCGTGGCGTCCACTCCCCGTGGCGGAGGCGCGCGAACTCGAAGGGCTATATCAACGGGCCTGCGCGGATCTGGCGCGTCTGCGCACCTATGCGGCCGACCCGGGCGTGCGCGCCTATCTCGAAGGCCTGGTGGCGCGCGGTTACGCGGAGATTCACGGGCAGCGTGCGTCCGGAGTCCGGGTGAAACCATGGGCCTGGCTGGCGCGGGGTTTTCCGCAGACCTTCCGGCGGCAGGCGAACGCGTTCTGGTTTGCGCTGGCGCTGATGCTGGCGGGATCGGCGTTTGGAGCACTGGCGCTGGCGTTCGATCCCGACGCAAAGGAAGTCATCATGCCCTTTTCGCACTTGCAGGGGAGTCCGTCCGAGCGCGTGGCGGAGGAGGAGAAGCACGAGCGGGAAGGCAACCGCCACGGTGAAGGCCGGAAGGCGAGTTTCGCCGGTTCGCTGATGGTGCACAATACGCAGGTGACGCTCACGGCGATGGCGTTGGGACTGAGCGCGGGCACGGGAACGCTCGTTCTGATGTTCTACAACGGCGTGATCCTCGGGGCGGTAGCGTTTGATTACGTGGCGGCGGGGCAGTCGGTGTTTTTGACCGGCTGGCTGCTGCCGCACGGCTCGGTGGAGATACCAGCGATGTTGATCGGTGGGCAGGCGGGCTTCGTGCTGGCGGGTGCGTTGATCGGACGGCGTGAGCGCAAGCCGCTCGGTGCGCGCCTGCGGGCGGCGGTGCCGGATGTGGCCACGTTGTGCGGAGGCGCGGCGCTGCTACTGGTGTGGGCGGGCATCATCGAGTCGTTTCTGTCCCAGCATCATGAGCCGGCGGTTCCCTACATCGCGAAGATCGCGTTCGGGGCGGCGCAACTGGCGGGGTTGATCTGGTGGCTCACACGGGCGGGCGGCATGAGCGAGACGAAGGCGGACGCGTCGCACCGGAAGGAGGGCGCATGAGCACGGGCGTGAGACGGCTGCGGGTGACGACGCCGGAAGGCGTAGAGTTTTCGTTTCGTATCGCGAGCCCGGTGCTGCGGCTGGGTGCGCTGATGATCGACTGGGCGGTGGTGTCGAGCGCGTGGAGCGTGGTCGCGATGCTCTTGAAACCTCTGCAGCTGATCAGCGCGGATGCGGGGACGGGTGTGATGATCGTCACGTATTTCGTGCTCTCGCGCGGTTACGATATTCTGATGGATTACGGGTGGCGCGGGCAGACGCTCGGCAAGCGGGTGATGCGCCTGCGTGTGGTGGATGCGCGCGGACTGAGACTGACGTTTGCGCAGTGCGTGTTGCGAAATCTGCTGCGGTTCATCGACTCGCTTCCGTTCGCCTACGCCGTGGGCGGTGTGGCCTCGCTCATGAACACGCGGGGGCAGCGGTTGGGCGATCTCGCGGCCGGCACGATCGTGGTGCACGAGGCGCTGGAGCCCGCGCCGGACGCGACGGTGATGGGTGGGCAACGTTACAACTCGCTGCGCGGGCAGGCTGCGCTGGTGGCACGGCTCCGACGCGAGTCGTCACCCGAGGAGGCGCGGGCGGCGTGGCAGGCGCTGGCGAGACGGGAGCAGATCGAACCCGTGGCGAGGCTGACTCTTTATGCGGACCTGGCGGCGCATTTCCGAAGGATCGGGCATATTCCGGACGCGCTGGTGGACGGACTCACAGATGAGCAGCAAGTGCGCAACGTGGTCGATGTATTGTATCGGTGAGCGCAGGCTCGGACGTTCAGCGATGTCCGGCGACCAGTTCGTCGGCGAGCGCGGGGGCGTCGTAAACGTTCCGCAGCGCTTCGAGGATGCCGATGCTGTGCACGCTGACGGCGCGTCCTTGCACGTCGGTGTAACCGAAGTTGCCGGAGAGCGACTGGCGGTTGCTGTCGAAGATGATGCCGACGAATTCCGCCGCGCGGTTGACGACCGGGCTGCCGGAATTGCCACCGACGATGTCGTTGGTGCTGGCGAAATTCAGGGGTGCGCCGAGGTTCAGCAGACGCTTCTTTTCGAGCCAGCGGGGCGGGAGCTCGAAGGGATATTTGTTGGCCTGTCCGGCGCTGCGGTGGAAGAGGCCGGCGAGATCGGTGAGCGGATGCACGCGAGCGCCATTTTCCTCGTAGCCTTTGACGGTGCCGTAACTGAGACGGAGCGTAGAGGTGGCATCGGGGTAACTGGCGGCTCCGTCGAGGGCGAAGCGGGCTTGGGACAGCGCGGCGTGCGCCTGCTGTTTCACTTCGTCCTGCGTTTCCATGATCGTGCGCAGTGCGCGGGCCTCGGTGTCGATGGTGCGCGCGAGCTCGATGAGGGGATCTTGCGCGGCGGTGACGGCGGCGGCGCCGTTTTCGTAAAGTTTCCTGCGGAAAGCGAGGTCGCGGACCTGCGTGCCATTGATCAGTTCGACGGCGCGGGCGTGCGGAGATTTGCCGGCGAGGACGCGTTGCACGAGAGGATCGGTGTAGCCGAGTTCTTCGACGAGGAACGCGAGGGAGTCGCCGAGGGTGAGGATTTCGTAATCGGGGTAGAGCGGCTTGGCGGAGAACAGCGCGAGTTCGAACGAGACGCGTTTGGCGTCGGTGTATTCGGCGATGCGGTCGCCGTTGGGCTTGGGGCGTTCGTCGCCGGCGCGCAGCAAGGCACGGGCTAGAGCGAAGGACTGGCTGTTGAAGCCGGCGGGCGTGCTCGTGACCCGGTAGGAATGGCCTTCGAGCAGGTTGTGACGCAGCAAGTGAGAGGAAACGATTTTCGTGGCTTCGTCGATCCGATCAAAGGCCGAGAGGGCGGCGGCCGAGGCGGGGCGGGTGGCGAGCTTTTGCTTGAACGCGGCTTCGGCGGCGAGTTTTTCACCCATGAAGGCGGGGTCTTGCAGGGCGGCAAGGGCACCGTCGCGGACCTTGCGTCCATTCTGAATGCCGAAGAGGTCCTGGTGGGCGCGGCGGGCGTTTTCCTCGCTGCGTCCGCTCCACGAGGAGAGAAGGACTTCGCGGCGTTTGAGTGATTGCAGCACGAACGGAAGCTCCATGTCGCGAACACAGGCGAGTTCGCTGAGGGTGAGCAGCCGGCTGGTGTTGCCAGGGTGGCCGGAGACGAAGACGAGGTCGCCGTCTTGGGCCCCCTGGGCGGACCAGCGAAGATGGTGCGCGGGGCGCACGGGGCGGTCGTTTTCGTAAACGCGGAAGAGGCAGACATCGAGGTCGTAGCGGGGATACTCGAAGTTGTCGGGATCGCCGCCGAAGAAGGCGAGCCGGGCCTCGGGGGCGAAGACGAGGCGGATGTCGGTGTAGCGTTTGAACCGGTAGAGGTGGTAGGCACCGCCTTGGTAGAGGGTGACGACATCGCTGCGGAGGCCGGTTTTATCGAGGGACTCTTTTTCGATTTCGGCGGTGATTTTGCGGCGGGCGAGCGCGGCGTCGTCACCGGTGGAGCCGGCGGGGACGGCGGCGTTGACCCGCGCGGACACGTCCTCGATGGACTGGAGGACGTTGAGTTCGAGGTCGTGGCATTTGATCGCGTCGGCATCGGTGTGAGCGAGGAAGCCGTCGCGGAGGTAATCGTGCTCGGTGCTGCCCATTTTTTGGAGGGCGTCGGCGCCGACATGGTGGTTGGTGATGACGAGACCGTCGCCGCTGACGAAGGAGCCCGAGCCGCCGCTGCTGAAGCGCACGGAGGACTGCATGAGGTGGTCGAGCCACGCGTCGGTGAGGTCGAAGTCGTAGCGGGCCCGGATTGCGTCGCGCGGAGGGGCGGAGAAGAGCCACATGCCTTCCTCGGCGCGGAGGAACGGACCGGCGGCGAACAGCGACAAGGCAACGGCGAGGAACCGGAAATGCATGGTGGTCAGGTGAACAACGAATCGGCTTGGGCACCAGTAGGAAGAGTGCACAAGCGACTGAGCATTAAACCTAGAAACGGCAGTCGAATCGGGTCGTCTCGCACAACCTGTCGGCCGCCTGCCGCCCGCGTCACCCGCTCAATGCACCCACTGGGTGCACCTCGGGATTTCACGAGCGCCATTCGTCTCGACATCTTGCGCGATACTCCGCCGCTCGACTGCCGTTTCTAGGCTAAAGCCGGGGCTTGTAACTGCCAGCCAGCCGCGTTTCCTCCGGGATCAACCATGTCGGCCACCCATGACGGCTCGCGCAAGCATTTGGAATCCATCATCGGGACCCTGTCGTCCGAAGAAATCGTCCGACGTTTGGAATCGAAACACCATCCGTCGGCACCTCGCGTTCCGGGGGCTTCGCTGACCGATCCTGAGGTGGTGAACAAACGTTGGGCGCTGCTGCCTGAAGCCGAAGCCGCCAAAGCGGAGGTTGCCGATACGGTGTCGCTGGAGCGGCATGCGTTGTTCGCGCACAACATCGAAAATTTTATCGGCACCGTGAAAATCCCGGTCGGGCTGGCCGGGCCGCTGCGGGTGAACGGCATCGCGGCGCAGGGGGATTATTATGTGCCGCTGGCGACGACCGAGGCGGCGCTGGTGGCGAGTTATCACCGCGGGGCGAGCGTCATCACGCTGGCAGGCGGCTGCACGACGATGATCCTGAGCGAGGGCGTGGGGCGTGCGCCGGCGTATGCGTTTCACTCGCTGCTGGAGGCGGGCAACTTTGTGCAGTGGTGCGTGGTGAACACGGAGAAGATCCGGGAGACGGCCGAGGCGACCACGCGTTTTGGGAAACTCAAGGACGTGCGATTCACCATCGAGGGGAACCATGTGTATGTGCTGCTCGAGTATACGACGGGCGATGCGTCGGGGCAGAACATGGTGACGATCGCGACGGCGGCGGTGTGCGCGTTTATCGCGGAGAGTTGTCCGGTGAAGCCGCAGTATTTTTTCGTCGAGGGCAATCTGTCGGGCGACAAAAAGGCCAGTTCGCAATCGTTCCAATCAGTGCGCGGGAAGAAAGTGGCGGCGGAGGTGCGGTTGCCGCGCAAGCTGGTGGAGCGTCACCTGCACACGACGCCGGAGAAGATGGTGGATTACTGGCGCATGTCGGCGCTCGGCGGCGTGTTGAGCGGCACCATCGGCGTGCAAGGGCATTATGCGAACGGGCTGGCGGCGATGTTCATCGCGTGCGGTCAGGACGCGGCGTGCGTGTCGGAGGCGGCGGTGGGCGTGACGCGGTTTGAAGTGGGCGGGGAGGGTGAACTTTACGCGGCGGTGACGCTGCCGAACCTGATCGTCGGCACGGTGGGCGGAGGCACGGGGCTGCCGAGTCAGCAGGCGTGCCTGAACGTGCTTGGACTGGCGGGCGCGGGGCATGCGCGGGCGTTTGCGGAAGTGTGCGCGGCGCTGGCACTGGCCGGGGAGCTTTCGATTATCGCAGCGTTGAGCGCGGGGCAGTTCGCGGGGGCGCACGAGCGGCTGGCACGCGGGAAAAAAACCGACGCATGAACCGCTGGTGGATTTATCAGAAGGAGCGGTTTCCGCTGATCGCGCACGGGCCGTTGATCGCGGCGTTCAGCGCGTCGGCGGTGAGTTACTCGGCATTGCTGCGCGGTCCGGGTGAGCTGCCGCAATGGGAATCGTATGTCGTCGCGTTCCTCGTTTCGCTGGGGTCGTTCCTGTTGTTGAGGATTGCGGATGAGTTCAAGGATGCGGAGGAGGATGCGCGGTGGAGGCCTTATCGGCCGGTGCCGCGGGGATTGGTGACGCTGCCCGAGTTAAAGCGCGTAGGAATTCAGGTGGGAATCGGACAGTTAATCCTGGCCGGACTATTGGGATCGATCGGGCAATGGTCGCGCTGGCAACTTCTCGGTCTGCTCACGGTGACGTGGGTTTATTTCGGACTGATGAGCAAAGAGTTCTTTGCTCGTGAGTGGCTGAAGGCGCGGCCAGTGGTGTATCTTTTCAGTCACATGGGCATCATGCCACTGGTGGACTGGTTTGCGACGGGCTGCGATTGGGTGCCGTCGGGAGCGGGTATGCCGTCGGGATTGTTTTGGTTTCTCGCGGCGAGTTTCTGCAACGGCGTGGTGATCGAACTCGGTCGGAAAATTCGTTCACCCGGGCAGGAGGAGGCGGGAGTGGAGACGTATTCGTTTTTATGGGGACGTCCGGTGGCGGTGGCGTCTTGGCTGGCGGCGATGGCGGCGACGCTGGCATGTGCGTTGATGGCGGCGGGGCGAATCGGATTCACCGGGGAAGTAGCATGGGTGCTCGGTGTGTTGTGGGTGGGCGCGGCGGTGTTGGGCTGGATTTTCCTGAAGACGCTCAAGGGCAAACTGGCGAAAGGGATTGAGGCGATGGCGGGGGTTTGGACGCTGGCGCTATATCTCACGCTCGGAGTGGTGCCGCTGGTGAGCCAATGCTGGATGAAACTCTCATGACGATGCTGCTCCGATATACCGATGATTTTGCGGAAGGCGCTCCGTTGGGCGGAAAGGCCGGGGCGTTGGCGCGCTTGGGTGCGGCGAAGCTGCCGATTCCGGAGTGGTTTGTGGTCACGCCGGCGGCGTATGCGAAGGACGGCGTGTCGGCGGAACTGGCGGCCGAGATCGCGGTGGCGGTGCGCGAGGTGGCGCCGGGGGCGGCGTTTTTTGCGGTGCGGTCGTCGGCGCTCGACGAGGACGGGGCGGAGCACTCGTTTGCGGGGCAGCTGGACAGTTTTCTTTTTGTGCCGCCGGAACGGATTCCGGAAAAGGTGGCGGCGGTGTGGCGCTCGGGGTTTAGCGAACGCATTCTGGCTTATCGAAAGGAACGCGGGCTGGCGGGCGAACCGCAGCCGCCGGCTGTGTTGGTGCAGCGGATGATCGACGCGGAGACGGCGGGCGTGGCGTTCAGCGCGGATCCGGTGAGCGGGCGGCGTGGGCACGCGGTGGTATCGGCGGTGTTCGGGCTGGGCTCGGCCTTGGTGTCGGGCGAAGCCGATGCGGATATGTTTACGGTGGATCGTGGCGGGCGGGTGGTGACGCGGGCGGTGGTGGAAAAACGCAGTGCGCATCGGGCGGCCCCGGGCGAGGGCGAGGGCGTGGTGTCGCAACCGGTGGACGCGGCGAGGTCGGGCCAGACGACGTTAAGTGATGCGGAGGCGGTGGAGGTCGCGGCGCTGGCGCGAGCAACGGAGAAATTTTTCGGGCGTCCGCAGGACATCGAGTGGGCGCGGGCCGGCGGGAAGTTGTGGCTGCTGCAGTCGCGGCCGATCACGTCGCTGGCGATGCTGGCCGATCCGGACGGCGAGCTGAACCTGTGGGATAACGCGAATATTGCGGAGAGCTACAGCGGGGTGACGACGCCGCTGACGTTTTCGTTTGCGCGCGGGATTTATGAGGCGGTTTACCGGGAGTTCGCCCGGATGATGGGTGTGGGTGAGGCGCGGATTGAGGAGAACCGGGATTTATTTCCGCGCATGCTCGGGTTGGTTGAGGGGCGCATCTATTACAACCTGATCAGTTGGTATCGTCTGCTGGCGCTGCTGCCCGGTTTTTCGGTGAACCGCGGGTTCATGGAACAGATGATGGGCGTGAAGGAAGGGCTGCCGGAGGAGGTGCTCGCGAAGCTGGTGCCGGCGGGGCGTTGGGCGAAAGTGAAGGACGGGTTTGCGCTGGCGGGGGCGTGCCTCGGGTTGGTGAAGAATCACTTTACGCTGCCGGGACAGATCGAGAGGTTTTATGTGCGGTTGAACCAGGCGCTGCGTCCGTGCGAACCGTCGCTGGAGACGATGCGGCCGGATGAACTGGCGGCGCATTTCCGTGATCTGGAGCGGCAGTTGTTGCTCAAGTGGGACGCGCCGCTGGTGAATGATTTTTTCGCGATGATTTTCTACGGCGTGGCGCGGAAGCTCACGGCGAAGTGGTGCGGAGACGCGGACGGCACGCTGCAGAATGACCTGCTGTGCGGTGAAGGTGGAATGATCAGCGCGGAGCCGGCGAAACGCGTGCGTGAGCTGGCGGCATTGGTGGCGGGTGATGCGGCGGCGGCCACGGTGTTGTGTGAAGGAACGCGCGCGCAGATCGAACGCTGGCTGGAAACGGCGCCGGCGTTTCGCGCGGGGTATGAGGCTTATTTGGAGAAATTCGGCGACCGGTGTTTGGAGGAGTTGAAACTGGAAAGCCTCACACTGCATGACGAGCCTCTGACGCTGTTGCGGTCGGTGGGGCAGTTTGCGCGGAGGTTTGGTGTGAGCGGGTTGGCGGACGCGGGTATGGAGGCGAAGTTGCGGGCGGCGGCGGAGCTGCGGGTGACCGAGGAGTTGGCGGGGCACGCGGTGAAGCGGATAATTTTCAACTGGGTGCTGAAACATTGCCGGTCGCGCGTGCGTGATCGTGAGAATCTGCGGTTTGAGCGGACGCGGTTGTTTGGGCGCGTGCGGAGAATCTATGTCGAGCTGGGCAAGCGGCTGCATGCGGTCGGCCGGCTGACGGAGCCGCGCGATGTGTTTTATCTCACGGTCGAGGAGGCGTTGGGCTTTGTGGAAGGGACGGCGGCGACGACCGATCTGGCGGGGCTGACGGCGTTGCGGAA
>DATHXF010000226.1:0-5118 GCA_035459785.1 Rariglobus sp. | reverse complement strand
TGTGGGAAAGGCCATGTCTAGACGGTCACGGTGAGGAGCGCCCGCAGGCTGGGCAAGCGATAGATTTGGGCCGCTTAGTAGCGGTCCATGACGCCGTAGAGTGTCCAGGCTAGCCCCAGATTATAGATCACAAAGAAGGCGAGGAGGTAGACCAGGACGAGCGGATTGGAGGGAAGCAGAATGAAGACAAGGAGGCCGAGGGCATTGCCGGCGATGACGAGAAAGAGATAGTCACGGCGGCGCTTGTTGGAACGCGGAGGTTGCGGCGTCAGGAGCTCACCCTCGGCCGCGCGCTGGCGGGCGATGTTGGCGCGGAGCATTTCGTCCACGGAGGGGACGGCGGTATTGTCGGGATGGTTGACGTGTTCGACCGGACGGTTGGCGTCGAGGGTGTAGTGAGGGCGAGCCGGGAAGAGTTCGTCGAGGAGAACCTGCGAGTCGCGCAGAGGAGTCCAGTCGTTGGGTTCGGATTCGGCGGCGTGGAGCGTGTCGGGCGTGATCGTGCCCACCTCGGCGAGTTGCTTGAGCACCGCCAAGCTGTGCGGACCGGTGCGTTGGCCGGCTTCGGCGAGGTAGTAGCGCGGCGCGGACGGCATTTACGCGGCGACGGGTTTGGAGATGGCGTCGATTTTTTTGAGGAGGGCAGGGGTAAGCCGAGGCAGGACATCGAGGGCGCCGAAGTTTTCGATGAGCTGCTCGGGGCGGGAAGCGCCGAGGATGACGGTGCTGACGTTGGGATTTTTAAGGCACCAGGCGATGCCGAGGCGCGGCAGCGTGGTGTCGAGCGAGGCGGCCAGGGCGGCGAGTTTTTTGACGGCGGCGAGTTTTTGTTTGGAGCCGGGGCCGAGCACGGCGTCGCGGAGCCACTCCATGCCCTTGGTGTCGAGGCGCGAGTCCTTGGGGATGCCGTCGTTGTATTTGCCGGTGAGGAGTCCGCTGGCGAGCGGAGACCAGATGGTCGTGCCGAGTCCGCGGGTTTTGAAAACGGGGGCGTATTCTTTTTCGAAGCGCGAGCGGTGGAGCAGATTATATTGGGGCTGCTCGGTGACGGGGGCGTGGAGGTTGTGTTGATCGCAGCGTGCGAAGGCCTCGGTGAGCTGGGCGGCGGACCATTCGCTGGTGCCCCAGTAGAGGACTTTGCCCTGCACGATGAGGTCGTGCATCGCGCGGCAGGTTTCGAGGATGGGCGTGGCGGGATCGGGGCGGTGGCAGTAGTAAAGATCGAGGTAGTCCACCTGGAGACGCTTGAGGGCGTCGTGGCAGGCCTCGACGAGGTGCTTGCGGGAGAGACCGGTCTGGTTGGGTTTGTCGTCTTCCCAACCGAAGAAGGCTTTTGATGAGACGATGTAGCTGCTGCGTCGCCAGCCGCTCTTTTTGAGGATGTCGCCCATGACCAGCTCGGCTTTGCCGTCTGCGTAGGCCTCGGCGTTGTCGAAAAAATTCACGCCGGCGTCGTAGGCGGTGTGAAGGAGTTTTTTGGCGACGGGGTCGCCGATCTGTTTGCCGAAAGTGACCCAGGCGCCGAAAGACAGCGCGGAGACTTGGAGACCGGAACGACCGAGGGGACGGTAAAGCATGTTCATCGTCCGCCTAGGCAAACCATGAACCGCCCAATGTCCAACGACCAAAGACGCTTACTGCGGCTTGATGGTCGAGACGCCCTGGCCGAGCTTGCTGTCGATGGAAAGGGCGCCGCCGCCGGTTTCGAGGAGGACGAGGGACGCGGCGAGGAGGGTGAGGGCGTATTCCATGCCTGCGGGCAGAAAGAAGGCTTTCGCGTGCGCAGTCATGATCGCGACCACCATGATGACGGCGGTGTTGAGGGCGGCGAAACGGGTGAAGAGTCCGAGGATCAACAGAACGCCGCCGAGGAATTCACCGCCGCCGGCGAGGGCGGCCATGACGACGCCGGGTTTCAGGCCCATGCTGGCGAAGGCGTTGGCGGAGGCCTCGAAACCGTAGCCTTCGAACCAGCCGAAGAGTTTTTGCGAACCGTGGCCGACGAAGACCGCGCCGACGACGAGACGCAGCACGAGCGGGGACCAGAGACTGGCGTTGGTGCGGACGAGGCGGGCTTTGAGGCTCATGGCGGGATTGGGTCAGGGTTGCGGGACGTGGGAGGCGAGGCGGATCAGAGCGCCTCGATTTTTTGAATGCGGGCGATATGGCGGCCGCCTTCGAATTCGGTGGCGAGCCAGGTGCGGGTGATCTGGATGGCTTCGGCTTCGGTGACGGTGCGTTCACCGATGGACAGCACATTTCCGTCGTTGTGCGAGCGATTCCAGACGGCGACCTGTTCGTTCCAGCAGAGGCCGCAGCGGATGCCTTTGACCTTGTTGGCGACGATGGCCTCGCCGTTGCCGGAGCCGCCGAGGACGATGCCGCGCTGGAACTCGCCGCGGGCGACGGCTTCGGCGGTGGGGCGGATCCAGTCGGGGTAGTCGCAGGAGGCGTTGGAATAGGTGCCGAAGTCGCGGACGGTGTGGCCGTCGGCGAGGAGGGCGATTTTGATGGCCTCTTTATAGGCAAAGCCGGCGTGGTCGGAACCGATCGCGATGGAATAGGTCTTCATGGGCAATTGTGAGACGGCGGAAAGCGCCGGAAAGGATGCCGTTTATTCTGCGCGCGTTCTCCGGCGGCAAACCAAAACGATTTATCCCAATATATGTTCATCAAGGCTTCTTTAACGGCGGGGTTGGCTGTGGTTGCTCTCCTTTTGAGTGCGGGGTGCTCATCGTCGCCCGGATCGCGCATTTCGAAGAACCGGGCGGAATTCGATACGTATCCGGCGGACGTGCAGACGGTGATCCGCAAAGGCGAGGTGCGGGTGGGGTTTACGCCGGCGCAGGTGCGTCTGGCGCTGGGCGAGCCGGACCGCGTGCTGACGCGGACCAGCGAGGCGGGTGCGTCGGATGTGTGGATTTATCAGGAGAAGCGGTCGCGCATCGGGTTCGGCGTGGGTTTTGGCGTGGGTGGTGGTCCGGTGGGCGCGGGGGCGGGAGTCGGTTCCGGTGTGTCGTCACAGGATGATGAGCGGATGCGCGTGGTGTTCACTGCTGGACGCGTGGCGGCGATCGATCAGTTTACGGAGTAGAGAAACAATTCCATGAAAACATTCCTGTTACCGGTGATCGGGCTGATGCTGGCGGTGCTGCTGGCCGGGGGATGTGCGACGCCGGATGCGCGGATCAAGCGGTCGCCGGAGATTTTCGCACGGCTGACGCCGGAGCAGCAGACCTTGGTGAAGGAAGGGAAGGTCGGCATCGGTTTTGACCGGGATGCGGTGTTGCTGGCCGTGGGGGCGCCGGACCGGAAGTGGACGCGCACGGATGCGGCGGGCACGAGCGAGGTATGGAGTTATACCGCTTGGGAAAACGAACTGGGACAGCCGCTTTATCGGGGTTGGTATCATGCATATACGGCGACGTCGCCGGCATATTATATGAACTATCCCGCACGCAAGGAACGGGAGTATTTCAAGGTGGTCTTCGGGGCCGATGGCAAGGTCATGGCGATTGAGCAAGCATCGAACTGATAAGTATTTTTGACGGTGGGCAGACGGATAAGCTCTTGAGCTGAAAAGAGCGGGTTGTTTGCATGTGTGCACATGACCGGCTGGATTGCAGGCAACCACGACTATCTCCTGTTTGTTTTTTTGGGCCTGGCGCTTTTTGGTCTGCTGGAAACGTGGCTGCGTGTGCGGACGCCGCATGGCCGGCTGCCGTGGATCGTGTGGCCGACCTTGGTGATTTTATGGGGTGCGGGCTGGTTGTTGGTGCACGAAAGCGGTCAGGCGGAGGCTGCGCGCATCCGGAATTTTTTGAGCGGGATCGCACCAACCTATGCGCAGGAGATCGCGTTGATGGGGCATGCGGGCATGCGCATGGATACGCCGGCGGATGATCCGGTTTATCTGCGGATGATCGAGGCGCAGAAGCGCTGGGTGGCGGTGAATCCGGGGATCAGCGACGTCTATACGATCCGCAGTTCGCCGGAGGGCGTGCGGCTGATGGTGGACAGCGAAACGGACTACAATCGCGACGGGAAACTGGATCAGGCGCGCGAGCAACGCACGCCGATCGGACGGTTGTATGAGCAGGCGGACGAGGGCATGAGGCGCGCGTTGCGCGGCGAGCCAGCGTTCACCGAAGAGATTGTCACGGACGAATGGGGTGTGTGGGTGAGCGCGTATGTGCCGCTGAGAGACGCCCAGGGCCGGGTCGAAGGGGCGCTGGGTGTGGATTATCCGGCGGAGAAGTTCGTTGCTGCGGTGGCGATGGGGCGGGAAAGGATGATCTGGTTGTTGTCAGTGCCGCTGCTGATACTCGGTTTCACGACGGCGACGATGGGGGCGTTGCGCGCGGAGATCGGCGCGCGACGGGGCGTCGAGCGGCAGTTGCGCGAAAGCGAGGCGCATATGCGCACGGCGCTGGACAGTATGCCGTTCGATTTTTGGGTGATGGACGCGGATGGCCGCTACATCCTGAACAATGCCGCTTCGCGCGAGCACTGGGGCGACAGCATCGGCAAGACCTTGGCGGACCTCGTCGTGCCGGTGGACACGCGGGCGATGTGGGAGCGCAACAACCGCCGGGCCTTTGCCGGCGAGATCGTGCGCGGCGAGGTGCTTCTGGAGGTCGGCGGACAGCGGCGTTTTTTCTACAACGTGATCGCGCCGGTGCGGGTGGGCGAAAAAATCGTCGGCATCCTCGGGCTCAACGTGGACCTGACCGACCGCGTGAGCGCGGAGGAGGCGTTGCGCGTTTCGGAGCGCCGGCTGTCACTGCACGTGCGGCAGACGCCACTGGCGGTGATCGAATGGGACACCGACTTCCGGGTCGCGGCATGGAATCCGTCGGCGGAGCGGATTTTCGGGTTCACGGCGGACGAGGTTTTGGGGAAAAATATCGCATCATGGATCATTCCCGAGAGCGCGCAGGCGCATATCGAACAGGTGTGGCGGGCGGTCGTGGGGCGGTATGGCGGTTCGCGCAGCATCAATCAGAATCTCACGAAGGACGGGCGCACGATCTTGTGCGACTGGTATAACACGCCGCTGATCGACGAGAGCGGGCGGGTGATCGGCGTGGCTTCGCATTGCGAGGACATCACGCAGCG
>DATHXF010000225.1:0-13302 GCA_035459785.1 Rariglobus sp. | reverse complement strand
GCTTCGAGGGCGGCGGTGATTTCGGACTGCTTGGCTTCGAGCTCGACGACTTTCTTTTCGAGGACGCCCACGTGTTCACGGAATTTGCGGATTTCGTTGGGGGACGCTTTGGCGGGTGATGACGACGGAGCGGCGGCGGGGGCGGCTTTTTTGACTTCGGCTTGTTTGGGGCGGTTGTCCGTGAGGCCTGCGGTGAGGGCGACGCGGGCGTCGCCGGCTTTGGATTTGTCCAGGAAGTATTCGTAGTCGCCGGCGTAGTGGGTGAGCTTGCCGCTGTGGACGTGGAGCACGTTCTTAGCGAGGGCCTTGATGAAGTGAACGTCGTGCGAGATGAAGATCAAGGTGCCTTGGTATTCGCGAAGGGCCATCACGAGTGCGTCGATCGACTGGATGTCGAGGTGCGTCGTGGGCTCGTCCATGAGGAGCAAGTTAGGCGGGCGGACGAGAATACGGGCGAGGGCGAGGCGGGTTTTTTCACCGCCGGAGAGGACGGAGACGGGTTTAAGGACGTCGTCTTTGCGGAAGAGGAAGGCGCCGAGGATGGCGCGGGCCTGCTGCTCGGTGAGCTGGTTTTCGTTGGTGCGCAGCTCCATCACGTTTTCGAACACCGTCGCGTCGGCGTTCAAGTTATCGAGACGGTTCTGGGCAAAGTAACCCGGGACGACGTTGCTGCCGAGTTCGCGCGTGCCGCCTTGGATGTCGATGACACCGGCGAGGATTTTGAGGAGCGTGGATTTGCCGGCGCCGTTGGGGCCGATGAGCACGATGCCTTGGCCGCGCTCGGCGGTGAAGTTGAGGTTTTCGTAAACGACGTGGTTGCCGTAGGCCTGCCGGACGTGTTCGAGCTCGATGACCTTGAGGCCGGAGCGCGGGGGCTGCGGGAACTTGAAGTTCATCTTGCGCAACTCTTCGGTGGGTTCCTCGACGGCGACATCCTTGAGGCGCTGGATTTGTTTTTCCTTGGACTTCGCGCGGGAGGCCATCGAGGCCTTGGCACCGAAGCGATCAACGAAGACCTGCAAGTGGGCGATCTCGCGCTGCTGATTTTTGAAGGCGGCGAGCTGCTGGTGTTTGCGGGCTTCTTTTTCGGTGAGGAAGTTGTCGTAGTTGCCGTGGTAGTAATGGAGCGTGCCGGCGCGGAGTTCGAGCATGCCGGTGCAGAGGGCGTTCAAGAAGGCACGGTCGTGGGAGATGACGACGAGGCCGCCGGGGTAGCGCGTGAGGTAATCTTGGAACCAGAGGAGGGCTTCCAAATCGAGATGGTTCGTCGGCTCGTCGAGGAGAAGCAACGCGGGCTCGGCAACGAGGAGACGGGCGAGGTGGGCGCGCATGACCCAACCGCCGGAGAAGGTTTTGGCGAGCTTGTCGGCGTCGTCGTGTTTGAAGCCGAGGCCGTCGAGGATTTTGCGGGCGCGGGGCTCGAGGGTGTAGTCGATGTCGTAGTCGTCATCGGTGGGCTCGAGTTTTTTGCCGCTGGTGGCGATGTGGAGAATCGTCTCATCGCCGGCGGGGGCGGATTCCTGCGGGAGGTAGCCGAAGTCGGCGCCGCGTTCCCATTCAATGGTGCCGGTGTCGGGTTTTTCCTCGCCGAGGATGAGGCCGAAGAGCGTGGATTTGCCCGCGCCGTTGGGGCCGATGAGGCCAAGGCGGTCGGTGCGGGCGATGAACAGCGAGACGTCGGAGAAGAGTTCGCGTGTGCCGTAGGACTTGGAGACGTCTGCAATCGTTAACATAAAACCAGACACCCAAACGGGGGGAGCTTCGGCGGTCAACGCCTCATCCTGATACGGCGTATGCGGTGGATTTCTAGGCGGCGGAGGTTTGGGCGAGTTGGAGCAACGCGGCGGCGGTGGCGCGTGCTGAAACGGCGGGGGAGGTTGATTGCGTGGCGTGGGCGGTGACGATGGCGCCGTCGATCAGGAGGCTGAGCGTCTCGGCGAGGGCCGCGGGGTCGCGCGCGCCGGCGGCGGTGGCGAGGTCGGCGAGGAGGGTTTTGACGGCGATTTTGTGACGCCAGGCGGTCTGGTGAATCGGGTGGGAGGGATCGGGGTATTCGCTGACGGCGCGGATGAAGATGCATCCTTTGAAGTCCTCGGTTCCGAACCAGGCTTCATGCCAATCGAAGACGGCGAGCAGGCGTTGGACGGGATCGGTGCCGGCGGATTCGACGCGGGCTATGAGGGAGGCGCGGAACTCCGCGTCGCGTTTTTCGAGGATGGCGATGATAAGCTCTTCCTTGGAGGGGAAGTGGTTATAGAGCGTCATCTTGGCGACGCAGGCCTCGGCAAGGATTGTGTCGATGCCCACGGCGCGAAGGCCGTCCCGGTAAAAAAGCCGCCAGGCCGTGGCCATTAGATGGTCGCGTTTGGGGGAGGACGGGGCGATGGCTGACATGAAGTTAAGCTGTGAGGGGAGAGGATAAGGGCAAGAAAATAGACAGATCTGTATATTTGTGCTTGCATGCCAATATACAGATCTGTCTATTTCGGGGCATGGCCCAAGGTTATCTCAACACGCTCGTCACGCCGGCCGTTTCTGAGGCGCAGGCTCACTACTACGGATATGCGATGGCGACCGGCGGAGCGGTTTCGACCGATCCGCTCGGGGAAGACGAGCGAGGGTTCATCGAGTCGCGTGACAGCTTTTATATGGCGACGGTGAGCGAGAGCGGCTGGCCCTACATCCAGCATCGAGGCGGGCGGCGCGGGTTTTTGAAGGTGGTAAGCCCGACCTCGCTCGCGTTCGCCGACTACAAAGGCAACCGGCAGATGCTCTCGACGGGCAATCTCGCGAAGGCGGACCGCGTGTCGCTCTTTCTGATGGATTATCCGCAGCGTGCGCGGCTGAAAATTCTCGGCCGCGCCCGCGTGGAGGACGCGCGCGAGCACCCGGAACTCGTCGCCCAATTTGCCGAGCCTGCCGACCGTCGTCTGGTCGAACGCATCTTTCTGATCGACGTGGTTTCGTTTGATTGGAACTGCCCGAAATACATCACGCCGCGTTTCACCGCCGACGAAGTCGCCGAGGCCGTCGCGCCGCTGCACGCCCGCATTGCCGAGCTCGAAGCCCTCTTAAAATCCAAAACCTGAAAATCTAAAATCCATGAACGCACGTCCGCCGCTTCCGCCCTTCACTGAAGAAACCGCCCGCCAGAAAATCCAGGCGGCCGAAGATGCCTGGAACAGCCGCGATCCCGAGCGTGTGTCGCTCGCCTACACGGTCGATACCGAGTGGCGCAACCGCACCGACTTCGTGACTGGCCGCGCGGAGGTCGTGGAGTTTTTGCGGCGCAAGTGGGAGCGCGAATTCGACTACCGCCTGCGCAAGGAACTGTGGGCGTTTCAGGGCAACCGCATCGCGGTGCGCTTCGAATACGAGTTTCACGATGCGGACGGCCAGTGGTGGCGCGCCTACGGAAATGAAAACTGGGAGTTCGACGAACACGGTTTTATGCGGCGCCGATTCGCCAGCATCAACGATCTGAAGATCACTGAGGCCGAACGGAAATTCCGTTGGGAGCGGGCAAAGTAACCTATTGGGTTACTTTGTCGGGGAGCACGGCGTTGCAATGAACAGCGAAGCCGATTGCGTCTGCATTCATGAGTGAAGTCCCCGCGCCGTCCGAACTGGAGTCGTATCTTCGCGAAAAAATTCCGCTGGCCCGCGCCATGGGTGTGCGGGTCGTGGCCGGCGAGTCCGGCACCCTGGTGCTGACGGCACCGCTCGAGCCAAATCACAACCACCTAGGCACGGCTTTCGGCGGCAGCTTGAGCGCGGTGGCCACGCTCGCGGCTTATGCTCTGCTATGGGTGGAACTGGGAGACCGGACCGGGCACATTGTGGTTCATCGCAGCGAAATCGTTTATCACCGCGCGGTGCGCGGAGAGATCCGGGCGATCTGCCGGCGCCCGCCCGATGCGGAACTGGCGGAGTTCCGCCGGCAGTTCGCCGCCTCGGGCAAGGCGCGGATTCGTCTCGGCGCGACGATCGAACACGCGGGGCGTGTCTGCGTGGAGTTTGCGGGGGACTTCGTGGCGCTGCGCTGAACGGGATGCGGGCAAAGTAGCCTATTGGGTTACTTTGGCGGGGGAGGTTAAAGTCCGAAGACCACGCGGCCGAGCGTCCACATGATGAGCGGCAGCAGGAGTGCGAAGAGAAGATTCACCCAGATGCCGGCTTTCAACATGCGCGGCAGCGAGACGAGGCCGGAGCTGTAGGCGATGGCGTTGGGCGGAGTGCCGACGGGCAGCGCGAAGTCGGCCGAGGCGGCGATGGCGACGGGCACGCACAGCAGCAAGGCGGGTTGGTTGATGCCGATGGCGAGCGCGCCGATCACGGGTAGAAACGCGGTGGCCGTGGCGGTGTTGCTGGTGAGCGCGGTGGCGAAAATCATCACGAGCGTGACGAGGAACATGATGCCGAGCGGGTGCCAGCCGGACATGCCTTCAAGGGCCTTGGCGAGCGCGGTGACGAGGCCGGTTTTGTCCATCGCTCCGGCGAGGCTGAGGCCGCCGCCGAAAAGGATGAGGACGTCCCAAGGCATTTTTTGAAGGCCTTTCCAGTCGAGGACGTAGGCCGTTTTCTGGCGGTTGGCGGGGATGAAGAAGAGCAACACGGCTGCGCCCATGGCGATGACCTCGTCGGTGATCAGGGCGCCCAGCGGCCAGTCGGCGCCGGCGATCTTGGGGGCCTCGGCTTTCCAGAATTCGCGGGAGATCCAGAGTGTGATGGCGAGACCGAAGGCGCCGGTGACGGCCCACTCGGGCCAGGTCATGCGGCCGAGCTTGCGGCGTTCGCCGGAGAGTTGTTCGCGGATGCCGGGTATTTCGACATTGGATACGCGAAAGCTGACGCGCGTGAGGATGAGATGGACCAGCGGGACGGAGATCAGGATGATGGGAACGCCGATGAGCATCCACTGGCCGAAGCTGATTTCGACGCCGTGGGCTTTTTCCATGTAGGCCTTCAGGATCGCGTTGGGCGGAGTGCCGATGAGCGTGCCCATGCCGCCGATGTTGGCTCCGTAGGCGATGGCGAGCACGAGGGCGGCGCCCATTTCCTTGGCGACGGATTCGCTGCCGGGGACGGACTTGAGCAGCGCGTAAACGCTGACGCCGATGGGCAGGAGCATCATCGCGGTGGCGGAGTTGCTCGTCCACATGCTGATGAAGGATGCGGCGCAGAGGAAGCCGAGGATGAGCGAGCGGGGCTTGGTGCCGACCTGGCTGATGATCGTGAGGGCGATGCGGCGGTGGAGATTCCAGCGCTCCATGGCGAGGGCGAGCATGAAGCCGCCCATGAAGAGGTAGATGATCGGATCGGAGTAGGGGGCGGCGGCTTGTTTGATGGGCGAGATACCGAGGAGCGGCAGAAGCACCAGCGGAAGCAGCGCGGTGGCGGGAATCGGAATCGCCTCGGTGACCCACAGGGCGGCCATCATCACGGCCAGCAAGGCGACGCGGCTGCCCGCTTCGGTCAGACCGGGAATTGCCGGCGCAAACCACATGGCGATGAACAGCACGGCGGCGATGGAGAGGCCGATGCGCTGGCGCCAGCCATGGCTGGGTTCCTCGATCAGGTTGCCCTCTTTATCGTGCAGTGGGTGGGTGAGCGGGTAGTTTTGGTCCATGGGGTGAGTGGCAAGAGAGGGGAAGTATCCGAGAGGCGACAATCTTTACCTTTGTCCGGGCCTCGCAGGCGTGACGAACTGGTGGCGGGCGGAGTTTTTTGTGGCTTTGGTTTTCAGGCCCGCTGTAAGTCTGTCGCCTACTTTTATGAAGAAAGCCAAGCTCCAGAAGCGTCCGGAAGACATCAACGCCAAGCTCGCGTCCAAGAAGGGCCCGATTTCGCAGTTCATCGCGCACAACTACCGCCACTTTAACGCGGCCGCGCTGCTCGATTCGGCCAAGGGTTACGAGGACCACCTCAAGGCGGGCGGCAAGATGCTCGTCACCCTCGCGGGCGCCATGTCCACCGCCGAGCTCGGTCTCACGCTCGCTGAGATGATCCGCGCCGACAAGGTCCACGCGATCGTCTGCACCGGCGCCAACCTCGAGGAAGATATCTTCAATCTCGTCGCCCACGACTACTACGAGCGCGTTCCCGGCTACCGCGATCTCACCGCCGCCGACGAGCAGGCGCTCCTCGACCGCCACATGAACCGCGTGACCGACACGTGCATCCCCGAGGGCGAGGCCATGCGCCGCATCGAGGCGGCCGTTGCCGAGGAGTGGATCGCCGCCGACCAGGCCGGCCAGCGCTTCTTCCCGCACGAGTTCATGTATAAGATCATCCGCTCGGGGAAACTGAAGAAGATGTATCAGATCGACCCGAAGAACTCGTGGATGCTCGCCGCCTGCGAGAAGAACCTTCCGATCATTGTCCCCGGATGGGAAGACGCCACGCTGGGCAACATGTTTGCCGGCCGCGTGATCACCGGTGAAATCAAGAACGTGCACACCGTGCGCACCGGCATCGAATACATGACCGTCCTGGCCGAGTGGTATACAAAGACCGCCAAGCTCCTCAAAAATGGCGAAGGCTCCATCGGTTTCTTCCAGATCGGCGGCGGTATCGCCGGCGACTTCCCGATCTGCGTCGTCCCGATGCTGCACCAGGATCTTGGCCGCACCAGCGTGCCGCTCTGGGGTTATTTCTCGCAGATCAGCGATTCGACCACCTCCTACGGCAGCTACTCCGGCGCGGTGCCGAACGAGAAGATCACCTGGGGCAAGCTCGGCCAGAAGACCCCGAAGTTCATCGTCGAAAGCGACGCGACCATCGTGGCTCCGCTGATCTTCAGCTGGGTGCTCGGCAAGTAAGCCGGCGTTTACAGGTTCGTTTTGAACAACAAAAAAGCCGCACCTTTCGGGGTGCGGCTTTTTTGTGTGCGCGGTTCGACTGGATCAGCTCAGGGAGCGGGCGTGTTCATCGGCACGCCGAAGAAACTGGCGACGGGTTTGCCGTCGGCGGACGTGGGTTGGGTTTTATCCACGAGCACGAGCATTCCGGAGGCGTCCTTCTTCACTGTGAGGGCGTTGGCGTTGGCCACGGTCTGCACAAAGCCTTGCAGCGACATGCGCGGCATGTCGCCGGAGATTTGAACGCGGGACGCCAGGTCGGCCGGTTCAGTGCGCACTGCGAGCGGCTGGCCGGCGGGGGTCTTCACGGCTTTGACCACGAAGCGCTGGTTGATGGCCTCGATGATCTGATCGAGGGGCGTGTTGCTGTAGGTCGAGGCCGGCTGGCTGCCGCCGGAGTTGAGCAATGTCCACAGGGCGGCGTCGGGTTCCTTGAGGATGGGCCGGCCGGCGGCGATGTCTGCCTGTTCGGTTCGCCAAGTGGTCACGAAGGCCTGGTCGGCGGCGGAGAACGTCTTGAGCGCCACGGTGAACACGCGGCCGTCTTCGCGTTCGATTTTGACCGAGTCGGCGTTGGGCGCGTCAACAATGCGCGCGGTGATGGACCGGCCGTTGGTATCGGTCCACTGGCGTAATTCCTGTTGGTCGGCGGCCTGAAGGGTGAGGCCGCACGTGAACTGAAGGGTAACCAAGCAAGCGAGGAGCTTGAGTGGTTTCATAAGAGTGAACATGCAGAAATCCTGCCATGCCCCGACATGCAAGAGGATTAATGTAAAATTAATGCATCACGCCGGAGCTTGTTTGCTGAAGGCGTGTTGTGCAGCGCACATTTGAGGCCGTTGGCAGATGGGATAGAGGGCCCGGCGGTTTACTCGTTCTTGCCTGCGGCGGGTAGCAGAGGGGCGAGTGTGGGGGCTTTCGTATCTTTGGCTGATTGCTCGGGGCTGTTGAGCGGGATGCGCGGGCTCCAGGTCAGCCAGTCCTTGTCGGCTTCGCGCGAGAGCTCGAACTGGGTGTTTTCGGGCGCGGGTGAGGCCAGCGGAAGCGTGTCGGGAGTGGCGAATGCGATGCCGCCGGAGACGAGGGATTCAAGCGAGGTGTTCTTAAGCTCGGCGCCGAAGAGCCCGATCTTGAAGGCAAATCCTCCGGCGTTCCAGAAACGCGTGTTGGTGCGCACCAAGGCGACATACGGGGCCTCGATGCGGAAGCGAATGAGGACGGAGGTGCTGTCGTCGGAAAGACGGCTGCTTTCAACGAGACCGACTTTCACCTCGCGATAGAAAACCGGGGAGCCCGGGTTGATCGAGCCCAGCCGGTCGGCTGACAAAATGAAACTGCGGCTGCCATCGCGTCCGCGGGGCAATGGCGGGTGCTCGAGTCCGGTGAAGTGCCGGGCGGGCGCGCCGCGGCCGGGCGTCACGTTGATGCGGGCGCCGGTGAGAATCGTGTCGAGTCCGCGCACGGCGCCGAAACTGATCTCGGGTTGCACCACCCAGAATTGCGCGCCCTCGGCGGCGAGCGGGGCGGCGGAGCGATCCAGACGCACGCGCACGCTGACGCCGGAGAGATCGGGTTTGAGCTCCGCACCGCGGACGATGCCGACGGACACGCCCTTGTGGACGAGGCGGGTTTTCCCGACCGCGATTCCGGAACCGTCTTCAAAATCGATGACGATCTCGGGGCCGTGGTTGCGATACTCGTTGATGAGCATCCAGGCACCGACGATCAGGGCGAACAGAGGAACCACCCAGACCAGCGGGATGGTCGGACGGCGGGAGATCCTGGGCTTGGGAAGGGTGTTCATCCGGAGCCTTGCGTTGAGGGGTGGGGTGCGGTCACCGGCGTCCAGAGGAGGCGCGGATCAAAGGCGCGCGTTGCGAGGATGGTGAGCGTCACGACGAGGGCGAACGCCACGATGCCCGGAAGCGGGGTGACTTGCGCCGGAGCGCCGAAACGAACGACGCCGGCGAGGAAGGCCACGAGAAAAACATCGAGCATCGACCAGCGGCCGATCGCGTCGAGAAACGCATAAAGGCGGGTGAGCGGGCGAAGGTGGCTCGGCGCGGCGCCGTGATGCACGGACAGCAGGAGGACGCCCAGGCCGGCCAGCTTGAAGAGGGGAATCACCAAGCTGGCGATGAAGACGATGGCGGCGAGCGGCCAGAGCCCCTTGGCGTAAAGTTCCACGATGCCCGTCCAGATCGTGTCGGTGCGGACATCTCCCGCCAGTTCGGAGTGGAGGATCGGGACGAAGTTCGCGGGCACCATCAGGAACGCCGCCGCCAGCGCGAAAGCGGCGGTGCGGTGCAGCGAGGCTGAACGTGAGGGATGGCGGTTCATGGTTCGGATGATTCCGGAAGGCGCAACCTCAGCGCGCGCCACGCGACGATCAGGGCGATGGACATGGCAACGTAGCTCCAGAAGCCGGCGTCGAGCTCCACCTGGACGATCTGGCCGAGGCGCGTAAGGGCGACGAGCATTGCGAGCACGTAGACCTCCGGCATGGCCCAGGGTGCGAGCACATGCGTCCATCCCGGCACGGGCTTTTGGTAACGGATGCTGACGAGGAGAACCGCGAGCAGCAGGAGGGGCGCGAGACCGCCGCAGACCAGCACCCAAAAGGAGAGCACGGGCATGCCGTTTTCGTGGAGGCTGGCGACGCCGGTCAGGAAGTTTCCGCTGCGCTCGTTCCCCAGTTTTTCGATCGTCATGAACGGAAGCAGGGCGGCGGGCGCGGCGAAAATCAGTCCAGTCAGCGCGAGAGCGGCCGGCGTGTGGTCGTCTCTGTGCCGTGCTTTCGCCAACGGTGAGTTGCAGCGCACGCAACGGGCCGTCTCTCCGGCGGCCAGGGCGACCGGCTGGTGCACGCAACCGCAGAGGCGGCAGGTGGACGAAGAAGGGATGGCGTCGGAGAACATAGGGCGACGCACGCGGTTGCGCGGACGCCGCATTACACTTCGCCGACCCGTTTGGCGGGAGACGGTTCCCGTTGAGGACGGGTGGGTGGGATTGGGGCGCCGGATTGCGGAGGCGGTTGCGAACTGTAAGATTGCGCAGATCAGGCATTCGACCCCGGTTCGCGCTACATCGTGCGATTTGCCGCGTCTCACAGTGTCATCCCCATGAAAACCCCTTTTATTCGTTTATTCCGTCGGTTTGCCGGTTTCGCCATCGGTGCCGGTCTTCTTTTGGTCCGCGTGACGGCCGCCGATACGGCTGCGCCGGTCGCGAAATCGTTCACCGATCCCGACACCGGAGCGAAGATCATTCATCTCTCGACGATCCCCAACTCCGCGGCCGGGGTCATCTATTTCCATCAGGCCTGCATCACGCCCGACAGCCGTTACACGTTGGTGCGTTATCTGGACAAGTCCGCCGGGCACACCGCAGGGAAGATGTATCGCTACGATTTCAAGACCGGTGAACTCGTGCTCCTCACCGACATGATGACGAAGAACCAGGTTCTCGCGCCTAAGTCGGGCGTTCTCTACTTCACCGACGTCGCCGGCACTGCGATCTACGCCACCAACATCTTTGATCTGAAAACCCGCAAGGTCGCCGACATGCCCGAGGGCATCCTGTGTTTGGGCGGCGTCACGGTTAACGCCGACGAGACGCTGGTGGTCGGCACCGGCGGTCTCGTCAAAGACCAGCCCGATACGGCAAAGCCGCTCACCACGCCGCCGAATCAGGGGCCGGTTTTCAACGACACGTTCAACCGCCACGACACCAACCTGCTCCTCGCGATTGATATCAGCACGGGCAAGGTCACCGAGCTGCATCGCATCAATACATGGCTGGGGCACACGCAGTTTTCGCCGGTTGATCCGAAGTTGCTGATGTATTGTCACGAAGGTCCGTGGGCCAAGGTGGACCGCATGTGGACGCTGCGCATCGGCGACGGTTCCGAGCCGCAATGCGTGCTCAAGCGCACCGAGGAAAACGAAATCGCCGGCCACGAATTCTGGTCCACCGACGGCGCGACCGTCTGGTATGACCACAACTATCGCAACACGCCCGGCAAGGCGTTCCTCGAGGGCAAGCACCTCGCGACCGGCGCGATCACCCGCTATCCGATCAAGCCGGAGATCGCCTCGATCCACTACGTGCAGTCGCCCGACGGAAAGTTCTTCGTCGCCGACGGCCACACGATCAAAGACCACCCCGAGCAGCAGGCCATGTTCATCCTCGTGCCCGACAAGGGCGAACTGCGCGCGATCAAGCTCTGCTCCATGGCGCGCAACGATTACAAGGCCGCCGAGCCGAATCCGCACCTCACGCCCGACCAGCGCTGGGTGATTTTCACCGCGACATTCTCCGGTGTCCCGCAGGCTTACGCCGTCGAGATGCCGAAGGAATACTGGCGCTGAGCGCACGTCCCTCCGGGACGGCCGGTGCGCGTGGCGTTTATGGCGGGTGACCCGGCTTTCCGGAGAAATATCTGTGTAACTCACGCCTGCACTTTCGCGGGCGATGTCCGCCAAGCCTTCAGCCATCAGGCGTTTCCCCTGTGAGTGAGGTGTGTTTGCAGGAGGGGTGGGGTGTTTACCTACCCGTGAGCCCCCATAGTTGGCATATGCGCTGCAGATTTGGAGCCCATGAACTTTGAGCGGACTTCTGAACCGAACTCTCCGTCCTGGCCTTCTTCGCTGGAGCGTTATGCGAGCATTGTGAACAACGCGGTCGAGGGGATTTTCCAGTCCACCCCGGACGGCCGCTACCTGTTGGTGAATCCCGCGCTGGCCCGCATGTATGGTTACGATTCGCCGGAGGAGTTGCTGAGTCGCGTGAGCGACATTTCCCGGACGATCTACGTCGATCCGGGAGTGCGCGAAGAGTTCAAGCGGTTGATGGAAGAGAAGGGCGAAGTGCGCGGTCTCGAATATCAGGTGCGTCGCAAGGACGGCGAAACGTTGTGGATCTCCGAAAACTCGCGCGCCGTGTGCGACGCGGAGGGTTGCGTGCTCTACTACGAAGGCTTCATCGAGGACGTCTCGCGCCGCAAGCGGACCGAGTCGGAGTTGCGCGCGGCGAAGGAGGCGGCCGAGCTGGCGAGCAAGGCCAAGAGCCAGTTCCTCGCGGTGATGAGTCACGAGATCCGCACGCCGATGAACGGCGTCATCGGCATGGCTTCGCTGCTGGCGGACACCGCCGGACTCACGGAGGAGCAGCGGGACTTCGTGGAGACGATCCGGCAGAGCGGTGACGCGCTGCTCACGGTCATCAACGACATCCTGGATTTTTCGAAGATCGAATCGGGGCGCATCGATTTGGAGCACGAGGAGTTTTGCGTGCGCGACTGCATCGAGGGCGCGCTCGATCTGCTGGCGCCGCGGGCTTCCGACAAGGGACTGGATCTACTCTACGAAATCGCGGACGGCGTGCCGGTGATGGTGCGCGGCGACAGCACGCGGCTGCGGCAGATTCTCGTCAACCTGCTGGGCAACGCGGTGAAGTTCACCGAGCGCGGCGAAGTGGTGCTGTCGCTGCGGTCGGAACCGGTTTTGTCGGGGGATGACGGACGCGTGCGGTTGTTTTTCAAAGTGCGCGATTCCGGCATCGGCATTCCGAAGGAGGCGATCGGGCGGTTGTTCCAGTCGTTCTCACAGGTGGATGCCTCGACCACGCGCCGCTACGGCGGCACCGGGCTCGGGTTGGTCATCAGCAAGCGTCTTTCCGCCGTGATGGGCGGCGACATGACGGTGGAGAGCGAACTCGGGCGCGGCTCGGTTTTCCGCTTCGACGTGGTGGCCGAGGCGATGCCCGATACGCCGGCACCGTGTCTGTTCGATCCGCGCAAGGTGCTGGCCGGCCGGCGGCTCATGATCGTGGACGACAACGCCACCAACCGGCGCATCCTCATCAGTCTCGCCCACACCAACGGCATGATCGCGACCGCCTTCGACTCGGGACCGGCGGCGCTCGTGCGGCTGCGGGCGGGCGAACCTTTTGATTTCGCGATCCTTGATATGCAGATGCCCGACATGGACGGCGTGATGCTGGCGGAGGAGATCCGCCGGCTCCGTTCCGCATCCGCGCTGCCGCTGGTGTTGCTCTCCTCGCTCGGCCAGCGCGAAGCGTGCGCCAACCGCGAACTGTTCGTCGCCTACCTGACCAAGCCGGCGAAGCCCGCGCAGATTCTGGATGTGCTCGTGCGGCAGGTGCATCGCGACCGTCACGCACCCGTCGGGCCGGCCGCGCGGTTTGCGCCGGTTGCGGATACGCCGGCGCATCCGGAGCGCGTGCTCCTTGCGGAGGACAATCCCGTCAACCAGAAGGTGGCGCTGCGGATGTTGGAGCGGCTCGGCTATCGCGCCGACGTGGCGGTGAACGGCGTCGAGGCGTTGAAGGCCGTGGAGCGGCAGGCCTACGACATTATTTTCATGGATATGCAGATGCCGGAAATGGATGGCATGGAGGCGACCTACCGCCTGCGGTCGAA
>DATHXF010000224.1:0-2400 GCA_035459785.1 Rariglobus sp. | reverse complement strand
TCGTCCGGCATCCAGATATTCGCTCCGGACCGCACTCTGCAACGCGTGATCGGGATCAACACCGACATCACCGAGCGCAAGGAAACCGAAGGCATCGGTTTCGCCTCCGAAGAACGCCTCGAACGCCTGTCCGACTCCGGTCAACTCGCCGCTTTCGACCTCGATTTCATCACCGGCGAACACTGGATCTCCCCTGCCTGCGGCAAGCTCTCCGGCAGCAACGACGATGCCCCGACGTCTCTCGAAACGCTGCTGAAACTCCTGCCCGGCTGCACGGCGCAAGCCGAGCTCGTCGCCTTGCTGTCAGCGTCCGCTCCCGGTGAAGCCTTCGTCACCCGGGCGATCACCCTGCACACGCCGGCAGGCCGCGAGCTCCCCGCCATTCTGGGCGCGCATCGCCAGTGGTCCCGCAAACGCGAACTCCAACGCGTAGTCGGTTTCCTGCTTCCCCTCCCGGCCGGCACCGGCGGCGGCCTCATCCCGCCCGAACTGCTGCCCGGCATGCTCGATACCTTGAGCGAAGCCGTGATCGTCACCGACGGACGCGCGCAGATCATCTATATCAACGACAAAGCCGCCCGCCTGACCGGCTGGTCGCTCGCGGACGCCCGCCCCTTCAAACTCAACGACGTCTTCAAGCTCGTCCGCCGTGAAGACGGGCGCCCCGACGAAACCGCCGTTGACCTTGTCCTCGCCGCCGAAGAGCAACCCCGCCTCTACGCCGAGCACGCGATCGCCACCAAGACGGACGGTGC
Organism: Rariglobus sp.; assembly: GCA_035459785.1. Classification (GTDB taxonomy): domain Bacteria; phylum Verrucomicrobiota; class Verrucomicrobiia; order Opitutales; family Opitutaceae; genus Rariglobus. The sequence goes on along the minus strand of DATHXF010000224.1, from coordinate 1,645 downwards.
CAAGCCGACTCCGATCATCTGGACGACCCGCCACGTCTGGACCGCCGAAGGTTCGTCGAACGGCATCATCGTCGTCTTCCGTGATCCTCAGGAGATGACGCTCACCCCCGAGGAGATCATCCGCGCCAACCGCTTCGACTCGCTCGGCCAGCTCGCCGGCGGCATCGCCCACGATTTCAACAACCTGCTCACGACCATCCTCGGCGGTATCTCCACCGCCAAGGACAATCGCGACTACACCAAACTCGAGGACGCCGAAAGCGCCTGTCTGGCCGCCAAGTCGCTCACCCGCCAGCTCCTCACCTTCGCCAAAGGCGGCACCAGCACGTCGCAACAGGTCGTGGGCACCGTGGAAATCCTGCACGACGCCGTGCGCATCGCCGCCGCCGGCACCACCGCCGTGGTCACCGTCGAAGCCGCCGAGGACATCGTCCCGATTATGGCCGACCGCGGCCAGATCATCCAGGTTTTCCAAAACCTGATCATCAATGCGCTCCAAGCCATGCCCGAGCTTCACAAGGGACGCGTGACCCTGCGCGCCACCAACGTCCGTCTCGCCGACGGCGACGTCCCTCCCCTTCCCGGCGGCGACTACGTGCAGCTCGAGGTTCAGGACAACGGCAGCGGCATTCCTCCCGAGCACATCGAGAAAATCTTCGAGCCTTTCTACACTACCAAAAAACAGGGCACCGGCCTCGGCCTCGCCACCGTGCTCTCGATCGTCCGCATGCACGGCGGCCAGATCGGCGTCGATTCCACCGTGGGCACCGGCACCACGTTCACGCTTTTCCTCCCCAGGGCCGAGCAACCTATAGAGGTCGCCGCACGCCTCGCCCCCGCACTGCGCTTCGGCACCGGTCGCATCCTCTTCCTCGACGACGACCCCAAGATCTGCGAACTCACCGCCGGCATGCTGACCGCCCTCGAATATACGCACGATGTCGTGCGCACCGGCGAGGACGCCATCGCTTGCTATCGCCGCTACCTCAACGTCGGTCGTCCCTACGACGTCGTCATCCTGGACTTGAACGTCGTCGGCGGCATGGGTGGCGAGGAATGCTTCAAAGCAATCCGCGATCTCCACCCCGAGGTGCGCGCCATCGTCAACAGCGGCTACGACAGCGAGGAGATGGCCCGCCGTTACATGGACATGGGCTTCGTCGGTTACATCGCCAAACCCTACCGCGTCGGCGAACTCGGCCGCGCGATCAAAGCCGCCCTCGGCAAAGCCGTGTAATCGGCCGCCCGCGCCTCACTCGCGCCAGGTGAACGCATGGCACAGCGCCACGCCCGCCGCATCCGCCTCGTCACTGGCGAGCACCGCGCCGTGGCCGAGCATCGACATCACCGTGCGCGCCATCTGCTCCTTGCTCGCCCGTCCCGCGCCCGTCACCGCCTGCTTCACTCGCAGCGGCGCGTATTCAAAAATATCCAACCCCGCCAGCGCCGCCGCCGAGATCGCCGCCCCGCGCGCCGCGCCGAGAATCTGCGCCGTCTGAAAATTCTGCACGTAGATCGTCTGCTCCAGCGCCACGTGACGCACCTGAAAATCATTCAGGAACGTCGCGACCGCCTTATGGATTTCACCGAGCGCATACGACATCGGCCGGCTCGCCGGAATCTTCAGCGTGCGGCACCGCAGCAA
>DATHXF010000223.1:0-24405 GCA_035459785.1 Rariglobus sp. | reverse complement strand
CGGTCCTCGATGATCGCCGCGCGCTGCAGGATCAGCACCTGTTCTTCGCGCTGGTATTGCTGCGCCGTCTCGAGCCGCAGGTGTTTCGTGCAAAACAGCGCCAGCGGCTGGTTACCCTTGAAGAACTGCGGACGATACAGGTTCATCCGCCCTTCGTAGCTCTGTTGGTCGAAGTCCATCGCACGGATGCGCACCTGCGCACCCTCGAAATCGGGCGTAAGCACGACGACGAAATTATAGCTGCGCATGTCGCCCAGCAGACGCACGAAACAGCGCTCGTTGAACTTCACCAGTTCCTTCGCGAGACGGATCGGACTGATCTCCGGGCTCCCCAGCCAACGGTCGATAAACTCGTTGCCCGGAATACCCGCGATGTGCTCCTCGACAAGCGTGTTGCCGCACGTGAGGTAGTTGAGGCGATTCGGCGAAAGCAGATGCTCCAGCTCGAGTCCGTAGATGCGCGAGGCGTCGCCGCGCTTGATGTAAAAGTAGTCGGGGTTGTCGTTATACGCATTCACGATGCGGATGCGGAACGGCGTCGAGTTGCCGAATGCGCAAAAATCGATGCGGTCGATGTAGAGGTGCTTCATCACCGACAGGTCACCGTCCACGCGAATGAGCGCATACACGCGTTTCAAATCCTCCTGGAGCGACTCCATCTCCATCACATCGTAGAAAACACTTTCCCAAAGCGTGGACTTGCCCTTCGCGTCGTTGAGCGGAACGGAATCCGCGAACCGCCGCAACCGGTCGTAGGTCACCGGCAATTCCCGCTCGCGCCGGTAGCGCTTCAGGTAGGCGCGCAGCCCCGTGCTGATCGGGTAGCTGGGTTTTTTCTGCTGCGGCTTCACGGCCGGGCGCGGCGCATCTTCCATGGTGAAGAAAACCTGCGCCCGCTTCATCCGCATGGCAACGCCGGACAGGCAACCCAACCCCGCACAACCAGTTGGCAAAAAATCGTTAAGCCCGCCGCCCCGCTGATTTCGACTGGTGTCCCCGCGCCGGCGGTTTCATTATTCCGGCCATGTCGCTGCTGCTCGCCGCCACCACCACGCTTGAGAAATTGCAGGCCGTTCCCTTCAAGGTCTGGGTCAACGTGGGCATGGCCATTTTCATTTTCGTGGCCGTCATCATCCTCATCCGCAAGGCGGCCGACATGAACAAGGTGGTCCTCTCCGCGATCATCTTCATCATCCTCACCAGCGTGGGCTTCAACTGGATCTACGCGCGCAACGAGCCGAAGTTCATGACCCCGTTCATCGATCCGATCGCCAAATTCTTCCCCTCGGCCGAAAAGCAGGTCCAGAAAGAGAAAAAAGCCGTGGTTCCGTAAGGAGGGCCGCCCGCCGGCCCGCGCCAACCCCGCCATGAGTCGGGTTTGTGCTGATAATGAACGCATCTCTCCAAAATTGGGATTGGTCTTTGGATGGCTATGGGTCAGTGCTTTTCCTTTTCACACCATGCCCAAGACGCACTCCGACATCGGACTCATCGGCCTCGCCGTGATGGGTCAGAACCTCGCCCTCAACATCGCCGACCACGGCTTCCAGATCTCGGTTTACAACCGCACGGTCGAGAAGACCGACAAGTTCGTTGCCGAAAACCCGAACACCCCCGGCGGTCTCATCGGTTCCAAGACCCTCGAGGAATTCGCCCAGTCCCTCTCCAAGCCCCGCAAGGCCATCATCCTTGTGCAGGCCGGCAAGGCCACCGACGCCGTGATCGACGGCCTCACCGCCGTGTTCGAGCCCGGTGACATCATCATCGACGGCGGCAACGCTCTCTGGACCGACACCATCCGCCGCGAGAAGGCCCTCAAGGAAAAGGGCTTCCGCTTCATCGGTTCCGGCGTGTCCGGCGGTGAAGAAGGCGCCCGTTTCGGCCCCTCCCTCATGCCCGGTGGCGACAAGGCTGCCTTCAAGGAGATCGAACCGATCTGGAAGGCCATCTCGGCCAAGGTCGACAAGAAGACCGGCAAGCCCATCAACGGCGCCAAGCCCGGCAAGCCCGTCAAGGGCGGCGTCCCCTGCACCACCTACATCGGCGAAAACGGCGCGGGCCACTACGTCAAGATGGTCCACAACGGCATCGAGTATGGCGACATGCAGATGATCTGTGAGGCCTACTCCCTCATGCAGGGCCTCCTCGGCCTCAAGCCCGCCGAGATGGGCGAAATCTTCTCCACCTGGAACAAGGGCGCCCTCGACAGCTTCCTGATCGAAATCACCGCCGACATCCTCAAGCAGAAGGACCCGGTCACCAAGAAGCCCTTCGTTGACATCGTCCTTGATACCGCCGGCCAGAAGGGCACGGGCAAGTGGACCTCCGTCAACGCCCTCGACATGGGCGTGCCGGCCCCGACCGTCGCCGAGTCCGTCTTCGCCCGCTGCCTCTCCGCCATCAAGGAAGAGCGCGTCGCCGCCTCGAAGGTCCTCAAGGGCCCGAAGATCAAGAAGGTCTCGCCCGCCAAGAAGAAAGAGCTCATCGCCGCCATCCACGACGCCCTCTACTGCTCGAAGATCTGCTCCTACGCGCAAGGCTTCCAGCTCATGCGCACCGCGCAGGGCGAATACGGCTGGAAACTCAACTTCGGCCAGATCGCCCAGATCTTCCGCGGTGGTTGCATCATCCGTGCTGCCTTCCTGCAAAAGATCACCGAGGCCTATGCTCGCAACCCGAAGTTGGCCAATCTCCTCCTCGATCAATACTTCAACAAGACGATCCAGAAGGCCCAGACCAACTGGCGCAAGGTGATCAGCCTCGCGGTCGAGAACGGCATCAGCACCCCGACCTTCTCTTCGGCCCTGAGCTACTACGACGGCTACCGTTCGGCCCGTCTGCCGGCGAACTTGCTCCAGGCTCAGCGCGACTACTTCGGCGCCCACACCTATGAGCGCACCGACAAACCCCGCGGCAAGTTCTTCCACATCGACTGGCCCGAGGCCAACCGCCCCCAGCTCGAAGCCTAAGCTTCACGAGCTCTTAAACACCAAAGCGCGACCTTCACCGGTCGCGCTTTTTTTTCAACCGTTCCACGGGTGTCCTCGCAAAACCTGTTTCCGCACTGACGGAGGTATTACTCTGCAGTGCCTGGCATATCCGGCTGGCGGCTGACACCCGCGTGCGCCATGCCGGAGAGGATTCAGGACCATTTCCCGCAAATCTATTCCCATGGCCGCCAAGATCACCCTCATCCGCCACGGCGAAACCGCTTGGTCACTCACCGGGCAACATACGGGGCGCACCGATATACCGCTCACGCTCCATGGCGAGCAACGCGCCGCCCAACTTCGCCAACGGCTGCACGGCCTGTCGTTCACCCATGTGCTGACAAGCCCCTTGCAACGCGCACACCGGACCTGCGAACTGGCCGGGTTTGGTGGCCTTGCACGCGTGGAACCCGATTTGCAGGAGTGGGATTACGGTGCATATGAAGGGCTGACCTCGCAGGAGATTCACACGCGTGAGCCCGGCTGGGACGTCTTCAGAAATGGCGCGCCACAAGGCGAGTCGGTCGAGCATCTCATCCAACGCACGGACCGCATGGTCACCACCCTGCGCGCCTTGGACGGCACGGCCGCCGTGTTTTCCCACGGGCACTTTCTGCGCGCCCTCGCCATGCGCTGGATCGGATTGCCACTCGGCGCCGGCCGTCACTTCCCTCTGGATACCGCAGCCGTTAGCCTGCTCGGCTACACACGCCCCGACCAGAAAATCCCCGCCATCACGCTCTGGAACTCTGCGACCGATCCCGTTCCCACCCCCTGACGATAACTTCGCGTGCCGTCGTGCAAGCCTCCCGCAAACAAACCGCCGCCCGCTGGGTGCTCGCGCTCTTCTTCATCATTGCGGGCGTGAACCACTTCCTCGCGCCCGAAATCTACCTCGGCATGATGCCCGCATGGCTGCCGTTCAAAGAATCGGCCAACGTCATCTCAGGCGCAGCCGAGATCGCGGGCGGCATCGGTCTGCTCATTCCGCGCTTCCGCCGTGCCGCCGCATGGGGATTGATCGCGCTGCTCATCGCGGTTTTCCCCGCGAATATCCAAGTCGCCATTCAAGGCCACATGCCCGGCCTCGAAAACGCTCCGCCCGCGTTGCTCTGGGCGCGGCTGCTGTTTCAACCCGTCTTCGTCGCGTGGGTTTGGTGGGTCGGACTGCGACGCAATCCGACTAGAAGCTAAACTCACTCAGAACCCCAGCGCGTCCTCGATCGAGCGCGCGGCCGTCTTCAGGATTTGCAGGCGGGCGTGGCGCTTGTTGTTCGCCGGCACCAGGTGCCAGGGCGCAGCCGGCGTCTCGGTGAGCGCCAGCATGTCGCCGACCGCGATCTCGTAGGCGTGCCACTTGCGGCGGTTGCGCCAGTCCTCGGCGTTGATCTTGTGGTTTTTATACGCCGTCTGTTCGCGTTCGCGGAAACGTTTCAACTGCTCGTCGCGGCTCACGTGCATCCAAAACTTCACTACAATGGTGCCGTGCTCCACGAGTTGCTCCTCGAAATCATTAATCTCGCCGAAGGCGCGCTTCCACTCGGGCTCGCTGCAAAAACCTTCCAACCGTTCGACCAGCACGCGGCCATACCAAGAGCGGTCGTAGATCGTCACCAGGCCGGCGCGCGGCACATGGCGCCAGAAACGCCAGAGGTAGTGATGCGACTTTTCCTCGTCGGTCGGCTTCGCCACGGGAATCACGCGATAGTCCTGCGCGTCGATCGCGCTGGTGAGGCGGCGGATCGCCCCGCCCTTGCCGGCGGCGTCCCAGCCTTCGAAGACAAACACGATGGAGCGGTTGGCGGCCTGCGCCGCGCGGGTCGCGCGGTTGAGGCGGCCGAGCCACTTCTCGCGCTTGGCCTCGTATTCGGCGGACGAAAGCTTCTGGTCCAGCGGCAGCGCCAGCAACCGCGCGAGACCGGAGGGACTCAGCGATTTCGGTGCGACGGCGCGCGGCGCCTTCGGACGGACGGCCTCGATACGCTTGAGGTGGGCGTCGAGTTTGCGCGCGACCAACCCGGCCACGGCGAGGTTGCGCGCGCGCGGATCGGCGGCGGCGACCACCGCCCACGGCGCACCCGGCCGGTCGGTGGCCGTGCGCAGGCGCGCGGCGGAGCGGGACAGGCGGTCATACAGCCGGTGATTGCGCCGGGCTTCGTCCGTCACGCGCCAGGCGGTGTCGGGATTGGCCGCCAGCTCGGCGAGCCGCGCGCGTTGCTGCCCCTTGGAAAGATGCAGCCAGACCTTGATGATCAGCGTGCCGTCGTCGGAGAGCAGTTTTTCAAAATGCCGGATGTGCTCCACGCGGCGCGCCTGCTCGGCCTGCGAAGGTTTTTCACCGGCCTGCGCGCGCAACAGTTCCGTATACCACGAGCCGGCGAAGATGCCGAGGCGCCCGTTGGACGGAAGGCAGCGCCAGTAGCGCCACATGGGCGGACGCTCGCGTTCCTCGTCGGACGGCGCGCGAAACGAAAACGTCTCCACACCGCGCGGATCGAGCCAGCCGCTGAGCGTGTTGATCACATCGCCGCGCCCACCCGCCTCCTCGCCCGCGAGAATGAGCAGCACCTTGGAGGGGACCTCCTTCAGGCGCACCTGGAGGCGCACCAGCTCCTCGCGCAGGGAGGGAACGCGGGCGTCGTAGAGTTTCTTGCTTAACCGATGGTCGGGACGCGCGTTGGCCATGGGGAAAAAAGAGAGCAGCCGGCGGCGGGCGGTGTCGAGAAGCGTTTATGACGGCGAATGTGACGATCGCGAAAAACGAGTGGAACCGAAGCCCCCGCCGTGCATACTGTAAGCAGTGAATGATCGCACGTTGGCGATCTGGTTTTAACCCCAAATCCAGAGGTAAACGATGAACACGACGATGATCACGATGGAGATTCTTTGCTATGCCGTCCTGGCGGGCCTGGCCGGTGCGGCCGCCATGTGGGCGGTGATGCGGTTGATCGAACGCGCCGGACCTCCCACCGGCGGCATGGTCGTGGCCGTGGGCAGCCTGCTCACGCGCTCACGCGAAAACGCCCTGCCCGTGGGCATCGCGGTGTATTTGTTTTCAGCCGTCGTGTTCGGTGTGCTCTACACCGTGCTCATCCGCATGGTCGGCCTGACGGCCTGGCCGCACGCGTTTTTCACCGCCGGCGGCTTCGGACTGTTTCACGGACTCGTCGTAAGCCTCGGCCTCGTGTGGATCGTGTCGGACAACCATCCGCTTGCCGAATTCCGCCAAGCCACGCCCATGGTTTTCCTGTCGCACTTCGCCGGTCACATCGTGTTCGGCCTGACGGTCGGCCTGGTGATCTCGATCGCCCGGATCTGAGCCGGCATCACGTCAACGCGCCGGACCGCTCGACACCTGTGCACCGCGCGAGGTGCGCACCAGTTCACGGCGCAACCAGTCGAGCGCGGCGTTGACCGCGCGGCGGTTCACGGTCGCACGCGGACCGGGATGGTGAAGCTTCTTCGACCACACGCCATGCGGCGAATGCAGCGCGATGTAGATCGTGCCCACGGGATTCTCATTGGTGCCCCCGCAGGGCCCCGCAAAACCGGTGATCGCCAGCCCGTAATCCGCCCCCAACCGCTCGGCCGCACCCACCGCCATCGCTACCGCGTTCTCCGCCGACACCGCGCCGTGCTGCGCGAGCAAGCACTCCGGCACATCCAGAAGCTGCATCTTGGATTCGTTGGAATAACACACGCAGCCGCCCGCGAAAAATTTCGACGCACCGCAAATATCCGTGAACGAGTTCGCCAGCATGCCGCCCGTCGCGGTCTCGGCCACCGCCAGCGTCAGCTCCTGCGCCCGCAACAAATCACCCGCGACCTTCGCCATCGAGTCCGCTCCGTAACACATGAAATCCTCGCCCAGCAGTTTCGCACACCCGGCGGCAACTTCATCCAACTGCGAGAAGGACAACTGGCCCGACGGCGAACTCACGCGCACGTCCACCTGCCCCTGATGCGCGCAGAATGCGATGCTCAGCGCGTCGCCATGTTTTTCAAAAATCGGCTGCAACCGCACCTCAAGTGCCGACTCGCCCACGCCCGCCGTGCGAATCTGCACATAGGCCTCGCGCTCCATCAACAGGCCGAGTTTCGCAAGTCGCGGCACGACTTGTTCGGCAAACATCGGCTGCAACTCGTTCGGCGGCCCCGGCAGCATGACCAGCACCTTGCCGTCCTGCTCGACCCAGAGGCCCGGTGCGGTGCCGTTGGCGTTGGGCAGCACTTCGCCGCGTTCAAACCGATACGCCTGCTTCAGATTGTTATCGGTCATCTTGCGGCCCAGACGCGCAAACCGCGCCTCGATGTCCTTCACAATCTCCGGTTCGAACACCAGCGTCTGTCCCAGCACCGCAGCCACGGCTTCGCGCGTGCGGTCGTCGCAGGTCGGCCCGAGTCCGCCCGTGGTGATCACCACGTCGGCGCGCGCCCAGCTCTCCCGAAATTGCTCCACGATCGCATCGGCCTCGTCGGTGATCGTCACGTTGCGCTGAAGCAGCACGCCGCGTTTGCCCAGTTGCGCACCGATATAGGTGAGATGGCCGTTGGCGGTCAGCCCTAGCAAGAGTTCGTCCCCGAGGGTGAGAAGTTCGTAGCGTTTGGCCGCTGCACGGGTCGAACCGGGGGAATTGTTTTCGGAAACCATACTTGCGATGCAGGAAACAAAGCTAAACTCCCTCAAAATGCCAGCATCTGACCCCGTTAATCTGAAGGAGAAGGTCCGCCACCTCTCCGAAAAGCCCGGCGTTTACCTCATGAAGGACCGCCTGGGACGTATCATTTACGTGGGCAAGGCCAAGGCATTGAAGAAGCGCGTGTCGTCGTATTTCACCCCGTCGCGCGCCCAGACCCTCCACCCGAAGATCCGCGCCCTCATCGAGATGATCGCCGACTTCGACGTGATCGAGGTGAAATCCGAACCCGAGGCCCTCCTCCTCGAGGGCAAGCTGATCAAGCAGTGGAAACCCAAATACAACACCGACTTCACCGACGACAAACGCTTCCTCCTCGTCCGCGTCGACCCTTCGCAGGAACTCCCCCGTTTCGCCCTCACCCGCTTTAAAAAGGACGACCGCTCCCGCTACTTCGGCCCCTTCGCCCACAGCGGGCTCCTCCGCAAAACCCTCGCGCAGATGCGCCGCCAGTTCGGCATCCTGCTCGGCGACGCCTCGCCCAAACGCCTACCCGACGGACGATGGCAACTCTACGACGACGTCCGCCAGGAGCTTTACGGTTTTGCCAACGAAACCACTTCCTCCGACTACCGGCTGCGCGTCGCCGACGCCTGCGAATTCCTCGAGGGCAAATCCCGCGAGTGGCTCGAAACCCTCCGAGCCGAGATGCTGGACGCCGCCGGTAAGAAAGAATTCGAGAAAGCCGCCGAACTTCGCGACGTGGTCTTCGCCCTCGAAAAAACCCTCGCCCGCACCCGCACGTTCGAGCGTTTCGACCCCACGCATCCCGCCGCCGACGAGGAAGCCATGCGCCTCCTCGGCGAGTCGCTGGGCATGAAAACCATCCCGCGCACCATGGAGTGCTTCGACATCTCCCACATCAGCGGCACGTTCGTCGTCGCCTCGATGGTGCACTTCCGCGAGGGACGTCCCGACAAGGACCTCTACCGCCGTTTCCAGATCAAGAGTTTCATCGGCAACGACGACTTCCGCGCCATGGAAGAAGTCGTCGGACGCCACTACCGCCGCCTGCGCGACGAGCAAAAGCCCATGCCCGATCTCATCGTGATCGACGGCGGACGCGGCCAGATTGGCGCCGCGTTGAAAGCCTTCGCCGCCATCGAGGTCGAGCCACCCACCCTCATCGGCCTCGCGAAAAAACACGAGACGGTCATCTTCCCCGACGAACGCGCCCCGCTGAACCTCCCGCTCAGCCACCCCGCGCTCAACCTGCTCCAGCGCCTGCGCGACGAAGCCCACCGCTTCGCCAACACCTACAACGCCGACCTCCGCTCCAAAAAAATCCGCGAGTCCGTCCTCGATGATTTCCCCGGCCTCGGCACCGTGCGCCGCGCCGCCCTGCTCGACCACTTCGGCACCATCGAGCGCCTGCGCTCCGCCAGCGAGGAACAGCTCGCCGCCGTCGCGGGTTTCGGCCCGCGCATGGCCGCCGATCTCCACGCCTACCTGCACGCGCCGCCGACGGCGTGATATTGTTTGAATCAAAACTCATTTGCGCCGCCCCCGTTCCGGCGCATGACTGATTCTCCCATGCGTTATACCCTAACCTGTCTGGCCCTCCTGGGCCTCGGTGCGTCCCTGCGCGCCGATGTCGTTCCCGCGCCGTTGTTCACGAACAACGCCGTTCTCCAACGCGCAAAGCCCATCCCCGTCTGGGGCACGGCCGACGCCGGCGAAAAAATCTCCGTCACCTTCGGCGGACAGACCGTCGCCACCACCGCCGACGCCGCCGGCAAATGGCGCGTCGATCTTCCCGCGCAATCCGCCAACGCCACGCCCGCCGACCTCGTCATCAAGGGCAACAACACGATCACCCTCGGCAACGTCGTCGTCGGCGAAGTCTGGCTCGCCTCCGGCCAGTCCAACATGGAGTGGTCCGTCAACCAGACCTACGACAAGGCCATCGACGTTCCCGCCTCCGCGAAATTCCCGCTGATCCGCCACATCAAGATCAAGAAGACCGTCGCCGACGCCCCCGCCTCCACCGTCACCATCGACCGCAACACGTGGGAAGTCGCCGGCCCCGCCACCACGGGTGGTTTCTCCGCCGTCGGCTACTACTTCGCCAAGGATCTCTACGAGCTCCTGAACGTCCCCGTCGGCATCATCGGCAGCAACTGGGGCGGCACCCAGATCGAACCCTGGATCAGCCCCAAGACCCTCGCCGCCAACCCGGCCTTCGCCGTCGTCAACGAGCGCTGGGCCAAAACCGTCGCCGAGTATCCTTCCCGCCTGGAAAAATTCCCCGCCGAGCTCGCCGCCTGGGAAGCCGAGCGTGATGCCGCCAAGACCGCCGGCACCGCCTTCTCCAAACGCGCCCCGCAGAAACCGGGCCTTCCCTCCGAAAGCCCCCAGCGCCCCTCCACCCTCAACAACGCCATGATCCACCCGCTGCTGCCCTACGCGCTGCGCGGCGCCATCTGGTATCAGGGTGAGTCCAACGCCGGCCGCGCCAACGAATACAACGCGCTCCTCTCCGCACTCATCACCGACTGGCGCGCCCAGTTCGGCCAGGACTTGTCGTTCTACTGGGTCCAGCTCGCCAACTTCCAAAACCCCGAGGGCACCGGCTGGGCCTTCCTCCGCGAAGCGCAGACCAAGACCCTGTCCGTCCCCGCCACCGGCCAGGCCGTCATCGTCGATATCGGCGACCGCCGTGACATTCATCCGCGCAATAAGAAGGATGTCGGCCGCCGCCTCGCCCGTCTCGCCCTCAAGCGCGACTACGGCTTCGACATCATCGACAGCGGCCCCGTCATGGAAAAAGCCGATCGCGAGGGCGCGGGCTTCCGCGTGAGCTTCGTCAAATCCGCCAGCGGCCTGAACGCCCCGCTCAACGAGGTCTCCGGTTTCGAGCTCGCCGGCGCCGACAAGGTCTTCAAGCCCGCCGTCGCTGTCATCGAGAAAGACGCCGCCGGCAAGGAAACCGTCCTCGTGACCAGCGCCGAGGTCCCCGAACCCGCCGCCGTCCGCTACGCCTGGCGCGACGCCCCCGTCGCCGGCCTCTTCAATAAAGAAGGCCTCCCCGCCGTCCCCTTCCGCAGCGATACCTGGTAACCCGCCGAATGCAGGGGCGCGGCTCGTCCGCGCCCGCTCGCGATTCCTCCTCTCGCCCAAGGCGGCTCCACTCGGAGCCGCCTTTTTCATGACAAAAATCTAACAACTGGCGTCTTGGTTCGTAGAGTCCTTGGTGCAGTCTGTCTGCACCCCTTCTCCCAACTCATCATGAACCGTCCACGTCTCCCGATCCTCCTCACCGCGTTGTTCGCCGCAACCTCCGCCGCCTTCGCCGCTCCGATTCCCGCCGACTCGTCTCTCACCGCCGCCACCGTTTATACCGACCGCGCCGTCCTCACCCGCACCGCCTCCGCCCTCGCCGTTCCGGCCGGCACCAGCGAGATCACGTTCTCCGGACTTCCCGCCTCGCTCATGGACGACTCCGTCCAGGTCTCCGCCAAGGGCACCACCGCCGCCTCGCTCCTCGATATCGCCACCCGCACGGTCTTCGTCACCGCCGAACCCGACGCGCGCATCAAAGCCCTCGACGACCAGCTCGCCGCGCTCCGCCGCGAAGAACGCGCGCTCAACGACCAGTCCGCCGTCCTCGAATCCCAGCGCACCCTCCTCGGCAGCATCGAAAAAGTCTCCACCACCCCGGTGACCGCCCGCACCGGTGAAACCGCCCCCGCCCGCCCCACGCTCGACGACTACGAGAAACTCCTCGGCTTCTCCGCCACCCAACGCGCCCGCTTCGACGCCGCCGCCCAAAAACTCGACGCCGACCGCACCGTCCTCGCCGAAAAAATCTCCGCCGCCCAGTCCCAGCTCAACGAACTCCGCGGCAAACAACCCGGACGCCGCGCCAACAAAACCGTCACCGTCCGGATCTCCACCGAGTCCGCCGGCAAACTCGATGTCGCCCTCAGCTACACGTTGCCCGGCGCCGGATGGACCCCCGCCTACGACGCCCGCCTGCGCTCCGAAAAACGCCAGGTGCAGCTCGATGCCTTCGGCGTCGTGCGCAACGCCACCGGCGAAGATTGGAAAAACATCGCCCTCACTCTCTCCACCGCCCGCCCGGGCCTCGGCGGCTCGGCCCCCGAGATCGCCCCGTGGTATGTGGATGTCTCCCGGCCCATCACCTACGGCAAGGTGGCCCGCGGCTCCATGGCCTTCGATCAGGCCGTCGGCGGTTCCCTCTCCACCGGCACCGGTGCGTTCAACAACGGTATGATGATCGCCAGCCCCGCGCCCGCCGCCGCCGAATTTAAAGTCGAGGAAGCCACCCTCTCCATCGCCGCCGTCGAGACCGCCGCCACCAGTGCCTCCTTCAAGATCGCCACGCCCGTCACGCTCGCCAGCGACAACACCCCGCAGCGCGTCCCCCTCGGCTCCGCCACCTTCTCCGCCGAGCTCCAATACCAGGCCACGCCCAAGCTCCAGGAAACCGCCTACCTTGCCGCTTACGTGACCAACCGCAGCGAACTCCCCTTCCTCGCCGGCTCACTCAACGTCTTCCTCGACGACACCTTCGTCGCCACTTCCCGCCTCGCCACCACCATGCCCGGCGAAAAATTCACCCTCAACCTCGGTGCCGACGAAGGCATTTCCATCAAGCGCAAGATCATCTCCCGTTTCACCGAGGACACCGGCTTCACCACCAAGAGCCGCCGCACCACCTACGACATCCTCGTGACGGTCACCAACAACAAGCGCACCCCCGAGCGCGTCGTCATCAAGGACGCTGCCCCGGTCCCGCGCGACGAGAAGATCCTCGTCAAACTCCTCGCCCCCGCCGAGCGCGACCTGCTCAAGCCCGAGGACGCCGCCGCCCAGCCTCCGAAGATCGGCATCGCCCGCGACGCCGACGGCAAACTCACCTGGCGCTACGACCTCAAGCCAGGTGAAAAACGCGAAATCCCCCTCAAATTCTCCATCGAACACCCCGCCGATCTCCCCGTCACCGGCGTGGAATAACCGTCCCCATCCGAACTTCCACCGCCTGCCCCCGACCCGGTTTGTCACCTAATAAGTGACAAACCGGGTCGGCCCTTTTTCCGTCCGGCACCGCAGCGCAATCACATCCGCAAACTTGCGCGTCCGCCGACCCGCCGCATCGTGATCGGCATGTCCCGCCTGCCCCTCTCGCCGTTCATCCTGACGCTAGGCTGCGCTTTCTTCGCCGCGTCCATCTCCGCCCAGCCAGCCGACCGCGACTCGCGGAAAATCTTCGCCGAGTTCTGCGCCGGCTGCCACGGCGCCAATCTCCAGGGCGGCTCCGCCCCCGCCCTCCTCGGCGAAAACTGGAAACACGGCGGCACCGAGGCCGCCATAGCCGCCAGCATCCGCACCGGCCATCCGGAAAACGGCATGCCCGCTTTCGGCGCCACCGTATCGGAAAAAGAAATACGCGGACTCGTCGTCTATATCAACGAGCAGGCTGGACACGCCTCTTCCCGCCGCGCCCCGCCTCCCCACCCGGACGCCGATGCCGTCGCGGCCAGCAAACTTCACTCCTACCGCCTCGAAACCACCGTCACCGGCCTCGCCGAACCGTGGTCCATCGCTTTCCTTTCCGACGGACGCGTGCTCATCACCGAAAAACGCGGACGTCTCCGCATCGTCGAAAAAGGTATTCTTCTCCCCGAAGCCGTGACCGGCCTGCCCCGGGTCGATGCCGGCGGCCAGGGCGGTCTCTTCGACGTGGTTCCCCATCCCGACTTCGCCCGCAACGGCTGGATCTACCTCGCCTTCTCCGAACAGCGTCAGGAGGAACCCTTGCGCGGCGCGGTCATGACCACCGTCGTGCGCGGACATATCAAAGAAAACGCCTGGACCGACCAGCAAGTCATTTTCCGCGCCCCCGTTGAAACCTTCCGCCACGGCGGCATCCACTTCGGCGGACGTCTCGCCTTCGACAAAAACAACTTCCTGTTCTTCTCCATAGGCGAGCGCGGCAACGGCGTGAACGCCCAGAACCTCAAGCTCCCCAACGGCAAGATCCACCGCGTCCGCGACGACGGCTCCATCCCCGCCGACAACCCGTTCGTCAACACGCCCGGCGCCGACGCCACCATCTGGAGCTACGGCCACCGCAACCCGCAGGGCCTGCGCTTCAACCCCGCCACCGGCGAGCTCTGGGAGCACGAGCACGGTCCGCGCGGCGGCGACGAGCTCAACCTCATCAAGCGCGGCCTCAACTACGGCTGGCCCGAGGCCACCTTCGGCATGAACTACAACGGCACACCCATGAACGCCGTCACCACGCGCTCCGACATCGAGCCGCCGGTCACCTACTGGATTCCGTCCATCGCCCCCTGCGGCATGGCCTTCTACACCGGCGACCGTTTCCCGAAGTGGAAAAACCACCTCTTCGTCACCTCGCTCGCCGCGCAGGAACTCCGCCGTCTCGAGATCGGCAAAGACGGCAAGGTCGTCGACGAGGAAATCATTTTCAAAGGTATCGGCCGCCTTCGCGACGTCGCCACCGGTCCCGACGGGCTGCTCTACGTCCTCCTGCAGGACCACGTCTCCCGTCTCGTTCCAGTAGCACCGTAAAGGACATCCCGTCTCCCATGCTCAACCCGCCGCGGTCGGTGCCGCCGGCGGTGCGGGCGTGACCGCGCACTGCACGGTCACGAGCCCCGCGTTCACCCGTCCGAAAATCGTCGTGAGCGCGCAGTTCGCCGCGTCGCGCCCGCGCGCGATCACCACGATATGGTCCGGCGCGATTCCGTCAGTCGGATCAAACAGATACCATTGCCCGCCCAGATACGCCTCGAAACACGCGTGGAAATCCATCGGCTCCAGCCCGGCCGCGTAACCGCCCACATACCGCGCCGGGATCGACAGCGACCGGCACAGCGCGATCGCCAGGTGCGCGTAGTCTCGGCACACGCCCTTGCGCAACTGCCACACCTCCCACGCCGAGGTCCGCGAATCCGTCGCCCCCGGCGTGTAGGCCAGATTCGTCTCCACCCAGCGGCAGATCTCGCGCACCTGGTCCGCGCGGTTCGAGATGCGTCCGAACAAGTCCCACGCCATCTGCGTGAACCGGTCGCTCTCGCAATAACGGCTCGGCAGGATGTAGGTGAGCGTGGCCAGCGGCAGCCGCCCCGGATTGTCCGCACGGACCTCGGCCGGCGCCGCCGGCCGGTTGACTTCGACCGTCGCCCGATAATCCACCGCAAACGCACCCGCCGGCACCTCGACGCGAAACACCCGGTTACCCTTCGAGGTGGCGGTGCGCTCCAGCAGTAGCTCCGGGGCCAGCCGTATGACCTCGTCGCCGAGATGCTGATGCGGGTCGCGATTGGCCAGAATATTGAACGTGAAATTCGCGGTGGGCGTGAGCACGTCGTAGGCAAGCGTGCAGCCGACGATAAGATTCATAGGTTTGCCGCATGATGTTCCCGCCCTCGTGCATTGCAACCGCGCGACCGGCGGGTTTATCAACAGCACGCAAACCGGCATGGACATCCCCATCCTTCTCTATCTCGCACCGCTCTGCCTGCTCTTCGAAGCCTGGCAGCTCATGGTCGCCGAGCGCCACCTCGGCATCAAACAGATCGAGAAGGGCGTGGACCCCCGCGACCGCGGACCCGGCGAACTGCTGTCGTTCCTCTGGGGCTCGGGCATCATGATCTACTGGATCTGGATGATACTCATGCTCATTCCCAAGTTCGGTCGCGCCCAAGTCGTGTGCATGCTCGTCGTCTCGCTCGCCGGCTACTCCCTGCGCCGCAACTCCGGACTCAAGTGGATCCTCGTCATCCTCACCCTCGAGGGCGCGATCCGCATCGGCATGATCATCTCCATGATCGGCTCCGCCTGGCGCTCGCTCTGATCACGCCCCCATGAACTTCCCCGAGACCTGGCACCCCTCGCCCCACTTCTCGGCCGCCCCCGCCCACGAACGCCTCGGCGTGTGCTTTCACCACAGCGTGATGGATTTCGAGTCCACCATCGCCCACATGCGCAGCCCGGCCAGCCAGGTCAGCTACCACATCCTGATCGCCCCCGACGGCGCCCGCGCCCGCCTCGTCGCCGACGAACACGTCGCCTGGCACGCCGGCGTATCCAATTTCCACGGACGCACCCGCTGCAACGATTTCCTGATCGGCGTTTCCTTCGCCGGCGACACCCGTGCCACCCCGCTGACCTCCGCCCAGATCGCCAGCGCCCTCGACTGGCTCGCTCTGCGCTGGCTGCGCCACGGCTGGACGCCCGCCGCGATGACCGACCACCGCCAGGTCGCCCCCGGCCGCAAAGACGACCTCTCCCCCGCCGAGTGGAACCGCCTCATCACCGCCATCACCGAACGATTCCCGTCCGTCATCTGAATTCCGTCATCTGCGCCTATCTGCGCAATCTGCGGTTAAAAACACCGGTTCTCCTCACGCTTGAAACCGCCGCGTCTCCCCCTTCGGAGCCGGCTCGGCGAACGACTGCGTAAAAAACTCCTGCGCCGCCGCGATCAGCTTCGCGCACTGCGCATAATTGCCCGCCCACGAATTCGGCATCCGCAGCGCCTTGATCACTCCCTTGCCGTGATGGTCCGGCGCGTCCTCGTCCGGCACGATCTCCAGCGAAAACTTCGGTTCCCGCGTGTGCACCACATAGTGCCGCGTCCTGCCATCCACCTCCCGCTCGATCCTCATGAAATTCGAGAAGTTCATCCGGGTAATACCAAAAGCTTATCCCGCGCCGGTCCGACTGAAACCTTAAAATCTTTCCGCCCGCTTTCCGTCTTGAGAAACCCCCGCCCCCCGCGCACAAAACTCCCGTCGCGGACGCTCACCCTATGAATCATCCTGAAGAGGCCCCGAAACTGCCCAAGTTCCCCTTCATCGCCGGCGATCTCGTGCTCATCGCCACGGCCGTCTACATCGCCAATCGCAGCGACAGCCCCCTGGGCACCGCCGCGCTCATCGCCATCACCGCCTGCGTCCTCATCGGCGCCGCCCTCGCGACCATCCCCTTCCTCGCCGACTACGCCCGCCGCACCGACGCCGAGCTCACCGAGCGCCAGAACCAGATTGCCGCCCTCGCCCGCACCACCAGTGACTCCGCCGAGCAGCTCAGCATTGTCGCCTCCGGCCTCAACGGCATCTCCGAATCCTCCAAACACAACCTCGCGGCCCTCGAAAAACTCCCCGCCCAGCTCAAAGAGCGCATCGACGGCGTCACCCAGCAACTCGCCGGCTCCGCCGTCGCCGCCCACTCCTCCGTAAAGGAAGACGTCGCCCGCCTCGAAGCCGCCGCCGAGAAACTCACCCGGCTCCTCGCCAAGCTCGAGACCGCGGCAAAACTCCAGACCGACACCCTCGCCACCACCGAGAAAGACCTCGCCGCCACGCTCACCCGCGCCACCGGGCAAATCGACGCCTTCATCGCCAAAGCCTCGAAGAAGACCGAAGCCCTCGCCAAAAAGACTCCCGCGCCTGCCGCCGCCCCGATCACCCCGGCACCACCCGAGCCCGCGCCCGTTCCGCTCACCGTGGAACCCATCGCCCCCCACATCGCCACCGCCCCCGCCGAACCCATAGCGCTCGCTACGCCCGCGCCTGCACCGGAACCCGAGCCCGCTCCCGAAACCCCCGCCGCCGCTGCCCCCGACCCTGTCGTCGTCGAAGAGCCCGCCGCTCCCGCTTTCACCGCCTCCGAACCCGCCGCCGCCGAAGTTCCGGTTGACGAACCCGAGGCCCCCAAACCTCCGCGCACCCGCAAACCCAAGCCCGAAGACGATATTCCCGACCTCGGCCTCACGCCCGACGCGCCCGACGCCTCCGAAAGTTCCATCACCTCCGACGGCTTCACCCGCCTCATCGCCACCGCCTACATCGGTATCGGCAACAAGCTCTACATCCGCGGCGAAGGCCCCGGCCTGAGCTGGGACAAGGGCGTTCCGCTCCAATTCGTTTCCATCGGCAAGTGGCGATGGGAGTCCGCCGACGCCACCGCGCCCCTCAAGGCCAAGCTCTACAAAAACGACCAGATCGAATGCCAGGGCCTCGGCACGCTCACCCTCGAACCCGGCCGCCAGCACGAGGTCAACGCCGGCTTCTGAGCGGGGAATTCCTTAAAGGTGGACGGCGATCTCCGAGCGCCGTCTGAACCATCGGCATGCAGACCAGCCCACGTCCGCTTCCGTTCTCGCCTTTTCCCCGCCCGCACGGCTTGTTGACCGGCTTCAAACGCCATGTCCACCGCCCTCACTCCCCTTCCCAAACCCGTCGCCGGCCAGCCCTGCCCCTGCGGTAGCGGCCTTGATTTCTCCGTCTGCTGCGAGCCGATCATCACCGGCAAACGCAAAGCCGCGACCGCCGAGCAACTCATGCGCGCCCGCTTCACCGGACACGTCGCCAACGCCAACGAGTTCCTTCACTACACCTACCTGCCGTCCTCGAAACACCCCTACGTCGAGGAGCCCGATCTCGCTCCGTTGCCCTGGACGCGCCTCGTCATCCACGCCCACGAGCCCGAGGTGAAACCCAACGTCTCCAACGTCGAGTTCACCGCCTTCTTCAAAGCCGACAACGGCGCCGAGGGCCAGATGCAGGAAAAATCCGAATTCCATCGCATCAACGGCGACTGGATCTTCGCCCGCACGCTCCGCCAGGGCCCCGCGCCCGTAAAATCCGCCCCCAAGGTCGGCCGCAACGACCCCTGCCCCTGCGGCAGCGGCAAGAAATTCAAGCAGTGCTGCGGCAAGTAAGCTCCGTGCAGGGGCGCGCCTCGTGCGCGCCCGCTCCGACTCCGACATGTAGGAGCCTGCTTGCAGGCGATAAAAACCCCGCGCCCTCAGTTCGCCCCCGCCCCGTCGAGCTTCCGCAAAAACGGCACCAGCTCGACCACTCCGAAATCCGCGAGAATCTTTCCGTTCCAATCCAGCGTCGGCACGCGCGACTGGCCCGACTTGCGCTGCATCTCGGTAAACGCCGCCGCGTCCTCCATCACATTGACTTCGTGGTAACCGATACCGCGCCCGCCCAGATACGCGGTGACCTCGTGGCACCACGGACAACCGGGTTTGATATAGAGAAGCGGCAATTTGGAAGACGTCATGGAAAAAGCACTACACGATGAAAACCACCGTGCATGCAGGGCGCGGAAAATTCCCTCCCGCGCCAACGATGTCCACCTCCAATTTACCGCTGAAACCCGCCACCCGCTTGCGCCTCACGCAAGCTCCGGCCAACGCGCAAGAAACGCCATCTGCGCCTCGCGATCCGGCACCGCCTCGTAACCCTCGCGCGTAAGAAACCGCAGCGGATACCCCGTCTCCAGCGCGCTCACCGTGACGGTTTTCCCGTCCACGCCGAACGCCGCGCGCCACGCCCCGCACCCGATTTCAAACCCGCCCGACGGACGCTTCCGGATCCGCCGCGTGCGATGCGGCGACGGATCGCGCGACAGCAACTCGTTCAGACGTCCCGTGAAATCCACCTGCCATTCGTCTCGGAGCCACCGCGCCTGCGTCTCCGCCAGTTCCGAAAAAATTACCGCAAACGTCGCCGGAGCCTCCGTCAGTGCATCGACTTCCTCAATCCACCCCGCCTTCGCCTCCGGAAACGAATCATACGCCGGCACGTAAGGCTTCACGTCAAACACCGGCGTGCCCTCCACCAGATCGCACGCGCCCAGCAGCAGCGTGCGCCCTTCGATGCCGAGCAGACGCACCGGCGTCATGCCCAGCGGATTCGGCCGGTGCGGTGACCGCGTCGCAAACACCCCGCGCCGCTTCGACGGACCGCGCGGCGGCAGCACCAGCGGCCGCCACGTGTCGTTGCGATGAAACCACCACAACAGCCACACGCGGTCGAAGCCTTCGAGATCCTTGAGCGCCTGCTCGAAGTTCGACCCCGGCAGCAGCTCCAGCACGTTGCACTCTTCTTCACCGTCAATCGGTTGATGGCGCGCCTCGAACTTCACCCGCTTTCCGGTGCGAATAAAACCAATGGGATTGAGTGTGAGTGAATCGGACACGCGCGGAGGTTGAGGCGCGACCGGCGGCGATGCCATGCGTTTTTCTTCACGGGAACCGCGGCAGCCCGTCTTGGTCTGCCCGTGCATACCCCCCTCATCATATGCTTAAATGGGCTCTCATCTTCGCACTTATCGCCTTGGTCGCCGG
This sequence comes from Rariglobus sp., assembly GCA_035459785.1. Classification (GTDB taxonomy): domain Bacteria; phylum Verrucomicrobiota; class Verrucomicrobiia; order Opitutales; family Opitutaceae; genus Rariglobus. Next base: position 4,579 of record DATHXF010000223.1, on the reverse strand, counting down.
TGCACTCGGCTTCACCGGCATCGCCGGCGCCTCTGCCGCCATCGCCAAGATCATCTTCTTCATCTTCCTCGTCCTGGTGGTGCTCTTTGTCCTGATCGCTGTTTTTGTCGGTAAAAAGGTCCTCTGACCTCGCCAGCTTTGTAGCATGGCTGATAGTGGCGCCATGCCATCACCGCGCTCCTGGCCCGCACTCCTCGGGTTTATTCTACTTGTCGCCATTGTCTCCGCCGCCGGCGGCGCGATCACCGCTACCAGCGTGACCACGTGGTATGCCTCGCTCGACAAACCGGCATGGACTCCGCCTGGCTGGCTTTTCGGCCCCGCCTGGACACTCCTCTACGCGATGATGGCCGTCGTCGCCTGGCGGCTCTGGCAGCAGCGCCATGAATCTCCCGGCGCCCGGCTCACGCTCCGGCTGTGGTTCCTTCAACTCGCGCTCAACTGCGCCTGGTCGTTCCTCTTCTTCGGCCTTCGCTCCCCGCTCGCCGGCCTGCTAGACATCCTCGCGCTCCTTGTCGTCATCATTTGGATACAACTTTGCCTCGTCCGCGAACACCGCACCCTCGCCCTGCTCTGGACCCCTTACATCGCGTGGGTCGCCTTCGCCACCGCACTCAACGCCTCGATCTGGCTGCGCAATTAACCCCCGGCGGCATCAGCCGCCCCTCCGCTTAACTGCGGAGGCCATTGGCCGGAGCCGCTCCCACCGAATCGCCCCGTTGGGCGATTCCATTAGCGGTTAAAAATTCCGCGATCGGACTCCGTAGCCTTCACGCGTTCCGTGCATCCATCGCCTCAGCGAGACTCGCGTAACCGTCATCTGGAATCAAAAACGGATCCATGATCGCCTCGCTGCTCACGATCACCTTCGGCTTTTCCACCATCGGCGAGACCGACGCAATCAGGACGATCGCCGGTTCCGCAACCACCGCAGGCGCGACGACCGCAACCGGAGCGGCAGGCTCAGGCAGAGCCGCAACGCGCTCCAACTTGGCCACGAGTTCGCCGATCATCGTCTCCACCTCGGCCAGACGCTTGCCCAACGCTTCCGTCGTCGCACCGAGACGCGCCTCGGCCTCGCCGGCCGCACGCGTCACCTGCCCGACCAAGGCATCCGCCTGCGCGGGGATTTCCGCCAAACGCTGATCGAGTTCAACCCGCGCCGCCTTCGCCTGCTCCGCCGCAGCGGGAAATTCCGCCAGCGCCGCCGCGATCGCCGCACGCTGCTCGCGCAGACCGGACTCGACCCGGCCAAATTCGGCCAGCGTCTTCTGAAACTCCGCGACCGTGGAACCCATTTGCTCCGCCCCTGCGGCCAGCGCGGTCTCCACCTGGGCGCTCTTCTCGAAACGGACCAGCGCTTCGCGTTCCACCTGCGCGATCTGAGCGGCCAGCGTCGCATCCTGCTGCGCGATTTTTTCGGCGCGCGCCTGCGCCTCGCGTCCGGCCTGCGCCAGTTGCTCCGCGAGCGCATCGGCCCGCTCCTGAAAAATCACCGGCAGCTGCTCCGCCACCGCGAGACTCCGACTCGCCAGACCCGCCGCGTCTTCCAGCCCCGTCGCGGCAGACGCCCACTGCGTGCCCCAGCGAGTCGCACTCGCCGTCGACGTGGTCACCAACTCGACCAGCTCACGCTGACGCTCCGCCAGCGCCGCCTCGCGCTCGCGCGCGTCGTTGAGCACAAACGGCAGCACCGCCAGCACCGCGCCTAGCCCCACGCACACCGTGATCGCCAGCAACGCCCCGCCCGCGATTTCTTCGGGCGTGCGCCACGCGATCAGCACAGCCGTCAGCAACAGCGCGGCATCGGCGGCGAGAAACGGAACCAAGGACAAGGGACGTGGCGAAACAGATGAGCTCATTCGGCGAAAAACGGTCATCTTCGGGCCTGCGCCCCGCTCTTTTCAAGGGCGAACGTGAACTCGGATCACTTCCCCTTCGCCGCCGCTTTCACCACCGCCAGCTCCGCCTCGATAAAATCCAGAATCTCCACGCGCCCGTTCTTCTTCACCGACGAACTCGTGAACATCTTCGGTTCCTGCGGCATAAACTCCGCGATCGCCTTCTTAAACTGCGCGACATTCGAGTGCACCACCGACGACGACACCTTGTCCGTCTTCGTGAAAACCAGTGAATACTCCGTGCCCGCGGCCACCATCCAGCGCAGGAATTCCAAGTCGATCTTCTGCGGTTCCAACCGCGAATCGATCAGCACAAACACATGGACCAGAACCTCGCGTTTCTCGATGAAGTTGGCGACCGCCTCGTTAAAATCCGCCCGCTGCTCACGCGCGACCTTCGCATAGCCGTAGCCGGGCAAGTCCACCAAACACCAGTTGGTATTGATGCGGAAAAAATTGATCAGCTTCGTCTTGCCCGGCGTCACCGACGCCTTTGCCAGCGCATTGCGTTCGGTGAGCAGGTTGATGAGTGACGATTTGCCCACGTTGGACCGGCCGATGAAGGCAAACTCCGGCAGCATCCAGCGCGGCGCGCCCGCAATCGTCTGCGCGCTGGTCTCGAACTCGGCTGATTTGATCTTCATAACCGACAGTTCGCCAACCAAAGCGCGCACACGCAAGGCTTAGCCTCGCGGCCTCAGGGGGTGATCGCCGGCGCCAGCGGACGATCCGACAGCGTAAACTTCAGCGTGCCGCTGCTGTTCGCCTGCTGCACCGAGAACACAAACTCCAGCGCCGAAACCGCCGGCGTGACCGACGACGTAAACGCCGTGCCCTGAAGCTCGCGCACCAGCAGGCGGCCCGACTCGGGCGACCTGCGCTCGTATATCGAAACAGTCACCGCGACCGGCGAAACGATCTGATAATACAGCGGTTCGCCCACCTTGGCGGTCACCTGCTGCGTTGAACTGACATTAAGATTTTGCGGCCCCGCGGACGCGCTCACCTGCGTGTTGCCCACCGGAACATCATAGGTGACGGGATATTTCACCATCGGCCGAGGAGGCGCCGGCGTGGCGCAACCAGCGAAGAGACCGACAACGAGAAGAGCCGCACAAGTAACCAGCGTGGAACGTGTTTTCATAAGAGTAACGGGAGAGGATTTATCCAACAACCAGGCAAACGCCCGGCCCCCTGACAGTAGCCCGCCAAGCCAAAGGGTTCCGTCCCTCACTCCTCCTCCAACCCCAAGTGTAACCTATTAGGTTACACTTTGCGCCTTGCTCGCCTCACCCCGTAGCGGAACGACGGAGTCGTTTCGTCCTGCGCCGCCCCCACAAAAGAACTTCGCACGCGCCCCAAACTTCCCCTTACTCGCCGGTTCGCCCAACGCCCACCATGTCGCGCCTCAACTTCACCTTGGAAAAAACCGCCCCCGGCTCCCGTGCCCGCGCGGCCCGCTTCACGACGCTCCACGGCGAGGTGCTGACCCCCATCTTCATGCCCGTCGGCACCCAGGCCACCGTGAAGTCGCAAACCGCCGAGACGCTCCTCGCCGCCGGTTCCAACGTCCTTCTCGCCAACACCTACCACCTCCTCCTCCGCCCCGGCCCCGAGGTCTTCAAAAAATTCGGCGGCATCCATCGTTTCATGAATTGGAACCGCCCCGTCCTCACCGACTCCGGCGGTTTCCAGATTTTCTCCCTCCCCAGCGAACGCCGCATGAATGAGGAGGGTGCCAAATTTAAGAGCTACGTGGACGGCACCACGCTCCTGCTCTCGCCCGAGGTCAGCATCGAGACGCAGAAGGCAATCGGCAGCGACATCATGATGGTCCTCGACCAGTGCATCCCGTCCACCGCGCCCTACGATCAGGCCGAGGCCGCCATGCAACTCACCCACCGCTGGGCCGTCCGCTCGCTCAATGCCCGCGGCGATTCTCCGCAGTCGATGTTCGGCATCGTCCAGGGCGCCTGCCACCCCGAGCTCCGTAAACAAAGCGCCGCCTTCCTCCGCGAACTGCCCTTCGACGGCCTCGCCATCGGCGGTCTCGCCGTCGGCGAAACCCACGCCGAGCGCTACGAGTTCACCGGCCTCGTCACCGAGCACCTCCCCGAAAATCTTCCGCGCTACCTCATGGGCGTCGGCACGCCCATCGACATCCTCGAGGCCGTGCACCGCGGCGTGGACATGTTCGACTGCATCATCCCGTCGCAACTCGCCCAGCGCGGCACCGTGTTCACTTCCCACGGACGCCTCCACATGCAGCGCTCCGTCTATAAACTCCAGGACGGTCCCCTCGACGCCAACTGCGACTGCCACTGCTGCAAACACTACGAACGCGGCTACCTGCACCACCTCGCCAAAACCAGCGAATACCTCGGCTGGCACCTGCTCGGCATCCACAACATTTCGTTTTATCACCGGCTCATGCGCGAGATTCGCGCGCACATCCTCGCCGGCACCTTCGCCGAATACTACGAGAAGAAACGCCTCGACCTCGTGCGCGTGGACGCCGACAGCCCGCCCGTTCCGCCGAAACAGACGCGCATCAAGCCCTCCAAAAAACTCGGCGACTACGAGATCGTCACCAACCCCGCCGGCACTTCCAGCATCAAGCAGATCAGCTCCGGCGAAGTCATGCACTCCGTCAGCGGCCCGAGCGAAGAATCCCAAAA
>DATHXF010000222.1:0-42719 GCA_035459785.1 Rariglobus sp. | reverse complement strand
AACCCCTCCACCTCGCGGCCATCGACCTCGGCGCCACCTCCGGCCGCGTCATCCTCGGCACGTGGGCTAAAAACAAGCTCACCCTCAAGGAAGTCCACCGCTTCCCCAACAGCTTCCAGTCCATCGCCGGACACGACTACTGGAACATCGCCGGCCTCTGGTCCGAGATCCTCACCGGCCTCAACGCCGCCGTCGCCGCGCTGCCCAAAGGTGCCACCCTCGCCTCCGTCGGCGTTGACACCTGGGGCGTGGACTACGCCCTCGTCAACGACACCGGCCGCCTCGTGTATCCGGTCCACGCCTACCGCGACGACCGCACCCAGGCCGGCCTCAAGCGCCTCGCCAACACCCGCGCCGCCCTCGAACGCATCTACGCCGCCACCGGTATCCCCAACGTCTTCTACAACTCCTCGCTCCAGCTCGAGGAAGTCGTCGCCTCCAACCCCGCGATCACCGACCTCGCCACGCGCTGCCTCTTCCTCCCCGACTACTTCAATTTCCTTCTCTCGGGGAAAATGGCCAACGAGCTGACCATCGCCAGCACCACGCAACTCCTCGACGTCCACTCCACCGACTGGTCCCGTGCCGCGCTCGACCACTTTCGCGTCCCCGCGCAGTGGCTTTCGAAGCCCGTCCTCGCAGGCACCAAACTCGGCAAAGTCCGCAACCTCCCCGCGCTCGCCGCCACCCAAGTCATCGCTGTCCCCGGCCACGACACCGCCTGCGCCTACGACGCCATGCCCGCGTCCCCCGACGGCACCGACCTCTTCCTCAGCTCCGGCACCTGGTCCCTCGTCGGCTTCGAAAGCGACACACCCGTCCTCGGCGCCGAAGCCCTCGCCGCCCGCATTTCCAACGAACGCATTGGTGACGGCCGCTACCGCCCCCTCACCAACGTCATCGGACTCTGGCTCCTCGAAGGCATCATGAAGGATTTCGCCAGCCGCCCGAAATCCGACGCCGACTGGGCCAAACTCATCACCGCCGCCGAGAAACTCCCCGCGCCCGCCGCACTCCTCGACGTCACCGACGCCGCTCTGACCAATCCGAAATCGATGAAGGCCGCCATCGACGCCCAACTCAAAAAGCGCCGCATCCCCGCGCCCAAAAACCTCGCCGGCTACACCCGCCTCATCTGCGACTCCCTCGGTCGCGGACACGCCGACGCCAAGGCTTCCTTCGAAAAAATGTCCGGCCGCGCTTTCAAGCGAATCCTCATCGTCGGCGGAGGTTCCAAAAACCGTCTCCTCTGCCAGGCCACCGCCAACGCCGCCAACGTCCCCGTCGTGTCGTTCGCCCTCGAAGGCACCGCCGTCGGCAACCTCGCCAACCAACTCGTCGCCCTCAAAGCCGTCCGCTCCATCGCCGCCTTCCGCGCCCTCTTCGGCCCGTCCCTCAAGCAGACCGTCTACGCCCCCCGCCGCGCCTGATCCGCGCCCCGGCAGGGGCTCCATCGGATTTTCGTTCTCGTTCTCCGGCGCGTTCTCGTTCTCTTATTCGGCAGCAAACGAATCACGACAACGTCCACCGCCGCGCGCCCACCCCATGACCCTCAGCTTCTCCTCCGCCGAACTTCGCCCCAACGCCCACCTCGTCCGCCTCGACGGCGCTTTGAACGCCGTCACTTACCAAGGTTTCGAAAAAGAAGTCCAAAGCCTCCTCGATTCCGGCGCGACGCTCATCGTCCTCGATCTCAAGTCCCTCGTCTTCCTCGGCTCGACCGGCATCCGCGTGCTACTCCAGACCTACAAGACCCTCCGCGCCCGCGGCGGTGATCTCCGCACGCTCCAAGTCCAAAAGCCCATCCAGGACGTGTTCGATCTCGTGCAGCTTTTCCCCGCCAGCCAGGCCTTCACCGACAAAGCCGACCTCCAGCGCTTCCTCGACGCGACGAAGTAACACGCGTCAACCGGACGTCTGACGTCCGGTTTTTTTCAGCGCCTCATACAACGCCTCCAGCCGCGGCGTGCTCACGCCCTTGGCCCGCGCACGCCGCAACGGTTCACCCCAGATCGGCTCCACCTCGAGCGGTTTGCCCGCGACGTAGTCGAGCATCGTGGACGGCCTGTAGGGTCCCATCGGACGCGTGCGCTCGACCTGATCGACCACGAAATCCTCGGGAATCATCACGCCATACGCCGCCGCGCTTGCCTGCACTTCGCGCATCAACGCCCACACGTGCGCCTCCATTTCCGGCGACCGCAAAATATCCTCCGTCGTAATGCCGCCGCCCGTCACCGCGAGCCCGTTGAACGGCACGTTCCACACCAGCTTCCGCCAGCGCACGTCCAGCAGCCGGTCGATCACGCTCATCTTGATTCCCGCCACGTTAAACATTTCCGCCAGCGCCCGCGTGCGCGCCTGCACCGGTCCGGCGAATTCCCCGGCCACGATGTGCCCCGCCATCGTGCACTCCGTCACGCCCGGAGCGATGCGGTTCACGCACACAAAACACAACCCGCCCAGCGTCCGCTCCGCACCCGCCACCGCCGCCACTTGCTCGTCCACGCCGAGTCCGTTCTGCAAATTCAACACCACCGTGTCCCCGTGCATCAACGGAGGCAGCAACTTCGCCAACTGATCGTTCGCCGTGGCCTTGAGCGTGATGATGACCAGATCCACCGGGCCGATTTCCTCCGGAGTCGCCGCGACCTTCACCGCCGACGCCGGCAGCGTGAAGTCACCATCCGGCACCCGCACCTCGATGCCGCGCGTGCGCAACACGTCGAGATCGCCGCGCGCCAGAAACGTCACGTCGTTGCCCGCCCGCGCGAGACGCCCGCCATAATAAAGCCCGAGCGCGCCCGCCCCGACGACCGCGATGGTTTTGAACTGCGATGACATGCCCGCGAATTACGCGGAAACCCGCACCACGTCGGAAGCTTATTTTCCCGTCGCGGGCGCGGGTTCCTTCGGACGCGGCAGCACCACGTCAAAACCACCCTCGCCCCGCGCGCCCGCCACCAGCGCGCCAGTCACGCCTTTGAGCTGCTCGCGTTGCGCGATGCCAAGGTTCACCAGACGCGTGAGGTTCGGCAGTGGTTTCTCAAACCCTCGCACGAGACGGCTCGTCGCCAGCAGCTCCTCCAAATAAATCGTCACCAAAGGACCGAATCCTTTTCCGCCGGGCCGCAGAAAAATCAATTCGCCCGGCTTCATCTTCACGCCGGCCGCGGTCGCGCCGACATCCGTCTCCAACCGCGCCGGCCCGTCGAGGCAGATGACCTTCAGCCCTTCGTTCTCAACCGCGTGTAAGATCCACATGCCTTCGCCCAGCCGCGCCTGGCTCCCGAAGGTTTCCACAGTCCACGTCTCTTTTTCCGGCACCACCACCAGCGCCGTGCCTGCCAGCAACCGCGCACCTTCCTCGCGCAGTGCGAACGCCGTGCGTCCGCCCAAACGCCACCGCGCCTCACCGCCTCCGAGCAATTCAAGCCGCGATTTCTGACCGGTCGTGACCGTCTCCCCCGGAACCAGCTGCGCGCCTTTTTTCGCAAAACGCACTTTGGCGCCCGACTCTCCCGCTTCCGATCTCAGCGAGATCCGTCCCGCCATGTCGGAAATCAAAAATCCCCGGACGGACGCCGTCACCACCACCGGAGCCAAGCGCACCTCCTCGGTGATTTCAGCCTCCGCCACCTTCCCTGCGTTCACACTCACCGACGGAACAAGCACAACCACCCCCAAAGACAAGAAGCCTAAAACCCGTTTCATACGGAGGATATTACCCCGCACCCAAACCCCCTGTATATTTTCATGATGAGCAGGTTATATACATCATATGACTCAATCCAAGTCCCCAATATCCTCGCTGCTAACGATGCGCACTCACCCCGCCACTAGGCCTGAATGGACTCCCTTATCTTAAGTAAACCCAATAGGGAAAATCACTTGTATCAATAACCACATTCTACGATCCCTGAAGGTAGTAAAAATTACACATTTTTTATGCGACTCCTCAAACTCATCGCAGTTGCAGGCCTGACACTCATCACCGCGCTCGCCCTTCCCGCGCAAACCGTGCGCGTTATTTTCACCAGTGGAGCCGCTTCCATCCAACGTCCCGACGAAGCCGCTCCCCGCGCCATCGTCAAAGGCGAGTCCGTCATCATCGGCTCCCGCATCGTCACCGGTGCCGACGGCCGCGTGGTGCTGACCCCGATGCCCGGCGTCAAATCCATCGTCGCCCCCAACACCACCCTCCTTCTCGAAAGCGTTTCCGAAAACCGCACTTCGCCGACCGAGGTCACCCACCAGGCCGTCATCGATCTGAAGTCGGGCTCCATCGTCTCCGACCTGCAGAAGCCCGAAGGCGTCACCTACGACTACAGTATCCGCACCGCCCGCGGTCTCGCTGGTGCACGCGGCACCAATTACACCGTCGCGATCAACACCGCCGGCATTGAGACAATCCTCGTCTCACACGGCACCATCACGTTCAACCTGCTCAACGGCAGCAAAGTTTCTGTCACCGCCGGCCAGATCCAGATCACCGACGCCAGCGGTGTTCGCACCGCCTCCAAGCTCGGAGATCTCTCCGAAGCCGACCAGGCCTTCGCGCAGGAAGTCGCCGAATCCACCCTTGGCGCGCTCGAAGCCGCCGTCGCCGGCGGTGTCGAAATCAACCCCGACGCCATCAGCCAGGCGCTCGATCTCTTTGAGAGCTTCGGCATCGACGTATCCGAGAGCACCCTACAGCGCATCGAGAAACTCCGCGAGGCCCTCGAAGCCCTCAAGGAAGAATCCACCAACGAGGAGTCCACCGTCGTCACCGAGACGACCAAGGAAACCCACACCGCCGGCACCCTCGCCTCCTTCATCGCCAGCCTGAATTCCGCCCAAGCCTCCGCCTTCCAGGAACTCATCACGAACGGCGGGTTTAATACCACTGACTCCGTCTTCCTCGCCCGCTTCGCCAACAGCCAGTTCACCACCGCCCTGCTCGAAACCGTCAATCTCTACCTCGGACTCAACACGCTTGAAAAAGGCCAGGCTGTCACCCTCGGCATTCTGGGCAACGCCAACACGACGGCCATTGGAGCCAAATCCGCCGGCCTCGCCAACCTGCTTTCCTTTTACGCCAACCTCGCCACCAGCAGCTCCGTGCTCCTCATGTCCGAGGCCGACTACGAAGCAGACTTCAGCGAATTCGTCACCGGTTCCGGCCACGTCTTCTTCCCCGGCTCGGAGAGCACGCAGGGATTGATCCTCTACAACGCCATCTTCAACAACACCGCCAACACCTCCGAAAACCTCTACATCGGCGCCACCCGCAAGCTGCAGTTTGAAAACACCGTGTCCATCGGCACCGAATACACCAACTTCGCGGTGGCCCCGGGCAACGACCTCCAGCTCCGCTCCGCCGATCTGGTTTCCCTCCGGGGCCTCATCAGCAAGCCGGTCACCTTCAGCGCCGACATCCACGGCATCGTGATGCAGTCCTACACGATCAACCTCCTTAATGTGAACTTCCCCGAGGGCAGCGTCGTCGCTCTCAACTCGTTCAACGGCACCCTGTATTTCAACAACACTCCCGTCATCGGCGGCACCAATTTCCTCGGCGGCGTATTTTACGGTGAATACCTCTTGGACAGCCAAGAGGCCTTCGACACCTACTCGCGCGGCAACATCGCGCTCGGCGCCTTCTTCGAACCCGCGTCGCTCCCCACCTACACCCCCACCGAGGAAATCGCTTTCTACGGCAAGCTCACCAACACTCAGCGCGCGATCTACGACAGCCTGCCGGACGCAGTCCAGACCAAGCTCGTTTCGCTCAATGACAATGACATCACCGGCACCGTGCTCGCCCTCGATCCGGTGGCCAACGTCCCCTACACCGCGACCTCCATCGATAGCATCCTCAACGCCTACACCGCCCTCTCCACCGACGCCCGCACGTTCGTGAAGACCCTCGGCGGCGCCACCGGCACCGGTCTTGCAAACACCGAAGGAACCCCGGAGATCGAAAGCTGGAGCACCCTGGCCATCGAAACCGCCGCCGCCGTCTTCCACGGCTTCGACGGCACCACCCAAAACACCCTCGTCGCACTCGGAGCAGGCGACGCCATCATCGGCATCAACCCTGATTACCTTCAGGGCCTCCTTGTCGCCGCCTCGGACAATATCCCCGCTCTCGCCGAAGCCGGCTGGGGCCACTACCTTCAGGACATCGTCAACGACAGCGCTTTGTCGGACATCGTCGTCGTCGCCGAGAACGCCACCCCCGCCCAACGCGCGTTGATCAAGCAGCTGGACCTCCAGCCCTACCAGCTCGCCGAAGTGCTGAACGTCTACGAGGGCAACTCCCTGTCGATTTACAACCGCCTCGATTACATCATCAACAATGTGAGCTCGGGCGATCTGACGACACTCGCCTCCATCGGCTTCGACAGCAGCTACGAGCTCTTTGCTTACGATGATGCCACCACCGTGACGAAGCTCGACACACTCGTCACCAACTACAATGGCCTGACCACGACCCAGCAGGAAGCCGCCCGCACTCTCGCCCTCGGCAATCTCCTCAGCGATGCCTCGCGTGCCGCCGCTATCGCCGATTTCTACCTCGGCCTGCCCTCCCCGAAACAACAGGCGCTGGTGGACACCGACCTGGTCACCTCCTTCTACGACTTCGACACCGACATTCTCGACACCCAGGCCAACATCACCAGCGCGCTCAACTCCTACCTCGGCCTCTCCTCCCGCGTCCGGAGCTATCTTCTCACCGAAGCCGAGCACTTTGATCTGCTGAACATCCTCACTTCAACCGAAACCACGGACAACGAAGGCCGGAGCTCCCGCGCCCTCTACAACATCGTCTACCTCATTGACTCCGTTGCCACCGACCCCGATCGCTACTCCGCTCTTCTCGACATGGACATCGGCCGCGTCCTCCTCTTCCAGGGCTACCTTGAGGGCGTCGTCGCCGAAAATCCTGATGACGATATCACCGATATCAAAAACGTCCTCCTCGATGGCATCGATTTTTACCAGAACCTAACCCTCGCCGAACAAGGCACCTTGCGCGAACTCGGCATCATTGGTTCCGACCACGCCGGTTTCCTCGGCACCGAATACTCCGGCGTGCAACGCCTGCTCACCGCCTACGCCGGCCTGAGCACCGACATTCGCGTGGACACTCAGCAGATCGACGAAACGTTCGCCGACGACCGCACCTACGGCGGCCATGTCAGCTACTTCATGCCCTTCAACAAGGACTACGTCATGAAGAACGTCGGCTTCGTCTCGAACTCCAATCTCTATGTGGGCGCGGTCCGCCGCCTCCGCATCGACAACACCGATGTCATCGAGCCCCGCACCACGTTCGACGTCCCCTTGGAGGGCGGGGAGCTTCAAACCTACGTCATCAAGCTTCGCGCCGGTGACCTCATCGACCTGAACGGCGCCAGCTACTCGGCCAACGCCGCCGGCATCGTCATGGACGCCATCACCATCAACCTCGCCAACTTCAACTTCCACGAAGGCACCGTGGCCGCGCTCAACTCCCGCGACGGCGGCCTGCACTTTACCGGCACTTCCGTGGTCGGCGGCGTCAACTTCCTCGGTGGCGTCACCTACGGATACCAACCCATCAACAGCCAGCCGGATTTCGACACTAACGCCCGCGGTAACATCGCCATCGGCTCTCACGCCACCCCCGCATCGCTGCCCACCTATACGCCCCCTGTCATAAACTAAGCGTTCCGCCCTCCCCATCCCTTCTCCTCCAGCACCCGCCCGCATGAAACGCTCCCTCTCCCTGCTGCTCGGCCTGTCCCTCGGCGCATCCGCCGCCTTCGCCCAGAGCGCCAACACCTCCATCATCGATCGCGCGCAACAACCCGCTCCTCCCGTTGCCCCCCGCAGCCAGACCGACACCGCGATCCCCACCGGCATCGAAGGCGAGGACGCCGGCGTCCAGCGCGTGGCCGAGCCCCGCAAATTCCCGATCAAGCTCTTCCTGGATGCCGACACCCAGGTTTACTACACCGACAACGTCCTGCTCCAACCCGCGAACAACCCGCAGTCGAACAGCGACGCCGTGGTCTTCGCCACCACCCTCTCCGTTCGTGCCGAGACACCCTCGAAGCCTTTTGCCAACGGCCTGATCACTCCATCGATCGGCCTCGTCTATCAACGCTACTACCACGGTATCGCCAGCGACGATCCGGCCCGCGACGACCTCGACTTCGATTCCTACAGCATCCCGCTCACCCTTCGCTTCCGTAACCAGTCCGGCTGGGACGCCTCGGTCGGTGTCACCGCCGGCTCCATCTACCGCCTCAACGGCGCATCGAGCTACGAAAATATCTATCGCAACCTCACCCCCTCGGTCTCCGTCCGCAAAAGCATCGGCCTGAGCAAAACCCAGCTCGTCAGCCTCGGCACCACCCTCTCCTACGCCAAAACCTGGGCCGACACGCCCGGTGGCCTGTTTAGCTTCCGCGACGATCGCAACGACAAGGTCGATCTCTCCGGTGACATCGCCTACTATTATATCCGTGGCCGTTGGGTTCTGAACGCCTACGGTCGCGCCGCCTTCACCGACTACCTCCACTATCAGGAAGCCGGCAACCGCGATGTGAATCGCCGCGACACCACGCTCAGCCTCGGCGCCAGCGCGACCTATAATCTCACGTCATGGGCAAGCGCCCGCGTTTTCACCAGCAGCGACTGGCGCCTGTCCAACCAGGAAGGTAACGCACCCACGTTCGACAACTACACCTACGAGTCGTCCAACCTCGGCATCGGCCTGAGCCTCTCCGCCAGCTTCTGATCAAGACATGGACGGCACGCGACGCCGTCCGTTTTTCATCACGGCTCCTTGTTGGCGGCGGGCGAAGCGCCCGCCGGTTCCGGCGTGGGCACCGCGATCTGAAACCCGCCGGCTTTCGACGCGCCCACCACCACCGCGTTGCTCACGCCTTTCAGCCGCTCGCGTTGCGCGGTCGCCTGATTGATCAACCGCCGCATCCCCGGCACCGGCTCCGGAAACCCTCCGATCAACCGGCTCGTCGCCAGCGTTTCCTCGAGATAAATCGCCACGCGCGGACTGAACGCCTTCCCGCCCGGCTGCAAAAACACCAGCTCTCCCGGCTTCAGCGAGATCTCCGCGAGCGCCTTGTCGGCAGGCTCGGACGGCAGTCCCCACGCCTGCACCAACCCGTCACCGTCGAGACACACGACCTTCAATCCCCGGTTGTCCACCGCCTGCACCAGCCACGTGCCCTCGGACAACGCCGCCACGCTGCGCATACTCTCCACGCGCCAGGCCGCCTTCGCCGGCACCTGCACGAGCGCCGTGCCCGCCAGCAACCGCGCCCCGCCGTCCTTCAGTGAAAACAACGCCCGCCGCCCCACGCGCCACAATCCTCCGCCCTCCGCCGGCCGCACCTCGAAACGCGTCGCATCGCCCGTGATCAGCGTGTCGCCCCAGGCAAGCTCCCGTCCCGCCGCCACCGGTTCCAGTTTCTTCGTCTCGGGCACGCGCATCAACACGCGCCCTTCGACATGCCCGAGCTGCGCCACCGGTGCGGCAAACGCAAAAGACGCAATCAACGCGACCACGATAACCCATCGAATACCAAAGCTCATTTTGATGTCATCCTCCACACCCCGTCCCAATCCGCACCCGGCGGATGCGCCCGCATCAACGCCACGCGCTCCAGCATCACCTTCGACGGATTGTTCTTCTCATGCGCCTCCAGCACTTCGCTGCGCGCAAACAACGCCCGCGCGCCCTCCCAATCCTGCGCATAATAACGCGCCAACCCTTCGGCGAAAATCGCCGCGCACTCCGCCATCCGTCCGCCCGTCGCCTCTGCATCGGCGCGCAACGCCATCGCCTCAAACACCGCCGCCGGCTGCGTGCGTCCCTTCACCACGATGCGGTCCAGCGGACGAAACAGCACCGCATCCGGCTCCGCCTTGCGGCTCGCCTCGACCACGCTCTCCGTCACCAGCGTATAGACACCGTAAGCCTTCGCCCCGCTCTCCATGCGCGCCGCGAGGTTCACCGTGTCACCCATCATCGTGTAGTTGAAACGCGTATGGCTGCCCATGTTGCCCACCACCGCGCGTCCGACGTTCAGACCGATGCGCGTTTGCAGGTTTGTCACGATATCCGGCCAGCCCTTTTCCGCCTGCTCGTTCTTCCACTTGGCGCGCAGCTCGTCGCAGCGCCGGTGCACGCGCAGCGCCGCCACCACCGCGCGATGTCCGTGATTGGGCAGCACGAGCGGGGCGCCATACATCGCGACCAACGCGTCGCCGATATACTTGTCCAGCGTGCCGCCCTCCGCCTGCACGATGTCGGTGCACGCCGTGAGATATTCGTTCATCAACTCGACGAGCTGCTGCGGTTTCAGCTTCTCCGAAAAACTGGAGAACGATTCGATGTCCGAGAAGTAAGCCGTGATCTCCTCCTCCACACCGCCGAGTTTCGGCTCCTCGCCCGACCGCACCATCCGGTCCACCAGCGCCGGCGACACATAGGTCGCGAACATCCCGCGGATGCGGTCGCGATTCGCCTGCTCCTCGCGGATTTTCAACATCGTCACCGCCGCCTGCTGCACGCCGAACGCCACCAAAGGCACCGCCAGCGGCACCATGAGATTCGTCGCGATGAGCAGCCCCCAATTCCCGACCGCCGCCACCACCAGCAGTCCCACCACAATCGTGTAGTAATAGCCGCGCGTCCGGTCCAGCACCCAGGCTGTCCCGAGCCCGATCAGCAGCATCAGCACCAGGCCCGGCCATACCGGCGTCCGCACAAGGTAATCTCCACGCAGAATATTTTCGATCGCGTTCAAGTGCACCAACACCTTGCCGCTTTGACTGCGCAACGGACTCGGCCCGATATCCGTCAATCCCGTGGCGGTTTGGCCGACCACCAGAATTTTTCCGCTCACCGGCAGCTTCGGCATCGCATCCCCAAAAGCTGCCCACGGATATAATTCATCCAACGTTTTCTGGTAGGATGCCACGGGTATGCCCTCCGTTCCGCCCTCGGGACGCATCTCGTAGCGATAATTGAGATGATAGAATCCGCGTTCATCGATGGGAATGCGCTGCTCGCCCTGCGCCGTGTGCACGATGATGCGGTCGCCCAACTTCACATCCAGTTTGTCGGGACCCGCATGCCAATACGTCATCAACGTGCCCATCGCCAACCCAGGAAACACCCGATCCCCCACCCGCACGATCAACGGGATTTTACGGATGACGCCATCTTCGTCCGCATCCGCATCCAACAGCATAAACCGCGTTGTCTTTAGCAAGGGCAGGATCGGAATCTGCATTCCCGCCATGTCGGGCAACCCCCTCACGACTTCCTCGGGCAGCACCAGTGGTTTTGTCAGTCCCAGTGTCGTGGCCGCCTTGCCTTGCGAAAATATGCCTCTCGCCGCCGGGTCCGTAAACGCGCCCATCAGGATCGGGTAACCCGTCGTCCCGAGAGAATCGGCAAACATGGCATCCAACTTGGGATCATAGGTCTCCTCCGTAAAAACAAAGTCCCAGCTCATCACCGCCGGACGCACCTCGGGTGCCTTGCCCAAAAACTCCATCAGCTGCCCGTGCACCGAACGCAGGAACGGCCACTGCTTTTGCGTGGCGAGAGTCTCTTCATCAACCGCCAGCAAGACCACTTCCCCCGTCGGCGGCACCATCGCCCATTGCTCGCGTGCCTTCAGCCGGAATTCCTCCGCCAACCATTCCAACCGACGCAAGGGCAGCCAGTTGGCCGCCAATCCCAACACCACTCCCGTCATCAATGTCACGCCCAACCGCGCCCGCCAAGTAGGCGGAATTTTTCCTGAAAATGAGGGGAGACGATAATTCACCTAGGGAAAATCACTTGTATCAATGCGGTTTTTATACGACTCAATAGCTCAGTTAATCACCTATTTTTTATGCGACTCATTAAACTTATCGCAATCCTCGGGTTCGCGTTGATCACCACGCTCGCCCTTCCCGCACAAACCGTGCGCGTCATCTTCACCAGCGGCGCCGCCTCCATCCAGCGTCCCGACGAAGCCGCCCCGCGCGCCATCGTCAAAGGCGAGTCCGTCATCATCGGCTCACGCATCATCACCGGTGCCGACGGTCGCGTCGTCCTCACTCCGATGCCCGGCGTGAAATCCATCGTCGCCCCCAACACCACGCTCCTCCTCGAGAGCGTTTCCGAAAACCGCACCTCTCCCACCGAGGTCACTCATCAGGCCGTCATCGACCTGAAGGAAGGCGCCGTCGTTTCAGATCTGCAGAAACCCGAAGGCGTCACCTACGACTACAGCATCCGCACCGCCCGCGGCTTGGCCGGCGCTCGCGGCACCACGTTCACCGTCGGCATCAACTCGGCCGGCATTCAAACCATCGTCGTCGCCCACGGCACCATCTCCCTCAACTTCACCGACGGTCGTCAGGTCAGCCTCGCCATCGGCAGCTTGTCCATCACCCCTCCCGGCGGTGAAACCAAGAGCGTTGGCAACGTCAGCGAGCTCTCTCCTTCCGAAAAAGCCATCGCCCAAAACTGGGTCGAAACCACTGTCGGCGCCATCGCCTCCGCCATCGAAGCCGGCGTGGAAGTCGATCCCGAAGCCCTCAAGAACGCCCTCGCCGCCGCCGAAAGCCTCGGCATCGAACTCTCCCCTGAGCTTCAGGCGCTCGTTGACCGCGTCCTCGCTCTGCTCACGATCCCCACGACTCACACCGACACCAGGACGATCACCGATGTCGTCACCGAAGAACAGCCCTCCTCTGGCGGCTTCGCCTCGATCAATGACTACATCGCCAGCCTGACCGAAGAACAAGCCGCCGCTTTCGATAGCCTCCGCAAGGGCCCCCAGGACATCCATGTGAATTTCGTCGAAACCGAAACCCCGCCGGAAACCACATCCACATCTGGCTACAGCGATGCACAACTCGCCGCGCTCCTCCGTGACGGTAAACTGGCCGCCGGTCTGACGAATCTGCTCAACCTTTACCTCGAATTTTATGATGAGCTGGGGTTCGATAACAACGAAATCACCTCCTTCCTGACTTACCAACTCGGCATTCTTGGCAATAACAACTTTACCGCAATCGGTTCAGATACAGCGGGACTGAAAACCCTCCTGCTTGCCTATATTTATTCGGAAGCCTCCCCTGAATTGCTTCGTGAAATAGACTACCCCAAAGGTAACACTTCATCCCCTCTCTGCGGTTACGACTTCTTCTTCCCCGGTGAAGGCCTTAACAACGGAGGCGCCGGCGTCACCATCTACGACGTCACTTTCGAAAACAGCGGCGACTACCTTCGTATCGGAGCCACCCGCAATCTTCTGCTGGACGGCGTGACCCTCAACACTGGTAACTATGAGTCCGAATATGGCGGCCGTGTCGAACTGCGCGCCAGCGATCTCGTATCGCTCAACAACAGCAGCTTCGGCCCCAACGTCACCAGTATCCTGATCGAAGCGGCCACCATCAACCTCGCGAACCTCACGTTCCGCTGCGGCACCACTGTGGATCTCAATTCCAAGCTCGGCCTGCCCAACTTCGGCTCGAGCAAGTTCGGATACGTTAATTTCATTCAAAACGTCAATTACGGCACCACCGCAGTCACCGCGGAAACCCTGCCCGATCTGACCAACATCAAGATCGGCCAGCTCGGCGACAGCCTGCGGTAATCGACTGAAATTAACCCTGCCTTCCACGCCTTCAACTACACCCGCATGAACCGCTTCCTCCTCGCCGCCCTTGTCGGCACCGCTTCCGCCGGCGCTCTGCTCGCCCAGACTCCCAGCGACGTCATCATCGACCGCGTCCAGCAACCCGCCGCTCCGACGGCCCCTGACGCCACCAAACCCGCAAAGTCCACCGACGAAAAAGGCGATCTCGACGGCGGCACCCAGCGCATCGCCGAGACCCGCAAGCTGCCGTTCAAGCTGACCCTCAACTACGACGTGCAGGCGTTCTACACCACCAACGTCTTCCTCCAGCCCAACAACGAGGTAGAAGCCTTCGTGGTCGCCCACACCCTCCTCACCCGCGCCGAATTCAACAGCATCGCGGTCGGCCAGGGACTGCTCACCCCCTCCGTCGGCTTGGTCTATCAACACTACAACCACGGCCTCGGCACCGGCGACCAGGCGCGCCAGGACCTCGATTTCGACGCTTACACGCTGCCCCTCGGCCTGCGCCTGCGCTTCGGTGACAACTGGGAGGTCAACCTCGGCGTCACCAGCACCGCCGTCTACACCATCGAGCCCGACTACAACCTGACCTACAAGTCCATCGGCACCTCGCTGTCGGTCCGCAAGCTCTTCACCTTCGGCCGCAATCAGCTCCTCACGGCCGGTGCCGGCGTCAACTTTGTCACCACCGACGCCGATGTTCCGGCCGCCCCGTTCGACTACCGCGCCGACCGTAACGACAAAGTCGATACCTCATTCGACGTCGGCTACTACTACCTCAAGGACCGCTGGGTCTTCGGCCCCTACGCCCGCCTGACCTACTCCGACTACCTGCACTATCAGGAAGCCGGATTCAACAATGTGGACCGCCGCGACCTGACGCTCTCGCTCGGCGCCAGCGTCAGCTACAACATCAACGCCTGGGCCGTGGCCCGCGCCTTCACCAGCACCGACTGGCGTGATCCGCAGGGCGACTCGCCCGTCGATTACAGCTACAAGACCCAGAACCTCGGCGTCGGCCTGAGCCTCTCCGCCAGCTTCTAAAAAATCCGCTTCGCCTTGAAGACCCGACGACCTCGTCGGGTCCTGAAAATAGAACCGCCCGTGAGCCTTTCGGCTCACGGGCGGCGTTGTTTACTAGGTTATACTAACGACTGCGGACCTTTCTAGAACCGCAGTTGCGACGACAACTATCGACTGAACACCCCGTTGAGGCGGGCAGTCTGGGCCGGCGTCGCGGCTTCATTTTGGATCCGGTAGACATCCGTTGCGCGCTTGTTTGCCCGTCCCTTGAATTTCTTGAAGAAACCCGAGGAGGCAAACGCGCTCAGGACACCCGACGGAAACGCGTTGCTTGTCTTATTCATGGTCAGATGGAGACGCCGCCCGAAAACCGGCCGACTTCTCCTAGCTGACCACGCACTTTCCAAAGAACGCCGCCAGCAAAGCGCACGACGGAGAAACGTCAACCCGCCAGTCCTAAACGTCTGTCGCGCAAAGCCCGCTCACCACACACGATCCTCCCGTTTTGCCTCCAGCGCATCCTCGGCGTCGTCCTCCAGCTCGTGCAGGAAATCAAACCCCGTGCGCTTCTCCACTTCGTCGACCGACACCGCAAACCGCTCCAACTCCGCGCCCGCCGGCGCCTCCTGCGGAAACACAAATGCCTCCGCCCGCACGCGGCCGTCGCTCTCGTCGATCACGATCATGAAAAACGCCTCCGGCACCGCCGTGCCGTTCGGCAGTTTCGCCCCGCGCACGCCGAACACCGGTCCCGCCAGCACCCACACTTCGCCGAACCGCCCGGGATAGCTCGTCGCGATCTTCATCTCCATCTGCTTCCACAAACCCGCGTTCAACACATGCCGCTGCGGCACGATGTTCGACATCAAAAACGTCTCCCGCTGCGCCGCCTCGCCGTAACGCGTCGCGATTGCGTAATTAGGAGCCAGGTGCCCGCGGTCGTATCCGCTGTTCACATACGCCGATGACGGCACTCGCGCCGCCGTCCGTAAATCCGTCTCGAACGTCTCCGGGCGCGGCGCAGTCTCGGGCAGTTTGCCGACATCCCCCACTCGATAAGCCACCCATGCAGGATTTTCCAACGCATCGCAGTAACCCGCCACGTAACCCCTGTTCGTCAGCACGCGGATCGGATGCGAAAACCCTCTCGCCAGCGGAGAACCGCCATATACATGCGTGCGATCGCCCTTCGCCACCGCCGTGACGAAGTCCGCGCTATAGTAGAGCCGGTAAATGTCCTGCGCCACATCGAGCAACTCGATGCGCTTGTTCTTCTCGAAATAGTTTTCGACCAGCTTCGTGACCTCCGTCCGCCGCGGCTCCGGCTGCATCACAAACCAGCCGCCCATCACCGCGAACAGCACCACGTTGAACCAAAAGACCGCCTTGAGCTTTCCACCCCGCGCACCCGGACGTCTCGACGTGCCCGCCGGCTTTTTCCGCGCACTCATTTCCCGAATTTCCGCAACGCCTTGTTGATCGCCGTCACGTCGCACTTCTCCGTATCCTGGTCCGGCCCGAGCCACTCGATCCACTCGCGTCCGAGCTCCGTAGTCGGCTCCTGAATACACGCCAGCATGTCATGGTAGGCCTCCACGCCGCCGCAGTCCTCGGGCGGACCCGCGCGCTCGCCCGCCACACAACGCGGATAAACCTCGCCCTTCGCCACCGGCATTACCTTTTCCACGCGGATATCCACCCGCCAGCCCTCGCCGAAATGGTAGTCGTAAACCATCCCGCCGCGCTTCGCCAGATCGAGGTCGGCCAGCGTGAGATCCCGGTCATCCTCCACCAGCACGCCGTTCCGCTTCGAAGGATTCCCCAGCCGCAGATCCTCCAGCGTGAACGTGTGCGTCTGGTAATCGAACCAGTCGAACGCCACCTGGATCGAATCATGAAGCCGCGCGAGCCACATGGTCTCCTTGACCACCAGCCTCCGCCAGATGCGCGGCGCGCAACCCGCCACTGTCAAACCGAGCACCAAAGCCTGCACCGGCGGTTTTTTCGTCCGGGAACCCCGGCCTTCGTGCAGTGAAATCATGACGCCAGACAAACGCCGCCGTCCGCTCACGCGACAAAAAAGCCCGCACCCGCCAAAGGCAAAAGCCGCCTCGTAAGAAGCGGCTTTTATGACCTAACACCAAGCAAACCTATAAGAACTACAGAACTGACTACATGGGGATAGACGCGCCCGTCTGCGAAACGCTCAAAAATAATCCAACAAAATCGAAGAAGTTTATTAAAGAACCTAACAAATTATAAATTAACAGGTTCTGATTTGTTAATTACTTCCGCCTGACAACGCGATTCGCCGCGTCTCTGTGAATTTCGCTCTTTTTATGACGACTTCACGCCCTCATCTCTTCGGTTTGCTCGCAGGTCTGGCTCTCGCCGCCGGCCTTTGTTTCGCCTCCGTCACCTTCACCCGCGCCTGGACCCGCATCAGCGAAGACCAAGTCATCGCCGTCACCGGTTCCGCCCGCAAAGACGTCCGGTCCGACCTCGGCATCTGGCGCGCCAGTTTCACCTCTGACGCGGATACGCTGGTCGAAGCCCACCAGCGCTCGAAAGCGGACCTCGCCCAAGTCGAAGGCTTTCTCAAGTCAGCCGGCCAGCGGGATTACGTGCTCAAGCCCGTCCAGGTCACCGAGCTGTTTACCCGCACAAAGACCGAGGAAGGCGAGGTTTCCCGACGCGCCGGCTACCGTATCCGTCAAAACCTGGAAGTGCGCTCCGATGACGTGGACGCGTTGCCCAAGCTGGCCAGCGATGCCGCCAAACTGCTGGAAGGCGGCGTGACGCTCGCCTCCGAAGGTTTGGAATTCATCTACACCAAGGCCGGCGAGGCCAAGATCGAGATGATGGGCGACGCCGCCAAGGACGCCCGCACCCGTGCCGAACAAATCGCCTCCCAAGGCGGCCGCGCCCTCAAGGAACTCCGCAATGCCCGCATGGGTGTCGTGCAGATCAACCCTCTCTACTCGAGCGCAACCAGCTGGGAGGGCAACAACGACACTTCGGCCCTCGAAAAAACCATCACGACAACCGTCACCGCGACGTTCTCCCTCCAATAAACCGCGCATCCGCCGCTTGCCCTCGCCGGCGCAAGCGGCGACGCTTTTGCCATGAGCTGGACCGCACCTCTCCGCCCCCTCTTCCGCGCCGGCGAAGGCCTCTTGGATCGCGTGCTCTGTCTGCTGGGCGCCGTCGCCTTCTGCCAGTTGCCCGAATTCATCCAGCAATATCTGCAACGTCTCGGCGGACGCCTCGACGAGGCCCGCCGCCAACTCGCTGAGTTCGAAGCTGTCGCCGCCCAGTCCAAGCTCACGCTCCAGCAGTTCATCGAACGCACCTCGGCCAACGCCGACACCGCCGTCGCCCGTCTCGGTGATGTCATGCAGGGCGCCGTCAACCGCGTCACCGAACTCTCCACCGCCGAGAGCGCCATCCGCAACGCCTCGATCTGGGAAAAACCCTTCGTCTTCTTCAGCCACCTCGACCGCTCCATCGCGAGCGCCACGCTCGAGGTCTACAAACCCGCCGTGCCGACCACGACCGAGGGCCTGATCTACGCCGCCGCCGGTATGATCACGATCCTCTGCGTTTATCACGGCGCCATCCGCTACCCCATTGCCGCCACGGCCAGAAAACGCGCCGCCCTGCGCGAGAAACCACGGGCTTAGTCACGCTGCCCGCGCAACCACTTCACGTCCGCGTAAAACGTCCCGAAAGGCACCAAGCTCGCGATGATGACGAGTGCCGCGCGTTTCAACGACCAGTCGTAACCGAGCCACGCCTGCACCGCCGCCGCGACGTAGGCGAGAAACAGCACGCCATGCACCATGCCCACGACCCGCACCGCCTGCGGTTCGCCCCAGACATACTTCAGCGGCATGGCGACGCCGAGCAGCACGAGAAACGAAACGCCTTCAAGAAACCCGATGACGCGCAGGCGTCCAATGGTGGTGGTGAGCAGATTCATAAATTTTAGGGTATGTCTGCGAAAACCGCCGCCCGCGCAAGTTCCCGATAACTTCGTTTCCGCCGCCGCGCCGCAGCGTTGACCGCGACCCGCGCTCGCCTTCACTCTCCCCGCCTGCCCCCGCGCCCGGGTGGTGGAATGGTAGACACCAGGGACTTAAAATCCCTTGATCGTAAGGTCGTGCGGGTTCGAGTCCCGCCCCGGGCACCAGTTTGAGAAAACCGCCCATCCATGGGCCGGCAGGGACAACGATTGCGCGAAGTCCCAGTCGGTGATCAATCCGTTTGTCGGATCCATCCGCTTTAAACGTCCGGCCACATTGAAGTGAACACGTCCGACTATCTCGGCAGCCCCTTCGTTGAAGATCATGATCACATCGGTTCCGCTGCCATGCAGATGGCGAACCCGCGCCGACGGCGCGGCCGGTTCAAATGTCACGGCAGGCCTGACACACCGCAACAATTCGCCCTCGCAGCCCTCCGACCACCGCAACACCGGAGTGTGCGGCGGCAACGCAATCTCGTAGCCTTCCTCCATGATCAACATCACGTAACGCCCCGGATCGACACACAACAGACCGTCGACCACCTTGGCCTGCGCCAGATCCGCCGGCTCCACATAGTGGAAGTCGATCTGTCGCTCGGAACAGGCCTTCGCCGCCCGCCACGGCAACTCCGTCGCTCGGCCTAGAATTGCCACGTCGCACACCGGCGTGAACGTCGCGTTGAGCCAGCACAGCCGCCTCGTGAAATCCGCCCACGCACGATACTCCGGCCACCAGGCGTTGTTCGGGCCCACGTCCGGTGGGCGCTCGTATCGCCGCGGTCCGCGCATCGAATAATAAAACGCATGCGGCACCAACAGGTCGCAGCCGCGAATCAACAGCCACGAGGCCAGCCAGCGCAGCTCTTCAAACGTGAGCTCCGGCCCATACGCGCCCGCAAACTCGTTCAAGTTGCGCGCACGTCCGCGATGAAACGCCACCGAGGCCGCCGCCTTCGCCATCGTCGAGGGCGCGCCTTCCAACGCGCTCGCTTTGTGCGGCTCGATGTGACGCCACACGATGTCCTGTCCCGGAATGTGCAGATGCTTCAGGTGCCCGATGTCGTCCGGCTCCGCCGGATGTCCGGTGAGCGCGACGCCGTGCCGTTCACACCAGCGCGACAGCGGCACGTAATACGTCTCGTCCAATTTCACCGCGATCGCCTCGGCATAAGCTCGCCGGTGTTTCAACGCATCCGGCTCGTCGTCGAACCACAGCGCAGGCAGGTGCGGCATGAAATCATAACCCAGATGCCGGTTCACGTGCGCGAGCACCGCCACCGAACCCGGCCGCGCGCCGGGATTGCGCGAACGGCTGAGCGGATGCGGCTCGTCGGTGAAAATCGCCTTCACCGTGTTTCTAAAAAATTCGCCCAGCTCTTGATAAAACCGATCGTAAACCAGCTCGATGAAACATTCCACCGCGCGCGGATTGAGCAAATCGGCCGCCACCGGCTCTTCCTCTCCCAGCGTGACCGCCGGATCGGCTTCGTCGCCGATGTAGTGCAGCCCGCGCACCACCGCGTCGATCTTCTGTTCGTAAATGCCGACGCGCTCGCCCGATTTGCGCGTCACGACGGCCACCGTCTTCCGGTCCGTGTCAACCGTTCCCGTGTCCGGCACCGGACCGCACACGAGGCCGCGTGTTTGGAACGACGCGTCGCGCGCCACCACGAGACCGCCCGCCGCGCCGCTCGGATACATGCCTTCGTCGTAAAGCATCACCCACATCCCCCTCCGCCGCGCCTCGGCGAGCGCGATGCGCATGAAACGGAACAGCTCGTCGCTCAGCCACCCGCACGAACGCGGCAGTCCGATGCGAGCATGAATCACAAACGCCTCCACACCGTGCGCCTGAAAATCGGCGATCTGCCTGAGCAGCTCCGCCTCGGTGAGCGTGTCGTTCCAAAACCAGAACGGACACTGCGAGAACTCCGCCGGCGGACTGCGCCAGGCACCGGCATCAAAGCCGGCGATATCGGGCGCACGGAGCGTCGTGTCGCCTGAAGCCATGCCTCTGAACGAAATCGAGGAATTCATATTCAAAAAGCGGCCGGGATTCCGGCGCACACACAACCTCAACGCCCTTCCAACTGGGCGAGAATCGCCGGCGGGGCAACATCGACAAGATTGCTCGTGGTGACACCTCGTGTGTCGGGATTGTCACGCTCCGGCCGTCCGTCCGCCAATATCATGGTCGATCGGGTCTTCGGAATCGTCGCCTGCGGACCCGAAACACGAATCACCCAGCCATGCTCGTCCATCATCGCCGCCCGGACCCACACCTGGTCGCTGTTCGGCGGATATTTCACGATCTGTGATTCACCCGAAGGAAGCTCGAACGTGCTTTCGTCGATTTTTATACCGGCCTTCCGTTTGGAAAAATTGAATATGCGCATGGTCGTGACCGGGTGCACTTCCCATGAGTCGTCCACGACACGGGCGCCCACCTGCCCCGGATTTTCCGACGAGGGAACCATCAACACCAACCAAGGACCGCCCTTGCCCACCCGTGCCTCCGCAACGGGCAGCCGCTGCGGCTTGGTCTCGGGGGGGACCGGAGGAACCAGGCGGTAGATGGAAACAAGCCCGCTCTTGGGCGCGACATAGGGCGCGGAAAAACTGCTGTTCGTGGCGGAGATCGAAACCGGCCGGCCGGGAGCCACATCATAAAATACATCGGCCAGGCTGCCCAAGCCCAGCGCCAGCGTGCGAAACGTGACAGGCGGAGGCTCGGGCTCCGGTTGTGCCTTGATCAGGGAAGAGGAAAGCAAGGCGACCG
Source organism: Rariglobus sp. (assembly GCA_035459785.1). Classification (GTDB taxonomy): domain Bacteria; phylum Verrucomicrobiota; class Verrucomicrobiia; order Opitutales; family Opitutaceae; genus Rariglobus. The sequence continues at coordinate 21,217 of DATHXF010000222.1, read as the reverse complement.
TCATCGCCAGCCACGGGGTCAAATGTCGTTCGAGGTAAGCCATCGGAATGAGATTATTTTAAAACGGCGGCCGAAGTCCGGCAGGCCGGCGCTCGCCGCCGCAGGTTCGTTGTAATCGGGAGACACCGCATCCGTGCTTTTGCGGCGCAGAGGCTCGACCACGCGCTGGACGACGGCCTCGCACCATACCCGGCCGGTGACATAACCCGCGTCGGTGGAGGCGAGCACCGGGTTCACGGACTCGCCGCACGTGCGGATGACAAACGTGTCGGAACGCGCCGAGAGCCCGGATCCGATCGCCGACAGCACGTCAGCCTGCGTGAGAAACTGAGGCGCGAAAGCGGACTGGGAACTGTAAGGGGCGACCTTCGCCGGTCCTCCATGCATGAGCGAAACATCCGTATAGGCTCCGCCGCCGAAAAACATGAGGGTGTTATCTCTTTTCTTAACCGTGAAAGGCGAAGCCGCGCTGAACGCGGCGGCCGACCCGGTGTTGACGGCCGTGGTTCCCGTAACCGTGTAGGAACCGGACGATCCCGCCGTGAAAGTGCCGCTGGCATCGATGGCATTCTGGATCGCGCCCTTGTAGGTTTCATTGGCGTTGAACGTCGCGGAAGTCGTGGCGGGATTGTCGCGCAAGCGCCGGTTCACAAAGTCACCCATCGACACAAAGGGTCCGCGATTGCGGACTTCGGTCACGATTTTACGGGCCAGCTCGGCGATCTGCGGCTCGGTGAGCTGCCGGTAACCCTGCCAGGAGGCACTGTTCGCATCGGCGGTCGCCGTGGGTTTGGAGAAACGGGGCAGCGCCGCCTGCAGGGGAGATCCCGGGTTCGCGGGAGTGACCGGATCATAAACCAGTTTGTTGATTCCGCCGAGAACCGCGCGCCACGCCTGCTCCGAGGTGGAGTTGATATTGAAACCGCCGCTCACCATCAGCCCCGCGGCCGCCTTGCTCTCATCGCGCAAGTCGTCGTCCGACGCGGCGACCTGGCGCACGTTTCGCGGATTCGGCAAGGGCAGCACATCGGGAACGTCCGTGGCATTCGTGTCCGTGCTCGTTCCGGTGCCCGCATGCGGAACGGTCGATACAAAATACCGATCCCACAGCGCACGATTGAGCAGGTAGGACAGATCGTAGAAGGCCATCACAGCCGGCGTGAAATATTTGAGATTCGGCTCCGTGATCGTCCCGCCGTCGGTGCGAACCACCTGTGCAAGAAAATCACCCGAGGTGCCCTTGAACCGATAATCGGCCAGGCTGTTTCCGATGGGATAGGAAGGATAGGTCTGAAGGAGCGAAAGGTTGGCGTGCTGCAACTGCCCCAGTGAAAGCAGCGGCTGGTCGGCCGGCCGGATCTCAAACAGCGCGGTGTCGGTGGTGGCGGGATCCGAATCAAGCCCGGCGCCCGACGACACCACTCCGGAAGGCTGGACGTTGATGTCTTTCCACTTGGCGCCATCCGCAATGCCGGCGATGCCCAGATTCGTCTGGTCAAGCCGGTTGCGCGTGTTCACCTGCGCGCGGAAATTGCCCTGGGCGATCCAACGGCCCGAGATGCCGCGGTCGGTATCCGAAAAAATGGTCCGCATCGAAATCATGAACAGCGGCTCGGGCGCGATGTTGTCGAGCGGTGCGCCGGCCAGGCCTCCTTGAAGAACCGAATAATCCGTGCGGGTGGAGGAACCGGAAGGCGCGGTCACGGGATCCGTCCCCGCCTGGCTGCCGTAGATACGGCTGAATGATTGATACCAGGCCGGGTTTGGATCGGGCCAGCGTCCGGCGGGTGCGGCGGAGGCGACCTCGCCCAGATAAAAGGAGCATTCACTTCCCGAAAAATGGGCGTCCTGGGTGGCGGGGGAAAACAAGGTTCTACTGCCGGCGGGGCCGGCGGAGAGCGAGTAAATGCCCACCCTGAAGTTCACCTCGCCCGCCTGGACCGATGAAATCGAGGGCATCACGGCATAGGCGCTGGACGGCGGGCGAAGCCCTTTTTTGAGCTCGTTCTTCGGCGTGCCCGTTTCGGGCGCATCATAAGGCTGGCCGGCGGCGGCGGACGGCAGCGTGAAAATCATGCTCTGGCCCGGAGCAAGATCCACATCGCTGGCATCGATCACAAAACGCCAATACGGACCCGCCGCCGTCGGTCCCGGATAAGGGGAGTAGGTGGAGGTGATGTCGGCCGAACCATCGGCGTGGGTTCCGGGCGTTCCGGGTGCCGGGGTGGGAATGCTGACACCCCCCTTGTTGAAGTCCCGCGTTTCCTTGACCGTCCATGGAGAGGTCTTCGTCGGCGTGCTCGCCTGCAACTGGATCGTGGCGCTGAAAACGCGGGCGACGCCCATCTCGTATTTGGCGCCCTTGATCGGCGTCGTGTAAGGATTCCAGAGCACGGCGATGGGAAACACCGCCAGATTGATAGGGGCCCCGACCCCGCCGGCCGAGATATACCTGAAACCCGCGCCCGCGTAAGTGAGCACCGGAGCGATGCCCACCTGGGTCGCCGTGGGTAGGCGGCGCTGAAGCTTGCCATCCGCCGGGACCGTGTCGGAGGCATATGACCTCAACTGGCCCCAAGTCGGCACCCATTGGCTGTTATTGATCCAAGCTTGGGAACTCGGCTCCGGCGTGAACAAATAATCCGTGCCTGCGGGGCTGGCCGCGCCGGTGGCCAGCAGCGCGGACAAATCCTTCTTCAAACCGCCCGCATACGTATCGGAGAGAACCGACGAGGACGCGGCCGTGAGATCATGAAAGCGGTATTTGCGTGCGGTCGTGAGAGCGGTCACGGCGGCGGAAGTCGTGCCCAACATGTCCAGCTGGTTGCTACTGAGCAGCCGGGGAATCGCATCCGCACTCGCAGGTGCGGACGGATCATAACTGGTCAGGCGGTTGGTTCCGGCGCTGGCCGGAGCCGTGGCCGCGGCACCCTCGGCGTTGACGCCGTCCACCAGCTCCACCGCAGCGCGCGCGGCGCTGACAAATGCCCGGGGGCGTTGCACGGAATCCTGCGTCAGTGGCAGATTGATGCGCGCCTTGGCGTTCTCGTCTCCTACCCACCAGGCGTAACGCCCGATGGTCGCCGTGCCGGACAAACCGGAAATCTGTCCGGCGGCGGCATCGATATTCACCAAGGGAGCGGCGACGTAGTCATTGACGGCCGTGCCGACCGTGCCCGGCCCCACCAGAAGGCGCGCCTCTTTGCCACCCACCGTCGGGGCGCTCGCAATATTGGCCACGGCATCCGCCGGCTTGTAGGCAAATGCCGAAGGCGCGGTGGAAATACGCCCGTCGGCGGCCACGGCGGAACCGGGATCAAAAGCCGTGCCTTCGTTGCCGCTCACCAGCCAGTTGAGCAGCCGGGCCTGCGAACCGTTGGCGGGACCCGAGGCGGCGTCCGCGGCGATCTTGGATGCGACGATCGAGGGAATGTCGGCGTAATTCGCGGAAACACCGCTACCGTAGACGCCGATCCAGCGTCCGCTTTTCACGGAGGTGTTGACCAACGCCGCGTCCATGTCGGAACGCGCCGTGGTGCGCTGGTCGGGACCGGCGTATTTCTGGAGTTCGCCGAGCGCGATGTTGAGCGCCGTGAGCGCATTCTGCCGGGCCTGGGAAAGTTGCTGGCTGTTGGCCGCCACCTGCGTCTCCACCCGCGTGAGCGACGCCAGCGACACCAGCAGCAGCACCAAAAACGCGAGCAGCGTAACGGTGATGAGCAGTGCGAAGCCCGCGCGGGGCCCGGATTTTCGCCGGGGTGCGACTGAAGAAACGATCATGGGGTAATGGCGACCGGCTCACGCCGATGGCCGCAAAGGGTATGCCAGTTGTGTTGGCATTTCACTGGTTGGATCACAACGGCAGACGGGAAAATATTTGTCTTTGGCTTAACATGTTACCGACGGCGGCGACGGATCAGCGCAGCAGTCAACCCCGCACCGCCCAGCAGCAGCGCATAAGTCGACGGCTCGGGCACGGAGGAAGTGGCGACCAGCAGATTTCCCGTGGCTTGATTGAAGGTAAAATCATAACCGCCGGCCGCACCTGTCCACGTGTCGGTGCTGGTCAGCAGCAGCGAACCCACGATGCTGCCGGTCAGGCCGATGGAACTGAAGTTACCCGACTTGCTGCCGAAATCGAAGAGGTTGTAGGTCTGGCCGTCGGATATCAGGCTGGTCGAGAAATTCAGCGTGAGTGAATTGCCCAAGGTCAGCGCACCGGTCGGGCCGTTGAAGAAACCCGAAGTGGTCGCTCCGACCCCGATCGTGGTGGCGACCGCCGCGAGCGAGTAGCTCGTCTTGGCCGAAGCGTTGAAGGTCGCGCCGTCGGCAATGGCATAGTTGGTCGAGGCGAGAGAGCCGTTTGAGCCGAGGGCGAGCGTGCCGGCCAGCACATTGGTCGCACCAGTGTAGGTATTCGCGCCGCTCAACGTCGTCGTGCCGGCTCCCGACTGGGTCAAACCGAAGGTGCCCGAGGCGTTGCTGATGACACTCGTCACGTTAACCGCACCCGCGTTGTTGAAGGTCACCGTCTTGGCCGTGGCATTGCCGCTGCCAATGTTACCGCTGATGTTCAGCGTGCCGCCGGACACTTGCGAGACCGTGAAGCTCTGGTTCGCGGTGATCGCACCGGTGAAGCTGGAAACGTAGGCGGTGCCACCGCCGATCGTGTAGGTGCCGCTGGTCGCCTGATTGGCGATGGTCACCGCACGTCCGATCGATACCAGTGCGTTGCCGGTAAGCAGCGAAGCGCTGGAATTGTTGGCCGTGGTATTTGCATCGCCCATAACGATGGCCGAGGAAGAATTGCCAAAAGCGCTCGCGGAGGCGGAGACCACACTGTAACCGGCGATCAAGGTGCCGGAACTGACCGTAGTCGTGCCACTGTAACTATTGAGGGCGTTCAGAGTCGTGCTGCCCGTGCCGGCCTGGATGAAGCTGCCGGTGCCGCTGATGGCCGCGCTGCTAAAGTCGACTCCCTGGACAACTGCATTGCTCCGTTTGATAATGAGGGTGCCGTTGTTCGCAATGGTGCCCGAAACATAGAGCGAGCCCGTCGTGCCACCATTGCCGAGTTGCAGAGCGCCGGCACTGATCGTAGTCGCGCCGCTATAGATGTTTGTTCCCAAGAAGATCGCGGTGCCGGTGCCGATCTTGGTCAGACCGCCCGTGCCGGAGATCGCGCCCGCAAAAGCCGCCGGACTGGTGTTGTCGGCGCCCAGGGTAAGCGTCGCCGAGCCGAGGGTCACGTTGCCTCCCGTGGTTCCACCGCCTGTCAACGAGCCGATCTGCGTGTTGAATCCGTTAAGATCCAGAACGGCACCATCCGTATTTCCCAGCGTCACCGCCGAGTTGATGCCAAAGGCACCGCTCACATTTGCAACCGTGGCCACGCCCGCCTGCAACTTGCCCCCGTTCACCGTGGTCGCGCCGGTGTAGGTGTTCGCGCCCGAGAGGATCTGCGTGCCGGTGCCGATCTTGTTCAGGCCGCCCGTCCCGGAAATCACACCCGCGTAGGCCGCCGGGCTGCTGTTGTCTCCACCCGTGGTCAGGGTCGCCGCGTCGAGAGTCACGTTGCCACCGGTGGTTCCACCGCCGGTCAGCGAGCCGATCTGCGTGTTAAAGCCGGTGATGTCGAGGATCACGCCCGACGCGTTAGCCAACGACACCGCCGAGTTATTACCGAACGCACCGCTCACATTGGCAACCGAGGCCACGCCCGCCTTGAGAGTGCCGGCGCTGACCGTGGTCGCGCCGGTGTAGGCATTCGCGCCGGACAAGGTCAGCGTGCCGGTGCCGGACTTCGTCAAACCGCCGGAGTTAGTGGAACCCAGGGCACTCGAAAATCCCACGTTTTGACCGTTGGTATCGATCACGATCGCGGCAGCGCTGCCGACGATGCGGCTGGAATAATCCGTGGAGGCGGAAGCCGCGCTGTATTGCAGCGTGCCGCCGCCGAAGGTAATCGCGCCACCGTTACCAAGCGCACCCGAGACGCCGGCCACGTCGGCAACTCCGGTGTTCAAAATACCACTATTGATGTAGGTCGTGCCGGTATAGGTGTTCGCACCATTGAGGACGGCCAGGCCGGTGCCGGTCTTGGTCACCCCGACGATCCCGGTTCCGTTGTTGGTCACCGTGGAATTAATCGTGAGCGTGCTGGCTGAGTTGTTACCGAGGATCAGTTCGCCAGCGACATCCGCGGTGCTGCCACCCGCCGTGAGGACACCTGCATTTGCCGCCGTGCCGATGGTAAGATCAGCACCGGTCGGGGTGATGAATACGCCACCCGCCGTGCCCGTGCGAAGCGTGCCGGCCGAGGTATCAACCGTCCCGGCGGTAGCGGTGTTTTGCATCAACGTGTTGATATTGGTGGTCGCGGTGCCGAGAGCGACGTTTCCGCCGCCGCCAGTCGAGTTGAGCCGCACGTTGGTGGCGGTTCCGTCCGTGATCGTCGAACCGGTGGCGGCGATGTCGGTGTAACCGGTGTAGGCGATGATCTTGTTCGAGCCGTTGTTGGCCGCAAAATCCGCGCCGCCGTTGACGGTTGCCCAGGCACCCAGAATGCCGCTCGCATCGTTGGCCGCGGTAGAATTGACGACCGCCGTGGTGCCAAACGTGCCGGTGCTCGCCCGGAAATCCACGGTTCCACCCGCGTTGCGGGTGATGGCACCTAGATTGATGGTAGTGCTGGTGCCGCTGTTGACATTCGCGATCACGCTCGACGCCCCGGCATTAATAGCAGTGCTGGCAAAGGTCTGGCTGCTGGTGAAACTGTTTGCCGTCGCCGCGACCGTGGTCGCCGTGGCTTGGACTGCCGTCGTATTGGCGCTAATGACGAAACTCTTGTTGTCGGCAGCGATGCTGACGATATACGCCCCCGCCGGCAGGCCGGTCGCCGTGACGAGTTGGCCTGGCGCCAAACCGGTGACGGCTGAAGAAAGCGATATCGTGGTGCTGCCATTTGCCCAAGTGGCCACCGCGCCAGTGGTTGTCGTTGTCCCGTTGACGCGCCCCTGCACGGTCATCGTGCCGCCTCCTAGTTGCAGCGCGGAACTTGTGGAAATATTGTTGGCCAATGCCGTGGCCCCCGATGCGGAGGCGGTGGCGGTGTTGAAATCTTCAACAAGTGTGCCCCCGTTGACAGCCGTGGCTCCCGTGTAGGTGTTGGTGGCTCGGGTGAGCGTCACCGTGCCGCTGGTGCTCTTTGTCAGGGCGACGCCGGATCCGGCCAGGATCGCGCTGACCGAGCCGTTCTTAACCTGATATGAACTGCCGGTCAGAGCGGAGGTGCCCGTGCCCGTGATGCTACCGCCGCCGTCCAAAGTCACCGTGCCGACCGTGTCTGAGCGGCTGGCCCCAAGATCGAAAATCGCGGACGCACCATTCACGGTCACCGCGCTCGTGTCGGCGATCTGATTGCTCGCCCCATAGCTGACCTTGCCGCCGGTGATGAGCAGATCGCCCGCGATCGCATTCACGCCGGCGGTCTTGTTCAAGTTCAAGGCCGCCGTGGTGCCGTTGGCGTTCGTCGTCCCGGCAAGAGTGGTCAGACCCGTGTAGGTGTTGGCGCCGGTTCCCCCGAAAGACACCGTGCTGACATAGGGGCCGCCGCCAGAGGTGGAAGTATTCGTAAAGACAAACCCTCCCGTCCCGCTGATGATATTGTTCAGGTTGAGTATGCCGCTGGCGAAAGAGGAGTTCACGTTGACCGCGCGAATACCGCTCCCGATATCCATCGCACCCTGGATAATGGAATTGGAAGAACCCGGCGTGACATTGAAGCCTGCGTTCACAACGACGGCATTCAGGATGGTGGTCGAATTGGAGATGGATAGACTGCCGCCGTTGATCGTAAGCGTTCCGGTTCCCAAGGGACCCGAAGTAATCGCTCCAACGGTGCCGACCGAGCTGTTGCTGACGGACAATGTGTTCGCGGAACCCAGCGTCACGCCCCCGGAAAAAGTGCTGTTGACGTTGTTGAGAGTGATGGGAGCCGAACTTCCCGCGAGGATGATACCGCCATTGGTGATCACACCGGAAAAGGGACCGCCATTGGTTCCTTGCATCGTGATGGTGCGATTGCCGCCCCCCAGATCTACCGCACCGGAGAACGTATAGCTGTTAAAGCTTAATGCGAAATCATTGTTGATCACGATATTGTTGGCGAGGGTGGCGGCGGTGCCATTTCCAACCTGCAGGGAGCCTCCGTTGATGGTGAAAGTGCCGGTTCCCAACGGACCGGACGTAAGCGCGCCCACCGGGCCGGTCGAACTGCCGCGGATGCTCAACTTCGATCCGGCGGTCAGTGTGACTCCACCGGAAAACGTGCTGCCGGTGTTGGAAATATTCAGACCGCCCGATCCCGCTATGATGATGCCACCGTTGCTGATCAAACCGCTGAGCGATGTGTTGCCGCCGCCATTGTTGATGATCGTTCGCGTCGCGCCGCCCAGGTTCACGGTGCCCGAGAAAAACCCGTTGCCACCCGTTGAATTGAGCGCGAAGTCACCGCCAAAAACCATGGCGTTGGCTATGTCATAACCGGCGGTGAACAGGTTGGCGTTAATAATGCCGCCATTGAGCGTCAACGTGCCACTGCCAAAAGACGTGTTAAGATTCGCGCCGCCGAGCGTGGTCACGGACCCGGCGTTGAGCGTCATTCCTCCGGTGAAATTATTCGGCGTGCCCGCGATACCGTTGGTAAATGTGAGCGCCCCTGAACTGGTGATCGATCCGGCACCGGAAAGCTGGCTGCCGATGCTGACATTGTTCGAACTCGTCAGGTCCAGCGATCCACCAAAAGTAAGCTGCGAGGCCGCCAGCACAATCTGGCCGGCACCGCTGCCCGCGAACGAGATGTTGGTGACCGAAATGGGCGCGGCCAACGTGACCGTATAGGTGCTGCCGGTGGTGGTGAAAATCGCGTTGTCCAGACTGGCATTATTCCACTGCACATTGCTCGTGCCGCCGTCGCCGGTCCAATTCGAGGTGGTCTGGTTATTCCACGTTCCGGCGGCGCTTTGAACCCCGGCGCTGGCGCTGGTATCCCATGTCAGGTCTGCAGCTCGAGCGGAAACAACGGCCATGACGGCGGCGACAACACACGGATAAACCGGAAGGGTTTTCCGCAAAAAGACGACCTGGGGCATACGGAGGGGCAGTTTCATGAGGGAGATGCAGGGAGAGCAAAAACCGACTGCTCGTGGAGGGTATGAGCGCGTCGCTTTTCGCTGCAGAGGTGATAAGTAAAGCGTGGGTAAATTCATGAGCGTAGAAATCCTCCGGCGAAAGATCGCCGTCACGCATATCGATGCGTAACCAACACACCCATTTGTCGCATTCCGCCAATCAGTGGCCTCAAGGCCGGTTTCCAGCCATGATCGCATCGAACTGCGACGGCGTGACGATCTCCACCAAACCCTGGTCACTCTTCGCCTTCCAGTAAGCGACCAGCCGGGTGAAATCCTCGGTTGGAAACGAGATCGACGAGGGCGCGGCCGAAGCCGGTTTCAGGTCGTGCATAAAATACACCGCCGCCCCGCCCGTGTAGATCAGGCCGTCGGTGATCGCCGCGTGCGCTTCGTAGCTGTCGGCCAGCGTGACCAGCCCCGCGACGTCGTCCGTGTTGGGCACCGTCAGTGTGAGCGTGTTTCCGCGCACTCCGTTCGGCGCGATCCGGGCGCCCGCACCGATGCCGGGACCCGAAACCGTCGTGCCTTCGCGAATCGGCCGGGACTGGGCCAGGGTGATCGTCAACTCGCCGCGCACTCCGGTCGCCGACTGCGTGCCGCTGCCGCCCATGCCCACGCAGGTAACGATCACCGGATCATCCGCGCCGTCCGCACGGATGATGTTCACGAGGCCCAGACCGCCGCCGCCCTTCAGCACCTTCAGTCCCAGTTGCGGCGCCACCTCGCGACAGAGAGACTGCGCGGGCAGGCTGTTCCCCGCCCCGCTGAACCAAGTCATTCCGCGCGTGAAGCCGAGCGCCTCGGCGCGCGTTTTGCATTCGAGCACTTCCCGCTCAAACACCTCGCGCGTGGTCGCTCCGCTCATGCCGCCGCGCGACCACGACCCGTTGTAAACGTCCCAGCCGTTGTCGTAAGCCTTGCGCAGGTTGGCGATGTTACCCGCCGAGTAGGACGACTCTTTGAATCCGCCGATGCGCAACCCGCCGCGAAAGCCCGCCGCTTCCATGATCGGAACGATCTGCGTGTAGGTGGAATCGTCCGTGATGTCGTCGGTGACGACGATCACCGGCTTGGTTTTCACCGCGGTTTCAATCGACGCGACCGAGAACTTCGCCCCCGCCGGCAGATTGTTCGGCACCATCCGGATCGCGGTCACCGGCTTGGAAAAATCAAATCCCGTATCCGCCACCACTGACGACGTTCCCAGTTTACTGAACACCGCGTTCGCCGGCGTCGCCGGATCCCACAGCGGCACATACGTCCAACCCGCCGCCCTGAATGCGTTGGTAGAAAAACTGTAGCTGATCGAACCGCCCGCGTTCGTGAGCTGAACCGTAAGCGAGAGCGAGTAGCCGCCCGGCGCCTGAAAATCATCGAGGTAAACCGGAACATGCAGCAGCCGGTTCGCCGGCAGCGGCAGACTCAGTCCCGTCCACGCAAACGAGGCGTAACCGGCGTTCGTCTTCGTGATCGTCCGGCACGCCTGGGGCGGCAATCCGCGCGCATCCTCGGCCGCGACAACCACGTTCGCCGACTTCTCGGTGGGCGCGACCATCGGGAACCACACGTTGGGTTTCGCCAAGATCCGAGACGGGGCCAAGCCCGCGACCGCACTCGCGGAACCCATGAGGCACGCGCCTAAAAAACAGAGCTGGGACAATTTGATTTTCATAAAACGAAGCCTTTCGAACGAAAAGAGGCGGCCACGAAGATAACTCGGGGCCGCCTCACATTTACGCCACGTTTCGACCGGTTAGAACTGCGTCGTGCCCACCGCGATCTTGCTCACTTTCAGATCGTCAATCACCACCGCGCATCCGTTGGAAGACGACCAGGAGCCCGACAGGCTGAACCAAAACGAATCGATCACGTAGCTGGGATAAGCCAGCCAGACATCGGTGATCGCACCGTTGTTGCCATCCGATCCGAACCACAGGTCGAGCTTGCCGCTGCCGAGTGTCTTCGAAAGCCCGTCCGGCCGCGTGTAGGTCACAGCCGCGCCCGTCCGATTGACAACCATCCAGAACGGCGTTCCCACGGCGGAGCCACCCGAACCCGTAGTCCCGGCGGACTGCGACTGCAGGCTGACCGTGGGCGCGGCCGCAGTGCCGTTGATTTTGAAAAACACATCGGTGACCGGATTGGTTCCACCCGCGCCCAACGTAAGGTTGATGCCATAACGGTTGGTCCCCGAACCGGGATTGGCCGCCGCCCGGACGGTCCCCTTGAGGATAAATCCCGTCTGCAGGGAGTTCAGCAGATTACCACCCGTCGCGAGCATGATGTGGTTGGACGAATCCGAGCCATGCGTGATCAAGAGTTCGTTGTTACCATTGATCGTGAAACCACCGCCGGTGCCTTGCTGGACCGTGGTGAACTGGTTGTAGCCCGTGCCGGTGAAATCGGCGATGGCTGTGCTCGCGTTGAAGTTTTGGAAGAACGCGGCATGGGGCGACAGCAGCTGTCCGTAAACATAACTGTTCCCCATGAAGCCGACGTAAACCAAGCCGAACGTATCCCAGCTCGCCGCCATGCATGTGGGCGTGTCGATCAGACCGGCCGGATAATAGGAGACCCGATCCCAACTGACACCCGCGTTCACCGAGCGGAAAATACCCCAGGCCGCATCACCCGTGAGCTTGCCATAGAAATAAACCGTGTAGGCCGCGTCACCCGACTGGCCGCGGCCCGCGCCGAGCGCCATCGTGTAGGCGTAGTCGATCCCGGCCACCTTGGTGAACACATTGCCGGAGCCCGGCGCAGAGTGAAACAGGCCGTGGGTGGCCATGTTGGTGCCGGTGCCGCCGATGCCGTCGGCGAACCACAGGTCGTCCTGGAGGTTATAGTTCACCTCCAGGTTGCCGTTGTGCGCGTAACGGGGGATGCCGGAGTTCGTGACCACGGTCCAGGTGACGCCGCCATCTGTGGATTTGTAGAAGTTGTGGGCGGTGCCGCTGTTGACGAGGTTCAGGTAGAACGTGTTCGCGACAAACGGATCGGCCTTGAGCTGGCGTTGCTTGAGCGCCTCGTTCCAGAAGGCGCTTTGGGACGACGCCGACAGGGTGCCGGAGCCGGTGACCGCGAACGAGGTCGTCGCCGTCCACGTCGCGCCGCCATCGTGGGAATAGTAGGGCGGCCGGTTTCCGAACGGCAGGATGACGATGTGGTCGGAGCCCAGCCCCCAGCCGTTGCGGCGGCTCACCGCGATGCTGCCGGACTTGAGGATGCTCGGGTTGGAAGCGAACTGCGTCCAGGTGCTTCCACCGTCGTTGGAGTAGCCGGAATAGTTGGCGCCCGATCCGGTGTTGAAGATGTCGCTGTTCGAGATCGCCACGAAATTCGTCGCGTTCGGACACACCGAAATCCCGTTGGCCGCCGACAGATTCTGGACGGTCTGCACATTGTAGTGGCTCGCGGTGAACTGGTCTGGATCGGTGATCTTGAGGCCCATCGTGTCCTCCGTGGCCGTTAGCGCCTTGTCGCCGCTGCCCTTGGGAATGATGACATCCTGCGCCACCATCTCCTCGATTCCTGTCGACTGGATCGTCCAATTGACGGCCGTCTCGGTGTAGGTCGGCATGTAGCGCAAGACACCTTCGTTGCCCTGGGGCACCCACAACTCGCCATTCGCATCGTAATAGATGCCGCCGTTGCTGCGCCAGCCCACCGGCTGCGGCAGCCATCCAAAGGTGTTCGCGTAGGCAACGCGCCCAAAATGAGTCCAACTCGCCCCGCCGTTGATCGAGCGACTGACGGCGCTGCCGTTGCTGATCGCAAAGAGCCGGTTCGCATTGGTCGGGTCGACCGCCACACTCGCCAGCGTGTCGTAGATGGCGACGTTGTAGGTCGTCCAGGTGCCGGTGTATTTCCACACCTTGGCCGCGTTGCGCTGCGGCACCCACAGGACTCCATTCTGGTCGATCGTGCTGTTCGTCGTGTGCGTGCTCAGCAGCGTGCCCGTGCTGATGTTGGTCCAGGTCTGCCCGCCGTCGGCGCTGCGAAATACATCAGTGTCCTGGCCGACCACATAGATAACGCTCGAGACGACCTGCCCTGAGACCGTCGTCGTGCCGCCATTCTTGTAATAATGAATATTGAGGGGCTTCGCAGCCGCCAGCGGCACGCCTCCGGCCGTGACCGCAGTCCAGGTCAGCCCCCCGTCAGCGCTCCGATAAAGCCCGTTCACCGCAGAGCAGTAATAGAGGATGTTGCTGTTGTTGGGATCTACCTTGAGCCGTTCGCCTTGGGCACGAAAAACAGTGCCGTTATTTCCATTGGGATAACCCGCCACGTTCAGGTTGCCCTTGGTAAAGGTCACTCCTCCGTCCGTGCTGCGATAGATATTTTCCTGCAGACTCGGATACGTGGTGTTCATATCGGCGGACCGTTTCACCGGAAACGCCATCAGCACCACATTCACGTTCGCCGGATCGACCGCCACACTGCTGCAGCCGGTGCTCCCGGGCACCGCGGCCACGTCGGCAGGCAGCCCGGTGCCGTCGGCATTCCGCACGATCATCGGGATCCACTCGCTCGTCACGGCATCCCAGCGGTAGGCGTTGCCCACGTCCGTGCGGCAGTAGCGAACGTTCGCATTAAGCGGATGCGTGACGAAGCCGGTGACATAACCGCCCGCGCCGATGCGCACCGAGTTCCAGGCATAGGTCGCGCTCAGGTCGGCGGCCCGGGTTCCGGCGGTGCATACCATCGCGACGACTGACAACGCGACCAGACGGCAGGTGAAAAAAAACGCGGCGAACAAGCCGCGCGGAGTGGCGGAACGTTGACGCGAGCACGTCAACGCCAAGGTTGGGGTAATGGGGTTCATACAACCCACGCATACTCTCCGATGCGCATCCAAGAAATGCACATTCCTCGCATATTGATGCAACCGGTGCCCGCATCAATATGCAGAACACCGGGCTTTCTTGCGCGATCCGCTGAAGTAATCACACGGACACCGCCAATGCACGGAAACCCCAGCCCCGCGCAAACCGGTCATTGCGGATCCGCCTGCGAAAACCCGTCGTTTCGATTCCCCCGCCCATGCTCACTTGTATCCCAAAACACCGTCTGACGGTCGGTTCAATCCTGGCCGCGACGACGGTCTTTTCTCAACTCGCATTCGCCGAAGAGCACGCCCCCCAGCCGCTTTACCAAGAGACGCTCCGCCCCCAGTTCCACATCACCGCCCGGCAATGGGAGGGCCATCAGTTGAACCCCGGCCGGGGCAAGGACGGCTGGCTGAACGATCTCAACGGCATGGTGTATTACTCCGGCGAATACCATGTGTTCGCCCAGCGCTGGGCCACCGCCTGGCTGCACTGGGTCAGCACGGATCTCGTTTATTGGACCGAGTTGAGACCCGCCTTCTACGAGGCGCGAAAATGGGACGGCATCCAGTCCGGCAGCTCGGTCATCGACAAGCTGAACACCTCCGGCTTCGGGACCGATCCCAACACCTCTCCGATGATCGCGTTCTATAGCAGCGGAGCCCGCAAACATCCCGATGGATCCTACCATGCCACGCAGTGCATCGCCTACAGCAATGACAAGGGCCGCACGTGGGCAAAATATGATAAAAATCCCGTGCTGGCGGACGCCGAACGCGATCCCAAGGTGTTCTGGTATGAACCGGAAAAGAAATGGGTCATGGTGCTCTTTGGTCCTCCCGGCGGCTTCGCCTTCTATTCCTCCAAGAACCTGAAGGACTGGCAAAAAATGAGTTTTTTCCCGGGCTACTTCGAGTGTCCGGACATATTCCAGCTCCCGCTCGACGGCGATAAAAGCAAAATGAAATGGGTCCTCGTGAACGGCGACGGATCCTATGTCGTCGGCGATTTTGACGGCACCGCATTCAAGCCGGAAACCGAGCGCAGACCGTCCTGCGCCGGTCCCGATTACTACGCGACCCAGACCTTCAATCACGCGGAGGATGCGGATGGACGGCTGGTGCAACTGGCCTGGCTGCGACGCGGTTCATATCCCAACGAGGTTAATTACTTCCCCGACATGCCGTTCAACCAGCAGATGACGTTTCCCTGCGAGCTGACGCTGAAGTCCTATCATGGAAGCATGCGCCTGTTCCGGGCTCCGATCCAAGAAGTCGCGAAACTGCATCGCGTCGAAAAAACATGGACCGCCAAAACGGTCGCCGCCGGCGAAGAGCTCACATTGGGAACCGGGCAACACTTCCATCTCCAGGCGGAAATAGACATGCCGGACGGCGCGGCCGCCGTGATCCGTTACCGCGGCGAAACCCTCTCCATCGCCAACGGAAAAATCAGCATTCGCAACCGTAACGCCTCCTTCGTGATGCCGAAGGACACCAACGGACGGAACGCTCCCATCAAGTTGGTGAAGCTCGATATCCTGCTTGATCGCACCTCAATCGAAGCGTTCGCCAACAAGGGCGAAGTCTCGCTGTCCGCCGCCTTCATTCCCATCAACGAGGATTTTTCGCTGAAGTGCACCAAGGGCAGCATCACGTTCCACTCCCTGAAGGTTTATGAGATGGGCAGCATCTGGAAACAGAAGAACGGCTCAAAGTAACCGCAGGAGAGGGAGGGTGCCTGTCGGCCTCGCATCAATATGCGTAAAGGCGCACTTTTTGACGTCCCTCATTTGGCGTAGATCTGAAAGCCGGCGTGCAACGGGAAAGCTCTTCGCCTCCCCGCGCACCGTTCCCCAACCATATGACCAACTACCCTGTCCGTCTTAAATCAAAACTCGCCGCGCTCGTCGTCGGCATCCTCACGCTCGCCCCTTCGCTCTGGTCGGCGGACGCCTTGATCACTTTCGGTTCCGGTTCGCCCACCGCCGGCAAGGGCAAGACCGCCGGCCCCAACGCCACCGCCCCCACCCTCGTGGAAACCAAGGACTCCGTCGTGCTCACCACGCCCAACTGGTGGTCCGCGCTCGTCCAATACGAGCACTTTACACCCGTTTCGCTGGCGAAGAAGATCCAGCCCGCCGACTCCCTCACCCTCACGATCAAAGGCACCGCGAGCGGCCCGTCTCCCAAATTGAAGCTGCTGCTCTTCACTTCCAACTGGCAGCAAAAGGGCGAGTGGACGTTCGACCTCTCCGCGCTCAAGCCCGACCAATACACCGAGATCAAGGCCGATGCGTCCTTCGGCCAAGTCGTGACCGCCGGCAACGGTCTCCTCACCGAGGGGGTCGGGGTCATCCAGATCGCCACGCGCGGAAACGACCACCTCGAGTGGTCGCTGGACATCCAGTCCATCGGCGTCGCCACTCAATCCGCCGCAAAGTAACCGACCGGGCGCACGCCGCATGAGCATCGATCTTCACGGGCCTCTGCGTCTCCTCCGCCGGCTCGGCCTTGGCGGAATCATGATGTTCGCCGCCCTGCCCGCGGCGCCGGCCCAGTCTCCCGCCAACTCCGCGCGGCTGATCGACTTCGACGCGTCCTTCACGACCGTCGAAGCCGACTGGACCGGCCGGGCCCGCGTGGACAACCAGTCCGCGGTCCTCGACAGCTGCGGACCGAAAGGCTCCGCGTCATATGATGTCACCCGCGATTTTTCGGCCTACGCGGACGACTCCCTCGCGCTTCTCCTCAAGGTCGGCCCGCGCAACACCGCGAAAACCCTCTGCGTGCAGATCCGCGACCAGGATCAGCACGAATGCCTCTGGTTCTTCACGCTGCCCGGACCGGGAACCGAATTCGAGTGGGTGAAGGCCGACAACGGCGCCTCCCTCCTCCTTCCCAACCGGGCTGACATGCGCGACTACAGCATCAACGATCTCCGCCGCATCTCGCGCATCACCCTCCGGGGAAACTTCGAGCAGGGCCGCGTGCTCGACGTGCAAATCGCCGGAATCTTCGCCGTCAAACCCGACGCCGACACCCTGGCTGCGCGCGAAACCTTGCGGCAGGACACCAAGAAACGGGAGGAGAACCTGCGCACCCGCGATCTCCTCGCCGCACGCTTCGTCGCCAGCTTTCCCGAACTCAACTCACCCCACCCCGCCCCCGTCGCCGACAAACGTATTCTCCGCGGCTACCACATCGGAAACAGTCTCACGTTCAAAGCGCTCAGCTATCCCTACACCGTCTTCAACAAACCGTGGACCCTTCTCGCCTACGAACAGCGCGTCATCGCCTTCATGAACGCCCGCGGCGTCCGCTACGTGCCCGGCTGGCATATCTCGTGGGGCGCGAGCCTGCCTTCGCTTTGGAACACCCGCTTCAACCCCGCCGTCGCCAACGCCGGCCCCGCCGAAAAAGCGTTGGGCAGTTTCAACTGGGACGTGCTCACGCTCCAACTGTGGGGCGCGGATGCCGCGGGCGATGTCGAGGCGGCGCGCAAGTTCATCGAAACGGCAGTCGCCAAAAATCCGGAAATCCAGGTTTACCTCGTCGAAACGTGGGTGGAGAAAAACGACAAGCTGGTTCCCGATTACGCCACCCAATGGAACCGCGAATGGAAGCCGGATCAAAAATTCGGAGTGCCGCCGATTCATTGCGCCGCCTACGCCAAAACCGTTTTTTCCAACCTTCAGAAAGCGTCCGCCGACCTCCGTCATCCCGTGCGGCTCATCCCGATCGGCAGCGTGCTTTACGAGTTGGACAAACGCATGCGCGCCGGAGAAATCGCCGGCTACACGCGCGTCGAGGAGCTCTACCAGGACAAGGTGCATCTCAACGAAACCGGCAACTACGTGGCGCTCGAAACGTTCTCCGCCGTAATTCTCGGACAAAATCCCCAAGGCCTGCCGCGCACCGATCTGTTTCCCTCGATCACCGATTCCTTCGCCGCCGTCGTGCAGGAGGTCGTCTGGAAAGTAGTGACTTCGACCCCTGAAACAGGAGTCGTCATCGCGCGCTGACGTGGGTTCAAATCAGGCCACCCCATGATACCTGAAACGCTTCGCCTGCCCGTGCTTTTCAACGATCACCTGATCCTGCAACGGGATCGCGCCAACCCGGTCTGGGGCTGGGACCGGCCCGGACGCGAAGTGTCCGTCTCCCTGGACGGTCAACCGCTCGCCTCGATCCGCGTAAACCCCGATGGACGCTGGTCCCTCACCCTCCCTCCCCTTCCCGCAGGCGGCCCGCATGAGCTGATCATCGAGGGCACCACCCGTCGCGTCCTTCGTGACGTGCTCGTCGGCGAAGTCTGGCTCTGCACCGGCCAGTCCAACATGCAGTTCTCCGTGCGCCAGTCCGCGAACGGCGAGGCCGAGGCGGCCACCGCCGCTTTTCCGCGCATCCGCCTGTTCTCCGTCGCGAAAAAAACCTCCGCCACCCCGCTCGATGACGTGGAAGGCCTCTGGACCGTCTGCTCGCCCGAAACCGTGCGCGAGTTTTCCGCCGTCGGTTTCTTTTTCGGCCGCACGCTCACGCAAACCCTCGACGTCCCCGTCGCTCTGATCGACCTGTCCTGGGGCGGCTCGCCCATCGAGGCCTGGACCGCGCTCGAGGACGTCGACCGCGAACCCGCCCTCGCTCCTCTCGCCGCCCACTGCCGCGAGTTCCTGCAGCTATCGTCGAAAGAAGGCGCGCAACAGGCCTTCCGTGCGTGGGAAAAAATCCGCGATGCCGCGCTGGCCGACATGCGCGGTGTTTCTTTCGGCTGGGCGAATCCGGACTTCAACGACTCCACCTGGCCCGGCTGTCCGGTGCCGGGCACCTTCGACGAAGCCGCCGGCGAAGTGGACGGCGCCGTCTGGTATCGCCGGACCGTCGAAATCCCGCCGACGTGGGCCGGTCGCGATCTGGAGTTACATCTGGGAGTGATCGACGACCTCGACCACACCTATTGGAATGGAACGCTCGTCGGCCAAACCGGCACCGACACCAAGGAGTATTACAAGCACCCGCGCATCTACACCGTTCCCGGCACGCTCGTTAAAACAGGCGCGGTCTTACTGGCGGTGCGCGTCTTCGACGAATACCTCAGCGGCGGTTTCGTCAGCCACGCCTCCGATCTTTGGATGGCGCCGCGCAATGCGGACGCCAGTGAACGCATCCCGATCGCCGGTGGATGGAAGGTCAAAGTCGAGCAGGTCATCCCCGAAAAACCCTGGGCGCAGGACCAGCCGCAAGCGCGTCCGGAAGGCATCTTCAACGCCATGCTCTCGCCGCTCATTCCCTTCGGAATTCGCGGCATCATCTGGTATCAGGGCGAAAACAATCTCGGCTACGCGCACCGTTACGCCGTGCAGTTTCCGCTGATGATCGCCGCCTGGCGCCGCCGCTGGGCGCAAGGCGACTTCCCGTTTCTTTTCGTGCAACTCGCCAACTACGGCGTGCGCCACGCGCAGCCCTCCGGCGGCGCGTGGGCCGAACTGCGCAATGCCCAGGCCGCCGCGCTTCGTCTGCCCGACACCGCGATGGTCACCGCCATCGACGTGGGTGCGGCCGACAACCTGCACCCGACCGACAAAAAAACCGTGGGCACCCGGCTGGCCTCAACCGCTCTGTCCACCGTTTACGGCCTCCCCCTCGCCGACTGCACCGGTCCGGTGCCCGAGCGCCTCGAATTCAACGCCCGTGAACTGCGCGTCACCTATCGTCACGCCGACACGGGCCTCGCCACCACCGATGATCGCCCGCCGCAGGGTTTCGCCCTCGTCGGCGCCGACGGCCAAACCGACTGGGCTCAAGCACGCATCGAAGGCGCCTCCATCGTGCTGTCACTCGCGGCCACGCCCCATCCCGTGAAGGTTAAATACGCCTGGGCCGACAACCCTGACGTCAACCTCATCAACCAAGCCGGCTTCCCCGCCCTGCCCTTCCGCCGCGATCTGCCGACCCGCTCATGAAACGCTTCGGCCCCGCCTGTTTCGCTGTTCTGCTTTTCGCTCTCTTTCTCACCGGCTGCACCGGACCGCGCGCCGGGAAAACCTCGGCATGGCAAAGCACCCGCTGGCACGGCGAGTCCGCGTGGGTCGCGGACTCCTGCGACTGGCGTGCCGTCGTTTCCATCGACCGCGCCCGCCTGATCTACCTCGGCCCGAAGACCGGCGACACCAACCTGCTCCACGCGCCGCCGCTCCCGCTGGAATATTTCCGTCCGCGCGGCGGCCACATCTTCTGGCTCGGCCCCCAAGCCGAATGGACCGGCCAATGGGGCACCTGGCCCCCGCCCGCGGAATGGGAGCAACAAGCCGCCTCCTCCGTTCAAACCGACGGCTCCCGCCTGTCGCTCACTCTTCCCCGTCCCGACAAAAACCGCCCGCAGCTGAAGCGCGCCTATCGCTGGGACAACGACGTCCTGCTCTGCGAAGTCACCTGGTCCGAAGGCACCGGTGATTATCAGGCGATCCAGCTCCTGCAGCTTCCCTTGCGCGCGACTGTCGAGGCCCAACGTCTTTCGGAAAACGCCCCGGGCTTCGTGCGTTTCGATACGAAGGGAAAACAGGGCTTCGAACCCAAGGTGCTCGACGAAGAGACCGTTTTGTTATCCGCCGAAACCGTGCGTCTGACCGCAAGCAACACGCCGTCAAAATTCGGCTTCCGCCCGCACACGCTCAACGCCCGCATCGACGGCTATGGACTCGAACTGGGTCGCGGCGACATGCAGGGCGTCATCTTGAATTCTCCCGACCGTGGCTTCGAAACCCAGGTGTTTCTCGGCAACGCACCTTACCCCTTTGTCGAGATTGAGCAGCTCACCCCAAGGCTGAAAAACCGCGGAGCCACGCCGAACTCCTTCACGATCTCGATCAAGCCCCGCCGGCTCGCTCCGGCCCCTTAATTTAATGTCCAACACCTCCTCCCGAATCATGTTTCCCACGCCCGGCCAGGCCCGGCTGGAAACGTTTCCCGTTCCCTCGCTCGCCAAGCCGACTGACGTGCTGATCGAAACCGAATACAGCATCGTCAGCGCCGGCACCGAACTCGCCTGCCGCGCCGGCATCGAGGGCTGGGCGCCCCTGCCCTTCTGCCCCGGCTACGGCTCGGTCGGCCGCGTCATCGCTCACGGCGACGCCGTGAAGGACATCACCGTCGGACAACGCGTGCTCACCTTCGGCAAACACGCGAAACACGC
>DATHXF010000221.1:0-11836 GCA_035459785.1 Rariglobus sp. | reverse complement strand
GGCCCCGTGTATGTTGCCGTCTCCGCACGCGCGGCCGGAACTCCGGTCGCACCGACAAGCAACGCCATGAAAAACCCCTGCACGGCACGCGAGCCGCACGCCCCGATGTATCGCTGGATCATGCCTGCGATCTACACCCTTTGCAAATCTATCAAACAAGTGTGAATCCGCTTTCTGCCTATCTATAATCGGGAACCTAGTCATTTGTTCTAGGTAATCCTCTGGTGGTATCCCCCGATCAACTACGCCGGCCGGTTCGCCTGCGCAGTCCGCAGTCCCGGCCAGCCGGAGCTTTGATCACGGGCTGGTTTCCCCGATGAGTCCGGACTGCACGGCGAACAACGAAAGCTGGGCCACGCGGCGCAATCCGGTTTTTTTCATCAGATTGCTGCGATGGTTGATCACCGTGTGAACGCTCACGCCCAGCTTGCTGGCGATCTCTTTCGAACTGAGCCCCTGCGCCACATGGCAGAGCACGGTTTTTTCACGCTTGGTCAGTTCCACCATGCCTGCGGACGGGGAGTTCCGGCTGACCAGCCCCTTGATCAACTCACCCGCCAGCGGACCAAAATAGGTCTGGCCGATCGCAACCGATTGCAACGCGGCCCGGAACGTCTCGAGCGAAGCCATTTTTTCGACCACGCCCAGCACGCCGCCGATGAGCGCCCCGCGCATCGCCGCCGCATTAAGATTGCCCGTGAAAATCAGCACCCGCGCCTGGGGACGCACCACCGTCAGATCCCTCAGCAAGGAAAGTCCGGACACCCCGGGCAGCACCAGATCAAGGATGATGATATCCACCGGCTGGTTCCGGCAGAGCGTCAGCGCCGTGTCGGCATCGAGCGCGCTGCCCACCACCTTGAAGCCGGGCAGCGAGTCCACCACTTGCGTCATCATGCCGATGATGGCAGCGTGGTCGTCCACAATCACAACCTTGGTCGGGCCAGAGGACTGCGAACTGGAAAAGGGTGAAGATGACATGCGAATGGTCACGGACTCATCGCATGCGGAAACTTTTTAAAATTACTACGCTATATCCAAACAGACCCCCTCAAATGAGGTAAAAACCTGGGTAAAACTAGTCATAACTATCCAGATTCCGGCGTATCTTAATTTCAACTACATTACATCAATTGCCGGCCGTTGTCACGCTCGAGGATGCGCCTTCGCATACACATCGCGCAACCGCGCCACGCTGACATGCGTGTAAACCTGCGTCGTGTTCAGACTCGCATGCCCCAAGAGCTCCTGCACCAACCGCAGGTCAGCTCCCGCATTCAGCAAATGCGTCGCATAACTGTGCCGTAGTTTGTGCGGTGTCAGCTCCAACGGCAGATCCGCCAGCGCCAGATAACGCTTCAACAACAGCTGCACCTGCCGCACCGGCAGCCGCTCGTTCTTCCCGTTCACCAGCACCGGCGCGTCATGCGCCGTGTTCGCCGCAAATTCCTTCTTCCATTTTTCGAGCACCGCCATCGCCACGCGTCCGAGCGGACACAACCGCTCCTTCTTGCCCTTGCCCAGCACGCGCGCCACGCCGCTCGTGAAATCGATCTGTCCGTAGTTCAGCGCAACCACTTCGCTCACGCGCAATCCACCGCCGTAGAGCAGCTCCATCACCAGCCGGTCGCGCCACGCCGTGAACGCGTCAAGCGTCTGGTTTTCCAGCAGCCGCTGCGGTCCGTTTAAAAGCAGCTTCATCTGCGTCTCCGTCAAAAACTGCGGTAACCGCTTCTCCAGTTTCGGCAGCGGCACACCGATGAACGGATTCCGCTTCACCCCGCCGCGCCGCAGCCAGAACTTAAAAAACACGCGCAGTCCCGACACGTGGTTGTGCAGCGTGCGCCGGTCGAAGCGTGACTGCGCCTCGATCACAAAGTCGCGCAGCTCCCGCGTGCCGAGTTTGTCGAACCCGCGCTCCCACAGCCCCGCCGCGCTCAGCCAGCGATAAAAATCATCAAACGCCTGCCGGTAGTTGCGCAGCGTATACGCCGAATACCGGCGCTCCTTTTCAAGGAACTCCGCGAACGGCGCCCACCAGCGCGTCAGCACCGGCTCAGGCGGTGGCGGATGTAACGCGGGCTTCGACATCGCGCATGACCTGCGTGGCGTGCAACCGCAGCGCGCCCTCGGGATCGAGTCCCTTCACGCGCGCCGCCGCCGTGAGTTCAAACAACATCCTGCCGAGCGTCGCCTCGTCGAGCTGCGCACCCAACGCCTTCACTTGCGCAACATCAACTGCACCCTCCGCCGGCAGCTCTTTCTTTTCGATCTGCTTCCACACCGCCTCGGCAAACATCAGCGCGGGCAGGCGCGGCGGCAGCTCTTTGAAAACGCCCGACTGCACCGGGCCGTTTTTCTTTTCCTGCGCCTTGATCTGCTCCCACTTCACGACGACATCGTCCGCCGTGCCGAGCTTTTCGCCCGTGCCGAACACATGCGGATGCCGGCGCACCAGCTTGTCGTTGGCCTCCGCCGCGACCGCCTCGAGGTCGAAGTGCCCGGCCTCCTCGGCGAGTTGCGCGTGAAAAACCACCTGCATCAGCACGTCGCCCAATTCTTCCCGCATGTGCGGCATGTCGAGACGGTCGATGGTGTCGAGCAGCTCGCTCGCCTCGTCGATGAGGCAGCGCGTCAACGTGGCATGGGTTTGCACCTGATCCCACGGACACCCCCCGGGCGCCCGCAACGCGGCGATGGTTTTGCGAAGGTCGGCAACAGCGCTCATGCACAAAGGTGAAACCACGAAACACACCAAACACACGAAAAATCCTTTCTCCTCGCTCCTCGCGGCATCGGCCGCGCCTCCGCTCAATCGTGAAGGCCATTGGCCGGAACCTCTCCCTGAAAATCGGCCGTTGGCCGATTTTTATTAGTGGTTAAAATCCTCGTGATCCGTTCTGCGGATCGGTTCCCTTCAATTCAGTTCTGGTTTTCGTGTATTTCGTGTGTTTCGTGGTGACTCTCACATGTCCGACAAACTCACCGAGATCATGGCCTGGAAGCGCCAGGAGATTGCCCACCTCATCCGCGAGGTGCCCCTGCCCGAGCTGGCGGCCTACAATGCCATGGCGCCCAAGCCCCCGTCCTTCGCCGCCGCCCTGCGCCGCGACGACGGAAAACTTGCCGTGATCGCCGAGATCAAACGCCGCTCTCCCTCCGCCGGCGCCATCGCCGCCACCACGCTCTCCGCGACCGACCAGGCGATCAACTACCGCGCCGCCGGCGCCTCCGCCCTCTCCATCCTCACCGACGAAAAATTCTTCGGCGGCACCCTCGACGACCTCACTGGCGTCACCGGTTTCTTCCGCCAGAACCGCCCCGCCGTCCCCTGCATCCGCAAAGACTTCATGGTTCATCCCATCCAGGTCCTCCAGGCCCGCGAAGCCGGCGCCGGCGCGATCCTCATCATCGTCCGCGCCCTCAACGACGACGAGATCGCCGCCCTTTTCACCGCCGCCAAGTTCGCCGGACTCGACGCTCTCTTCGAGATCCACAACGAATCCGAACTCGACCGCGCGGTGAAACACGGCGCCAAGATCATCGGCGTCAACAACCGCGACCTCGCCATCTTCAAGTGCGACCTCGGCCTCAGTGAGCGCCTCATCCCGCTCTTCCCGAAACACGTCATCGCCGTGAGCGAAAGCGGCATCTTCACCGGAGCCGACGCCGCCCGTGTCCACGCCGCCGGCGCCCACGCCATCCTCTGCGGCGAGGCCCTCATGAAAGCCCCCGACACCGCCGCCCTCATCACGGAATTCCAAACCGCGACCGTCGGCTGAGCCAATTCCGCCCTCCGAAATTAGCGTTCATTAGCGGTTCAAAAACTTCGTCCCTCCCGTGTTCTTCAAGAAACCCCATCCCAAGCTGCTCCCGCGCCGCGAGTTTTATCACCGGCTCACGCGTAGCTTTGTCGTTGGCGCGATCCTCATCCTCTTTTCCCTGGCCATGGGTGTGGCCGGCTATCACTGGATCGGCGAACTCCCTTGGATCGACGCGTTTCTCGACGCTGCCATGATCCTCTCCGGCATGGGACCGATGTCCCAGCTCCATAGCGACGCCGCCAAACTCTTCGCCGGCATTTACGCCATTTACTGCGGCATCACCTTGATCGGCACGACCGCGATCATCTTCGCCCCCGCCGTCCATCGCGCCCTCCACCGCTTCCACCTCGAGGACTCCTCGCACGACGACTGATTACAGCTCTAGACTCCCAGTCCAAGCTCTAGACTTCATCCATGCCTCTCTCTCCCTCCGCCACCCGCGATCTCCTCGGCCAGCTCGGCCACTTTCCCAAGCGCGCGCTCGGGCAAAACTTTCTCGTGGACGGCAACATCGTCCTCAAATCCCTCGAACTCGCCGGCGTCCGCGCCGGTGACACCGTCGTCGAGGTCGGCCCCGGACTCGGCACGCTCACGACCGCCATTCTCGAAACCGGCGCCGATCTCTGGGCCGTCGAATTCGACCGCCACCTCCACGCCTACCTCGAATCGACGCTCCTGCCCCGCTTCCCCAACACCTTCCACCTCCTCGAAGGCGACGCCGTCGAGCACCCGCTCGCCGCCCTCCCCGCCGACAAAGCCGCCGCCGGCTTCAAGGTCGTCGCCAACCTCCCCTACGCCATCTCCACCCCGTGGATGGACGCCGTGTTCTCCGGCCCGCTCCCCACGAACCTCGTGCTGATGCTCCAGCAGGAAGCCGCCCAACGCTACGCCGCCAAGCCCGGCTCCAAACAATTCGGCGCAATCTCCATCTTCCTGCAATCCGCCTACGACATCGCCCCCGGCCACAAAGTCGCCGCCGCCTGTTTTCATCCGCGCCCCGATGTGGAATCATATCTGCTGAACCTTGTGCGCAAACCCGCGCCCTTCGTGTTCGATGCCGCCACCAAACTCCTTATCCGCGCCTGCTTCCAACAACGCCGCAAACAACTCGGCGCGCTCCTGCGCGAAAAACTCCCCGACCAGGGCGCCGCGTGGTTCGCCGACCTCGCCGCCGCCGGCTGCAGCCCGCAAAACCGCGCCGAGGAGATCCCCGTCGCTCTCTGGCAAAAACTCCGCGCCCCCGCCGCCGGTGCTTCGTCTGCATGAACTTGCAGACCTTTCTGACCCTGCTCGTCGTCGGATCCATCGTCGGCCTCGTCGCAACACTCGCCGGCAAAGCCGCGAAAACCCAGCTTCCCCTCAACCTCGCCGTCGCCATCGCCGGCGCCTTCGTCGGCTGGTTTGTCTTCACCGAGGTCAGCCGCACCGCGCTGCAGGTTCTCTTTGCCATCGGTGGAAGTCTGGTCCTTCTTTGGCTCGTCCGCGTCATCAAAAAATAACATGCCCGACCCTTACGAAGAATTGATCGACGGCGAGACGTTCATCCGTGGTCCGCTCAACGGACCGCACGAGGTGCTCTGTGATCGCCTCCACGCCTGGGTCGCCAGCCACCTGCCCGCCAATTCCGCGCTCAAGCTCCTGCCCCGCCGCACCACGCTCACCCTGCGCGCCGGCACCGACATCTGTCCCGACCTCGCCCTCGTCCGTCGCGACAACAACGACCTCTACCTCGCCGCCGAAGTCCTCCAGCCGGGCGACCACCACCCCGACACGGTCCTCAAAAAACAGCTCTACTCCGACTGTCGCGCGCCGCGCCTCTGGATCGTCGATTCGCGTTATCAAAACGTCGAAGTTTACACCACGAGCGGCATCGGCTTCCGCCTCGACACCATTCTCGCCGTCAACGATTCGCTCACCGACGCCGCGGTCTCCGGCGGTTCCTACGCGATCGCCGACATTTTCTCGCGCCACTGAGCGTCCTTCCCGCTCCGTCCGCTTAAAACAAAAAGGCCCGGCGCATTTCGCCGGGCCTTTTTAATTCACCGAAGGTTAGTAGCCGGTCGAAGACGGCTGCGCCAGCAGCATGCCGATCGCGATCGGAATGATCGCCAGCAACGACCACAGGAACGGACGCTTGGCCTCGCTCCAGTGCATGATGAGAAAAATCAACGAGACAAACGGGACGAAAAGACAGCCCAGTCCCCAGAGGACTGACTCTCTAAAGGCGACGACCAGAAACCAGATTCCGGCAACCGCGCTGATCAAACCACCAACGATCAAAAGAATAAGGCCAATGATTTCCATCACGCTTCAGTGCCAGAGATCGGACTTAAACCAATCTAAATTTTACTGGCACCGGGCAAAGCATCCAAAAGACAGAGATACAGTTATGCAGAATAAGGAGTGCGTATGACGGGCCCTGCCGAATAAAGCCCGGAGCCGGAGTCGGAGACCAAATCGTCTCCGTTTCTTGCTCTCAGCTCTGGACTCTCAGCTCTCAGCTAGGCGGCCGGCTTTGCCGCCGCCCCCCCCTCACTCCGGCACCACCAAGGCGAAGTGCTCGGAGCGCGCCGAACTGTTGAGCTTCCCGTTCCATCCCACACGGCAGCTGCCGTGCGCGTCGCCGAGCGCCCCCACCCCCACGAGCAGATCCATGTAGAAGGAATCCGTCGCCTTCTCCTGCACGCCGATTTTCCGCAGATCGAGGCGCACCGTGAAATCATAGCCGCCCTTGTCGATTTTGACGGTGAAGCTGCCTTCCTTGGCCGGCTTGCGCTCGCGGTTGATCATCGTGGCGCCCTTCGTGCGCGGCAGCAGGAAGAACTGCGTGGACCGTTTGGAGCCAAGCGCCGGCCGCACGAACAACTCGATGGCCGAGGCCGACCACGGGGTGACCTCCTCGACTTTCACCGCCGTGTCCAACACGCGCCCCGAAAGCTCCAGCACGCCGTTTTTCACGGTCAGTGAACCGGCCAGCACTTTGTTGTCCATGAAACGCATCTCGACGGGCGTCGGCCCCTTGCTCGAAACCGGCACCAACCGCGGCGCGGTGAAGCCATAATCCCGACCCAGCACGCGTTCGTCCTTCGATGTCACCTGCACGAGAAGCGACTGCGCCGCCGCCGCGGGTTTCAACACCACGAGCTTGGTCACGGTCGCGCCCGCACCCACTTTGACCGACACCGCGCCGCCTTTGGCCGTCACCGCGACCGGGGACGACTCAAACGTGAGTTTGCCCGAGAAGGCGCTTTCGCCCTGGTTGACGACCGTAAGCTTGAACTCGATCGGCGAGCCGTCGATGCCGGCCAGGAGCCCCGTCGGCTCAAGCGACACGAGCACCTTGTCCCCCGTGCCCGCATAGGCGCGACCGGTGTTCTTGATGGTCGGCGCATATTCGCCGAGGAGGCCGACTTTTTGGTGCGCGTCGATCAGTTCGTCGCACATCGCCCAGATCTTATCGAGCGGCAGCGTGGCGGCGGCATGCGGATCCGTCATGACCGCATGGTAAATGTGTTCGCGTTTGCCCGTGAGCGCGGCTTCGACGGTCAGCTCCTGCACGTTGATGTTGGTGCGGCAGATCGCGGCCAGCTGCGGCGGCAGGTCGCCGATGTGCGTCGGCTGCAAACCCTGCGCGTCCACCAACACCGGCAGCTCCACGCAGCAGCGGTCCGGCAGATTCGTGATGAGACCGGTGTTCGGCACGTTGCCGTAAATCACGCGCGGCGTGTTCGTCTCCATCGAGTGAATGATGAAGCTGCCGTATTCGTGCGTCTGCGGATTCACCGCAATGTCGCCGTCGTCGCCGATCAGCTCCGCCTCGGCCTTTTTCCACGTCGAGATGATCGACTCGCAACGACGCAGGTATTCGTCGATCGGAATGTTGAACTCTTTGATGACGTCCTTCCCGTGGTGGATGAAATGCGGATTGTATTCGCTCTGGTGCTCGCTCGATTCCGTCACGAAATAACCTAGGCGGCGCATCATCTCGAAACGCACCTTGTCCTGCACAAACTCGGGATTGTTGAGCAGATTGAACAGCAGCGGATACGCGTCCCGTCCGCGATATTTGTAGTCGAGGAAGAACGCCATGTGGTTGATGCCCGCCACGCGATACGTGACGTGCTTCGGATCGAGCCCCGCAAAGTTCGCCAGCTGCTGGCTCGTCCCCTGCACACTGTGGCAAAGGCCCACCATCGGCACGCCCACGGCCCTGTCCGCCGCCATGCACAACATCGCCATCGGATTCGTGTAGTTGAGGAACGTGCAACCCGGCGCGCCCACCTCGGCGATGTCGCGCGCGATTTCCAGCGTCTTCGGAATCGTGCGCAAACCGCGGAACACCCCGCCCACGCCGAGCGTGTCACCGATGGTCTGGAGCAAACCGAATTTTTTCGGGATCTCAAAATCAATGACCGTGCCCGGCTTGTAACCGCCGACCTGGATCGTGCAGATCACGTAGTTTGCTCCGGTGATCGCCTTGCGGCGGTCAAGCGTCGCCTCGACCTTCGCCTTCACGCCGAGTTTGCGCACCACACGTTCCGCCATGACGCGCGCCGTTTCGAGACGCGCCGGATCGATGTCCATCAGCGCGATGGTCGAGCCGCTCAGCTCGGGAAATTGCAGAATGTCGGAGATCAGGTTTTTCGCGAAGACGACCGAACCGGCGCCGATCAGGGTAATTTTAGCCATGGGAGGAATGTGATTAAGTTTAAGCCCGCGTTGGGGCCGCGCTCACTCCGCACCAAAGCAAATCACCCCGCATACATGAAAAGTTTGATCAACGATGTGCAATTTGTGATAAACCTCATCCATGCCCGCCCCTGAAGTCTTCCCTGCGGTCGTCAGCGTGGGAGCCGAAACCCGCAATTCACCGGCCTACCGCTACGACAACACCGCTCGCGGCCAGCCGCACTACGTCGTGATTCAGCGCACCCTCGCCGGTCGCGGCTGGTTCACCGAAAACGACCGCCGACAAGACGTCCCCACCGGCCACGCCATGCTCTTCACTTACAAAGAGCCCACCGCCTACGGCTACCCCGAGGACGCGACCGAAGATTACGTGATCGACTACCTCAACCTCGACATCGGCGGGCTCGCCCCGCTCTTCGCCCGACTGCGAACCGACTTCGGCTCGGTCATCGTCATGTCACCCGGCCACGAAGCCGCCGCGCTTTTTGAGGAGTTGCACCAACGCTTCCGCCAACGCTCTTTCCAAGATCGCCTGCACGCCGCCGAGCTTATCCACCGCCTGCTCATCGCGCTTTACCGCGAGCAAGTGCACGGCTCGCGCACGACCGACCCCATCGAGTTCGGACACCACTACCTGCGCAGCCATTTCCGTTCGCCCATCAACCTCAAGCTCGTCGCCGAAAAATGCGAAGTGAGTCGCGAACACTTCATCCGCGAGTTCACCCGCCGCTACCGCGAGTCACCCGGCGCATTGCTCCGCCGCCTGCGCCTGGAGCAAGCCCGCATCATGCTCGCCGCGTCGGCCGACACCGACGTCGAAACCATCGCCCTCGCCAGCGGCTACGCCAGCGCCAACACCTTCTGCCGCGCCTTCCGCCAAAAATACGGCATGACGCCGGGCCGCTCGCGCCGCGCGTAGTCCGCGCCCCCCGGTAAAAACCCGGATCAACAAGCCGGTGGATTGCCGATATCTAAACCGCCGCGCCGCAGGAACCGATTGACCGGTTATGCGACCATGAAGGGCCATCCACCCAATCCATGACCTCTTCCAAAAAAACTTCCGTGCGCAAATCCCCGGCTTCCCCTGAAAAACATCCCGTCCGCAAAGTCGCCGGAGGCGGCGCCGGCGGTGCCGTGGTCGGTGCACTGGTCGGAGGTCCCGTGGGAGCCGTCCTCGGCGGATTGATCGGCACCGCCCTTGGCGCAGGCTCCGCCTATTCGACCCCCGGTGCACCGGCCACCCCCAAAGCGAAAAGCTCCGCCAAAAAGGCCGTGGCCAAAACCAAGCCCGCCGCCACCAAGGCCAAAGCGGCCGCCAAGAAGACCGCGACCACCGTGAAGAAAAAGACCGCACAGACCAAAACCGCGGTGAAGAAAACCGTCGCCAAGGCCAAAAAGAAGGTCGCCGCCAAACCCAAGCGCCCCCGCTAAATCATCCCTCGCCCTCATCATCCGGCGGCCCGACATCCGGGCCGCCTTTTTTGCGTCCGCCGAGATCGCACTTCACCGGCCCGCCTTGCTTCCACTCCGGCCACCCGCTCGACTCGTCCGGATGCCCTCCCTCTCCCGCGCGCAACTCAACTGGACCGGCGTAATCATCGGGCTCCTCTACGGCCTTTTCGCCCGCCTGATGTTCGGCCTCGATGCAAGCAGAGGCCTGCTCTTCGAAGTAATGAGTTCGAGCTTCATCCTGGGCGTTCCCGTCGTTCTCGGCTTTCTCACCGTCTGGCTGGGCGAATATCGCAAAACCTACAGCTGGGGTCGCCGCGTTCTCTTGCCCTGGCTTCCGTCGCTGCTCTGCCTGGGCTGCAGCCTCCTGCTGGTGTGGGAAGGCCTTATCTGCGTCATCCTCTGGCTTCCGCTCTTCCTCGTTCTGTCCTCTTTCGGCGGGCTGCTGGCCGGCCTTATCCGCTATAGCATCAATTCCGATAGCAGCCGCAACTACTGCGCTGCCATCGTCGCACTGATCCCCTTTATCGCCGCGCCCCTCGAATCCCTTCGCGACGCCTCCACGGAAATCCACCGCGTCGAAACCTCGATCGAGATCAACGCCTCGCCCGCCGCCGTCTGGGACCAGATCAAGTCCGTCCCCCGCATCGCCGAAGCCGAACACTCCTTCAACTTCAGCCACCCCCTCGGGTTCCCGCGCCCCACCGAAGCCCTCCTCGAAGGCACCGGCGTCGGCGCGGTGCGTTACGCCCGCTTCGAAGGCAATGTGCTCTTCATCGAACGCATCACCGAGTGGCAGGAGCCCGCCCGCATCTCGTTTTCCATCCAGGCCGACACGGCCAACATCCCGCCCGACACCTTTGACGAACACGTCACCATCGGCGGCCCCTACTTCGACGTGCTTCACGGCACCTACCGCATCGAAACGCTGGGCTCCGGCCGCGTCCTCCTCCACCTCTCCAGCGACCAACGGCTCTCCACCCGCTTCAATTTCTACTCCCACCTTTGGACCGAAGCCCTCATGGCCGACCTCCAAAACTACATCCTCCGCATCATCAAAGCCCGCTGCGAAAAGGTCTGATCCCAGTCCTCTCCTAATAGCAACTCACGCATCCCCGTTAGCGCAGCGCATACCTCTGCCCCGCCCGTATTTGCTTTTGACCACCCCCAGCGCCCGCCCTTTGCTCGCCAACTTACTTTAGCTCCGAGCCTCCGACTACTTTCCGTCTCCGGACCTCCGCCTACTCACTACCCGCTACTCGCTACTCACTACTTCACATGTCTGCCACCAGCCCTTCCATCATCTACACCATCACCGACGAAGCTCCCGCGCTCGCCACCTACAGCTTCCTGCCGATCGTGCAGGCCTACGCCAAGCAAGCCGGCATCAACGTGGAAACCCGCGACATCTCCGTCGCCGCCCGCATCCTCGCCAATTTCTCCGATCTCCTCCCCGCGTCCCAGAAGACCCACGACGCCCTCGCCGAACTCGGCGCCCTCACACTCAAGCCCGAGGCCAACATCATCAAGCTCCCCAACATCTCCGCCTCCATCCCCCAGCTGAAGGCCGCCATCGCCGAGCTCCAGTCCAAAGGCTACGCCCTCCCCGATTTCCCCGAGACCCCGACCACCGACGCCGAGAAAGACGCCCGCGCCCGCTACGCCAAAGTCCTTGGCTCCGCCGTCAACCCCGTCCTCCGCGAAGGCAACTCCGACCGCCGCGCCCCCGGTGCCGTCAAAGCCTACGCCAAGAAACACCCCCACTCCATGGGCGCCTGGTCCACCACCTCGAAGACCAACGTCGCCGCCATGACCGACGGTGACTT
The DNA here is from genome assembly GCA_035459785.1 of Rariglobus sp. Classification (GTDB taxonomy): domain Bacteria; phylum Verrucomicrobiota; class Verrucomicrobiia; order Opitutales; family Opitutaceae; genus Rariglobus. The sequence continues at coordinate 48 of DATHXF010000221.1, read as the reverse complement.
CTTCGGCAACGAGACCTCCTTCACCACCCCCGTCGCCACCACCGTCCG
>DATHXF010000220.1:0-6799 GCA_035459785.1 Rariglobus sp. | reverse complement strand
TTACCGCGGCGCACGCGTTCTTTTTCGTCCTCGCGCTCTTCCTCGAGGCGGGCGCGTTCGCTGGCGATCTGATCGACGATCTTATTTACCTCGGCGAGTTTTCCCTCGTTGAGGGCTTCGTCGATGCGCTTCTTCAGGAAGATTTCACGCTCGGCGATTTTGCCTTTATAGATGAGGTCGATCTCGGCGAGCCGGGCCTTTTTCTCGGCGGTGAGCTTGGTGCCGCCGTCGGGGTCGGACTTGGCGAGGCGTTCCATGGCGAGTTCGTAGGCGCTTTTCATTTGAGGTCACGGTGCGCGCGCCGCGTGGAAACTCAAGCCACGGGAAACCGCATGCCGATGGCGAGCACCAGCAACGTGTAGGCAAACGGGAGCCAGTAGCCGCCGCGCCGGTTCTCCCAGTTGACCGCATAGCCGTGGAAGATGACTCCGAACAGTCCGGCCAGCGCGATGAAACCCAGCCAGTCCGGTGAAAATACCGCCGAGTGAAACGCCCAGGGCATGTTCACGAAAAAATTCACGCCGTGATCGACGCCCTTCAAGAGCAGGACGCTGGCGTGGTTGAGCAGCAAGGCGCCTGCGGAAAATCCGACCAGCCCGCAGAGCAGCGCGAGGAAGCCGGAGATGATCACCAGCGAGCCGACGGGGATCAGCACGAGATTGGCGAGCAGCGAGACCGGTGTGAACAGTTGGAAGATGACCACTCCGCTGATCGTGCTGATCACCGTGGTCGCCAGTCCGATGGCCAGCATGGAGAGCAGTTTTTGTCCCGCCCAGTTGGAGACGCGGTGATGCCACGCCCACGAGACCTTGGGCAGCATCGTGAACAGCGCGCCTTTTTCGCAAAGCATCTCTCCGAGGGGCAAACCGAGCATGAGCAACGCCGCCACGATTCCGTAGCTGAGTTGAAAACTCGCCGTGAACAATTGCAGGGGTGCGACCGCGAGCACGCAGACGGCCGAGGCGACCAGGGCGGCCAGCGGATTACCCGGCACGCGCAGCACGAACGAGGCGTGGACAAACATCACCATCACAAACGCCCGCACGGCCGACGGCGTGCCGCCGGTGATATCGACATATAACCAGAGCAAAAGCCCGCCGATGAAGAATCGCGCGAGCGGCGGCAGCCGCAGAAGTGTCAGCAGTCCGGTAATGACCGCGGCGATCACCGCGATGTGGAGACCACTCACGGAAAATAAATGCATGGTGCCGCTTTCACGGAATTCGCCTTTCTGTTCATCGCTGAGCTCCTGTTGCTGGCCGAGCAACATGGCGCGCAACACGACGCTTTCCTGTTCGTGGGCGCCGATACCATGGGCGAGGATGGCGTTGAAGCGCCGCAGTGCCGCATCGCAGAAACGATGATAAGCGTTCGCCGGTGTCACGTCGCCGGTGATGCGGGCGCGGCCGAGTTTGAAATTGATGCCCTGGTTGGCGAGATAGCCTTCAAACGTGTCGATAGGCGGATCGCGGGGCAGGGTTTGCAGCACGCCGGTGATTTCCATGCGGCTGGATCGGATCGGCGGCGCTTCGCCCGGTTTCGGAGTGAGCGAAAAATAAACACATTGGCCGATGAGATCGGCGAGATGGATATCGGCGTCCGTGATCTGACCGAGGCCGCTGAGGGTGCGCATGTCGGCTTTGGGGGGGAACACGCGATCCACGCTTAACGTGACACGCGCTTCGCGCGGAGGCAGGGCATCCCAGTCCGGCAGGCGGTCGCGGCTGAGATCATAGTAGGCGGCACCGCTTAAGAAAACACCGGTGATCAGACCGGTGGTCCAGGCACGTTTCCAAGTGATCGCCACCGCGATGCAAAGGACGCCGGCGACGGCCAAAAGGACGGGCGGCAACGGCAGCCACTGGAGTTTTCCGGCGATCAACCCCGCCATCAACGGGAGCAGCACCCATAGAAGCGGTGCGCGGTGTCCGAGGCTGCGGCTGGTCATGGATTTGATTTGGAACCACTAATGGACACTAATGAACACTAATTTGTGAAAGGGCTTTTATTAGTGCCCTTTAGTGTGAATTAGTGGTTTCAAAATCTTCCCGTGTCCGACCAACCCGATCTTTTTGGTGAATCGCCCGCTTCGTCCGCCCCTGCGCCCGCCGCAAAAGTGCGACCGGCGGCGCAGCCGTTGGCGGCACGGATGCGTCCGCGATTGCTGGCGGATATCGTAGGACAGGAACACCTCACGCAGGTCGACGGCTTGCTCACGCGGCTGATCAAGAGCAACCGCTTCGGCAGTCTTATCTTTTACGGTCCGCCCGGGTGCGGGAAAACCAGTTTCGCCGAGGTGATCGCCAACGAAACGCAGAGCCGTTTCGTGCGCATCAATGCCGTCATGTCCAACGTGGCCGAGTTGCGCGACATCCTTTCCACCGCACGCCGCACGCCGGAGACGCCCACGTTGCTGTTCATCGATGAACTGCACCGCTTCAACAAATCGCAGCAGGACCTGCTGCTGCCCGATGTGGAGGAAGGCTATGTGCGCCTGATTGGAGCGACCACGCACAACCCCGGGTTCTACGTGAACCCGCCGCTGCTCTCGCGCAGCCACCTGTTCCGTCTGCAACCGCTGCCGACCGACGCCGTGGCCAGCGTGCTGGCGCGTGCGCTGGCCGACGCCGAACGCGGGCTCGGTGCGCGCGGTTGCACGGCCGACGCGAAGGTGCTGGCTGATCTCGCGGTGCTGTGTGACGGCGACCTGCGCCGCGCGCTCAACGCGCTCGAAGTTATCGCGCTGTCGTTGCCCGAAGGCGCGACGATCACCGAAAAGGAGTTGGAGGTGTTCGCGCGCGAGCGACGCATCCGTTACGACGCCGACGAGGACGAACACTACGATACGATCTCGGCGTTTATCAAAAGCTGCCGCGGCAGCGATCCGGACGCGGCGATGTATTGGCTGGCGAAGATGCTGGTGGGCGGAGAAGATCCGCGATTCATCGCGCGGCGCCTGGTGATCCTAGCGAGCGAAGACGTAGGGTTGGCCGATGCGCTGGCGTTACCGCTGGCGGTGGCGGCGCATCATGCGTGCGACTTTGTCGGATTGCCCGAGGCGGAGTATGCGCTGGCGCATGCCACGCTGCACATCGCGTGTGCGCCGAAGAGCAACTCGGCCACCTTGGCGCTGGCTGCCGCGAAACAGGCGCTGGCAAGCGCGCCGGTGCAGGCGGTGCCGCTGCCGTTGCGCGACAAGAGCGGCGCGGCCAGCAAGCAGAACGGACACGGCAAGGGCTACCGTTACTCGCACGATTATCCGGAGAACATCTCCGGTCAGGATTACCTCGAAAAACCGCTCGCACTCTACACGCCGAAGCTGGCCGGACCGGAAGCGAAGATCGCCGAGCGCCTGGCGCGCTGGCGCGAGCTGAAGGCGCAGGCGAAGCGGCAGGGGTAAGGAGGGCTTCACGCATTCTTTACCCCGCCGCGCTTGCGGTCGGCGGGCGGGTTTGCACACTTTGGGGCATGAAGCTCAACACTGCGGTAGCGAAGTCGTTGTTGATGGCCGCCTCGATCGGCATGATCGTGCCGCTGGCCGCGCAAACCCCGGCCAAGCCCAAGACGACCAAGCCCGCGCCCGCCCCCACCGAGGAGCCCGCCAAGATCGAAGGCGTCGAGATCGCCCGAAACAATGGCACTTTCCTCGGAGTTACAGTCGATGGTCCGCGCTTGGTGGTTAAGTTTTACAAGAGCGATAAAAAGCCAATGAAGGCGGATGTCGCCCGCGCCACGGCCCGTTGGAATCCGGTGAACAAAAAGGGCGAGGAGCGTTCGGTGCTCAACTCCACAGACGGCGGACTGTCGCTGGCCTCCACGCCGACGGTGAAGCCGCCGCTGGTGTTCATGGTTTATCTCACGCTGCTGGATGCCGAGGGTAACGCGGTGGAATCGATTGTCGCCGATCTGCGCAAGCTCAACGCGCCGGCGGCGGAGTGAATCCGGCCGGTGCGACGGCCCGTCACAGCCGTTGCATCACCACCGCGACCGAGAGTTTCTCGGTGTGCGTGCCTTTAAAGACGCCGCGTGTCGGCGTGCTGTCGTGGTAATCGCGGCCGACGGCGATCTTCACGTGGCGTTCGCCGGCGATGCAGTCGTTGGTCGGGTCGAGCGGCCACCAGAAGCCGCCGGGCAAAAACACCTCGACCCAGGCGTGGCTTTCGCTGGCGCCGATCAGAGCGGGGGCGCGTTTGGCCTCGGAGGCTTTGCGCTGGGTCTCGGTTTCAATGTAGCCGGTGACGTAGCGCGCCGGAATCTCGGCCGACCGCAGCACGGCGATCATCACCTGGGCGAAATCCTGGCAGACGCCGGTGCGCTGTTTGAGGGCGATCGAGACAGGCGTGTCGATCTGGGTGGAGCCGGCGGCGTAGCGGAAGTTGGTTTTGATCCAGTTGTTCAACCTTAGCAGCGAAGGGCCGAGCGTGTCGCCGGGTTTGAAAAGCTTGTTGGCGAGCGCGTTCACCTCGGGACCGATGGCGATGGCCTCGGACGGCATGAGGTATTCGAACAGCTTCAGTTTCTCGCTGCGATAGAGCTGGCGCGCCTCGGAAATGCTGATGTCGAGCGCGGCGCTCGGGGGCGGGACCGGTGTCGTGTCCACCTCGCACACGCTTTCCAGCAGGAGTTCGCGGTGGCGTTTCACGATGGAGAAAGTCTCCACGGTGTTGCCGAAGTAATCGGCGTAACTGTGGATGTTGGCGGCCGGCGTGGTGACGAGCTGGCGGGAATAAACCTTTTGCGATTCGTCGTTGGTCGGGGTCAGCCGCGCCTCCATGAAGGATTCCGAAGCCGAGCCGGCGTAGCGGTAGAGCGTGCGGTGGGAGATACGAAAACGCATGGACGTGCGCACTCTCGCTGGTCCCGTGCCAACGACAAGCTTTTGAAGCGGCCGCCGGCGCTTCTCGCGGGCTGATTGACATGCGGGGGACGGTGGCAGACGGTTTCCACCCCATGACGACCTCCGCGTCCTCTCCCTTCGACTCCATCGAATCCGCGATCCAGGACATCGCGGACGGACGTATGATTATCGTCACCGATGACGAAAACCGTGAAAACGAGGGTGACCTGGTCATGGCCGCGTCGAAGGCCACGCCGGAGCTGGTGAACACCATGATCCGCCACGCGCGCGGGCTCATTTGCGTGCCCACCACGGGGGCGCAACTTCGCCGCCTCGGTATTAATGCGATGGTGCAGGAAAACCGCGAGTCGCACAAAACCGCCTTCACCGTCTCGGTGGACGCCGCCGAAGGTATCACCACGGGGATCAGCGCCTACGACCGCGCGCGCACCATTTCCATTCTCGCCGATCCCGTCGCCAAGCCCGAGGCGTTGGTGCAACCCGGCCACATTTTCCCGCTGCGTGCCAAGGACGGTGGCGTGCTCGAACGTGCCGGCCACACCGAGGCGGCGGTGGATCTCGCCTCGCTTGCGGGCCTGCATCCGAGCGGCGTCATCTGCGAAATCCTCAACGACGACGGCACCGTCGCGCGTCTGCCGGAGCTCATTGAGTTTAAGAAAAAATTCGGCCTCAAGCTCGTCTCCATCGCCGACCTGATCGAATACCGCCACCGCCGCGACAAGCTCGTTGAGCTGGTGTGCACGCGTCCGTTCCCCAGCGAATTCGGCGAATTCACCCTGCATGTTTTCCGCAACAAGCTCGACGGCCGCCACCATCTGGCGTTTGCGATCGGCGCGCTCGACGCGGAGCCGACGCTGGTGCGCGTGCACAGCGAGAATCTGCTCGGCGATCTTTTCCGCCAGGCGGGCACCGATAGCCATGTGACGCTTACCGGTTCGCTTGAGGCGGTGGCCCGCGCCAAGCGCGGCGTGGTTCTTTATATGGAGCACGCGCAGGGCGGCGCCGATGTGATCGACCGTCTCGCCGCGCGCCACGGTGCGGGCATGAGTTTCCGCGATTATGGCATCGGGGCGCAGATCCTTACGGCACTCGGATTGCGCAAGATCCGCCTGCTCTCCAACAGCCCGCGCAAAGTCGTCGGTCTCGACGGCTACGACCTGGAGATCGTCGAGGTCGTCCCGGTCGGCGGAAAATAGGTTGCCGAGGCGCGTCCGCCTTCGCACACCTGTCCTTTCTTCTTTCACATGAGCCTCGACGCGCCTTCGCCTCTGACCATCTCCGGTGCCGGTTTTCGCATCGGTATCGTCGCCGCCCGCTTCAACGCGGTGCTGGTGGATGCCTTGGTCGCGCGGGCGCAGGCCCGGCTGGTTTCCGCCGGTGTGCCGGCCGCTGCCATCGAGACCGTGCGCGTGCCGGGCTCGCATGAAGTTCCCTGGGCGGCGCAGCAACTGGCCTCGAGCGGCCGCTTCGACGCGGTGATCGCGCTCGGCGTGTTGATCGCCGGCGACACCAATCATCACGAGATGGTCGGCGACGCCGTGGCCGCCGCGCTCATGCGCGTGTCGCTTGATACCCGCATCCCCGTGGTCAACGGCGTGGTCGTGGTGAACAATCTCGCGCAGGCCGAGGCCCGCACGACCGGTTCGATGGACCGCGGCTCGGAGTTCGCCTCCGCCGCGCTCGAGATGGCCGCCCTGAAAAAATCCCTTTCAAAATGAGCAACAACAAAGCCCTTTTTGCCCAGCGTCGTGACGGCCGCGTCGCCGCCTTGCAGTTCCTCTTCGCGTGGAGCCTGAACACGCCGAAGAACCTGAGCGACGACTTGCACACGTTCCTCGCCACGCTGGAACAGCCGCGCGAGCACTACGCGTTCGGCGAGGAGCTCATCAACGGCGTGATCACCAACGTCGATGAGATCGACGGCCGCATCCGTGGACTCGC
>DATHXF010000219.1:0-6843 GCA_035459785.1 Rariglobus sp. | reverse complement strand
CCAAAGGCGACCTTATCCTCGTGCGCAGCGATATCACGCAGCGGTTCATTGATGAACTGGGCATGACCGGCGTGTGGAAAGCCGGGGGCGGTTATCCCGCCGGACTGATCTATTGCCGGCGCGTCGCGGCGGTGGATGCCGCCGCGAAAACCATCGGCGTGGACGTGCCGTTGCGCGGTTTCCTGCGCGTGGCCGACAACGCCCGCATCATGATGCCCAAGAACGGACGCTTGTTGAGCGAGTCGGGGCTCGAAGATTTTTCCATCGGGATGAAGCAGCATCCGGGTGGACGTCTCGACGAGGACTACGAAAATAAACTGTCCGAAGGCACGGCAGGCTACGCGATGCACCGGGCGACCGCCATCACGTTGGATTCGGTTGAGAACAGCTGGATCCGCCGCGTGAACTCCTATCGGCCTGTCGGCAATACCGACAATATCCATATCCAGTCGCACGGAATCCGGTTGTTCCGGTCGCGCCATGTCACAGTCGAGGACTGCAAGTGGCGTTATCCGCAATACCGCGGTGAAGGCGGCAACGGCTATCTCTTCACGCTCTACGGCAACGACTGTCTGATCAAAAACTGCGAAGGGCAGGGCGCGCGGCACAACTACTCGTTTGGCGAGATGAGCGCGAACGGCAACGTGCTGCTCAACTTCACGGCACGGGACGGACGCCTGCCGAGCGATTTCCACATGTATTTCTCACTGGCCAACCTTATCGACAACGCGGTGTGCGACGGCGACATCGTGCAGGCGATTCCGCGGCTGAACGTGAAGCACGGAGAGACCACCACGCAGAGCGTTTTTTGGAATACCGAGGGACAGCGCTATCAGGGCGATTACATTTATCGCGGCATCCTGAACAAAGGACATGTGTTCTTGGTGGAGTCGCACCAGTGGGGCGACGGTTACGTGATCGGCACGCGCGGGCCGGCGTCCGTGGTGAAGAGCGACGATTTCGTGGAAGGTGAAGGCAAGGGCGACACGCTCGTGCCGAAGTCGCTTTACGAAGACCAACTCGCGCGGCGTTTGGGCCGGCGCTGATTGTCCGGATAACCCGATTATACCCCAATGTCCCATTCATCGCTTTCGGATATTCCCGCACCGGTTTCCAAATCCTCCAACGGGTCCAAGACCTGGCGGGTTGGCACGCTCACTTACACCATGGCCGGTTTGGTGGCGTTGTTCGGCTGGTTGCTGTGCGGAGATTTTGCATGGTCGATGCGGGATCGTTCGGTGGCGCCGATGGCGCAGTGGTATCTCGGCGATCTCAAGGTTCCGAGTGTCATTTTCGGTCTGTTGCTCACCTCGTTTCCCGCGTTTGTAGGATTGATTCTCGGACCGGTCATCGCCGTGAAATCGGACCGGCATCGCGGCAAATGGGGACGGCGAATCCCGTTCCTGCTTGTGACGACTCCGTTCGCGGCTCTTGGCATGATCGGTCTGGGCCTTACGCCGGTGCTGGCGGAGTGGCTGCATGGACTGGGCGCGCCGGGAAGCGCGGTGGGCGGCTGGTTGCATCAAGCGATCGGCGGCTCGTCGTCGGGAGCGTGGCTGCTCTCGATGCTGGAGAACAAGATGGTCGTGTCGGTCGTCTGTTTTTCCGTGTTCTGGGCGGCGTTTGAACTGGCGACGGTCATCGGGCAGTCGGTGTTCGGCGGATTGATCAACGACGTGGTTCCGCCCGAACTGCTCGGCCGGTTTTACGGGTTGTTCCGCGCCGTGAGCCTGCTCGACGGAATCTTTTTCAATTACTGGATCATGGGCAAGGTGCCCGGGCATTTCACACTGATCCTCGTGGCCATCGGTGTGTTTTATGGAGCGGCTTTCATGTGGGTGTGCCTGAAGGTGAAGGAGGGCGCGTATCCGCCGCCGGCGCCCGCCGAGGAACTCCCGCGCGGACGCGTCGCCGAAGTCGCCACGTATTTCAAAGAGAGCTTCAGCCGGCCTTACTACGTGTTTGTTTTCGTGATGCTGATGACCGGGTCGTTGTCGTTCATGCCGGTGAACTCGTTTGCCATTCCCTACGCGAGCAGCCTCGGGATGGACATGACGGCCTATGGTCACTGTCTCGCGGTCACGTTCACGATCTCGCTGTGCCTGGCTTATTTTCTGGGATGGATGGCCGATAAATACCATCCGATGCGCGTGAGCATGGTTTCGCTGGCGGGCTACATCGTGGTGACGCTGGCGGGCTACATTTGGGTGAAAACGCCGGAGAGCTTCGCCATCGCACTGGTTGCGCACGGCGTGCTCTCGGGATGCTATTTCACCAGCGCGGCCTCGCTGGGGCAGCGCCTTTTTCCGAGATCCAAGTTCGGACAATTCAGCTCGGCGGCGGGCTTGTTCGGCTCTTTGAGCCTTATGGCCATCGGACCGGCGATGGGCGCGGTGGTCGATCTGACGGGGCGGAACTACCGCTACACTTTTGTGATCGGCGGACTGCTGGCGCTGGTGGCGCTGATCTCGGCGTGGCTGGTGTATGTGCGCTTTCTTCGTCTGGGCGGACCGAAGGCTTATGTCGCGCCGGTTTGAGCCGGCACAAACCCGAGAATATCATTTTATGTCTGAACAACGCGGCCTGTATTTTTCAAAGAAGAGCTACGAACCAAAGCCGTTGCCCGTGTATGCGGAGCTGGCCGGGCAACTGCCGTCGCCGATCTGCGATGCGAAACCGGAATGGGTTTCGATGTATTGGAAGGCGTGGGAGCTGGCGGCGCGCAATTTCAACGAGCCGAAACCGGGCAGCGGTTTCGTTACCCAGTTCATCGACGCGGCTTTTAATGAGAACATTTTCCTCTGGGATACGTGTTTCATGACGATGTTCTGCAATGTCGCGCATCCGCTCGTGCCGGGCATCGAGTCGCTGGATAATTTCTACGCGCGACAGCACGCGGATGGAGAAATCTCCCGAGAAATCGTGCGCGCCACGGGCGAGGATTATGGCGCGTGGGTCAACCGCGAGGGTGGTCCGCTCTACAGCAGCCACGGATGGAAGGTGCCGTCGATCGGCCGTGATGCGGTCGTGTTTGTCGGACGGGAAACCCCGCAGCCGGCTCCGGTGCTGACTCTGGATGCGTTGAACAATCCGCTGTGCGCGTGGGCGGAGATGGAGAGTTATCGCGTCACCGGCGACGCTGCGCGTGTGGCGATGGTTTATCCGGCGCTGGTTAAGTATCACGAGGCGCTGAAGCATTATCTGCGTCAGGGCAACGGACTCTATCTTACCGATTGGGCGAGCATGGATAATTCGCCGCGCAACCGGCACCTGGTTGGAGGCGGATGTGCGGTGGACACCTCGTCGCAGATGGTGCTGGTGGCGCGATGCCTCGCCGAGATGGCGGAGGTCCAGGGACTGAAAACGGAGCAGCGGGCGTGGTCGGACGAAGCCGATGCGTTAGCTCGGCTCATCAATGCGCTCCTGTGGGATGAAGAGCGGAAATTTTATTATGACCTCGCGATTGATGGGCAGCGCGTGTCGGTGAAGACGGTCGCCGCATTCTGGACGCTGCTGGCGGGTGTGGCGGAACCGCATCAGGTGGCGGCGTTGTCGGCGGAGTTGAAGAACCCGGCGACGTTTGCGCGCAACCATCGCGTGCCGACGCTGGCGGCGAACGAACCGGGGTATAATCCGGCCGGTGGGTATTGGTGCGGCGCGGTCTGGGCGCCGACCACGACGATGGTGATTCGCGGGCTGGAGCGCTGCGGTTGTCACGATCTCGCGCGGGAGATCGCGTTGAACGACCTGGATGTCACCGGCCGCGTGTTTGAAATGACGGGGACGCTGTGGGAGAACTATGCGCCGGATTCCGACTCTCCGGGCACACCGGCGAAGGAAGACTTCGTGGGGTGGACGGGCATCACGCCGATTCTCTTTTTCCTGGAATACGTGATCGGGCTGCGGCCCGACGCGACGACCAACACATTGACGTGGGATTTGCGCGGCGAGAACCGGGTGGGTTGCGAGCGTTACCGCTTCAACCATCGCGTGGTGTCGTTGCAGGCGGTGCCGACGGGAGTAGGTGAGGGTGGGTTTGAACTCACGGTCGTTGCCGACGGTGAATTTACGCTGCGGGTTAAGTTGAAGGGTGGCGTCCGCGATTTTTCGATTCGCGGGGGCACGCAGACATTCGCGATTTAAGGCGTGCCCGGCGCCGGGGTGGAGAGTGGCGTGATCGTGAAATCGTCGAAGTCGGCCATCGTGGGCCGCTTGCTGTAGCAGTGCACGGCGAGGGTCACGCTGTCGGCGTTTGCCGGGGCGACGACGTCGATATGGTAGGCGGTCCACTCCGGTGCCTCCGCCGGCACTTGCACAGCGAGCTGAGGACCGGGAGGCGCGGGAATCGGAGTCCAGTTTTCTTCAAAGAAATTAACCCACACGCCGACGCCGCTGGTGTTGATCGTGCGCGCCCAGAACTCGATGCGATAACGGACGCCGGGCTTAACGGCTGTCCGCTTGCTTTGAATCCACGAACCCGGCCCGCCCTCGGCCTGATCGACCCGGAGGCCTTTTTGTCCGCAACGGGCGGCCTCGGAGGTGACTTTGCTCAGGCCGAATTTGATGTCCTCCGCCGACGGGATCCAGTCCAGGGTGGCGCCTTCGAAACCGGGATTGGAAAGAGACGGCGAGGCCGGCTCGGCGCGGAGCAACGATGCGGCCAGGCACGCGGTGGCGAGGAGATAGGGGCGCATGACTCGGAGAAGTTGTGGGTGGGGCGAAACGAGGTGCCGCGCTTACTTCGCTTGCATTTCGGCGGCGTGGGCGAGGGTGAGCTTGCGCATGTCGTTCCAGATTTGCGGGCCGATGTCGTGGCCACGGTCGGGCCAGGGGATCATATCCTTTTTTCCTCCCAGGTTGTTGTAGGCGGCGTAGCTCGCGGTGGGCGGGCAGATGATGTCGATGAAGCCAACCTCCATGTGAACGGGGATCTTGATGCGGGCGGCGAAGTTGACGCCGTCGTAGTAACGCAGCGCTTCCAGAACCTTCGGATCGGGTTTGCTGTCGGCGCCCACAGGGATCGCCTTCGGCCAGCCGGCGATGCGGCCGGCGACCATGCCGGTGTGATCGGTGAGACCAGGGACGTTGGAGACGATGAAGGTCACGCGCTGGTCGAGCGCGGCTCCGGCGAGCGAGAGGCCGCCGCCCTGGCTGCCGCCGAGGATGATCAGCGTCTTGCCATCCCACTCAGGCTGCTCGGTGAGAAACTCAAGTGCGCGCAACACGCGGAAATAAACGCCCTGGAAATAAAAGGTGTCGCGGGATTCGCGGCCGCGTTTGCGGTAGTCGCTCAACTCGCCGGCATCCAGAGCACCGTAGTATTCGCGGGTTTCGCCGTTGGCGATACCGTGGGCGTTGATCTCGGCGACGATCATGCCGGCCGCGGCCCAGCCGGCCATGGAGTCGAGATTGGCACTGCGCACGCCTGCTCCCGGCACGAAGAGAACGGCAGGAAGACTCTTCGGCTTGGCGTCGGTCGGGCGTCCGTAGAAACCGGTCGAAGGCGCGCCGATGCTGTCCACCACGAAGCTGAAGGTTTCCGCACCCTTGCGAGTGGAGGGAGGGGGGACGGACGTGAGCTTCGTGTTCATCGGAACGGCGGCGAGGCGCTTTTTCTGCGCGGCCCAGAAGGCGTCGAAGTCGGCGGGCGCGGGCATGCTGGGCTTGATCGAAGCCAGATCGAAACCGCCGGCGGAGAGCGCGGTGAGGGCGGGATTGGCTCCCTTGAAAGTGACTTTGCATTGGAGGAAACCGGGTTCCTTCAAGGTGCCGGTGATCACTCCGCGACCGTCTTTGAGCATGAGCTTTCCAGTCACGATGGGAGCCACTCCGTCTTTGGACGTGGTCCACTCGATCTCTTCGGAGGCGGCGGGTTTTTGATTGTGCTGCAGCTCTACGTTGAAGGTGACGGTCTCGCCCTGCTTGTAGATCGCGTCGTCGCGGTCCGTTTCGACAGAGAGAACGTATTCGACGGCGGTTTTGCCGTCCCAGGAAGAGGCGGCGTGCGCGGATTGGCTGAGCAATAAAGCAGCGCCCAGCAATTGGACGCATAGACGGGGGAGGTGGCAGCGCATGATCAGAAAAACATTGGCCCAAAGGCCGGAGAATGGACGGGGCAGGGGCGTGAAGCGAACGTCGGAATCCTTTGACTGACTCAGACGCTAAACAAACCCGCCGGCGTTCTTCCAATAGAACGGCGTTCGGGTCTGCACTCAGGGCTCAGGCCGCTGTCTTCTTGGAGGCTTTTTGAACGTGCAGCGACTTGCGGTCGATCCACTCGCCATCGATGAGGAACTTAAACCGATGGTCCGGGATGCCGCGCTCATTGCGATGGATCATGTCGATGAGGAAATCCACCGCCTTGCGACCGATGATCGTGTCGTTCTGGTGGATACCCGAAAGAGTGCCTTCTTTGCTGGTCAGACTGAGCGACGCTTGTCCGCATTTTTTTGTGTCTATGCGAAGACGGCGCATCAACTCCGGCACGGTTTCATGCAGGAACACGATGCAGTCGGGTTTGTTCTCCCGATACCAGCGGGTGATTTCCTCGATTTCGTTCTCCATCGAAAGACACGTCAGCGAGAGAATGGGCAGGCGGTTTTCCGGTTCGAAGTTACGCTGCTCGGAAAGAAACCCGGAGCTGAAATTCTGATCGGTGCGTTCATCGGTTTCACGGGCGATGACAAAGCCGATGCGACGATAGCCGTAGTTTTCACGCAGGGCCCGGACCGCGATGCGCGCGGAGCTGTATTGGGCGTTGGTGATCTGGTGAAGCCGGGGTTCGGTGAGCGTGTAACCAAAGCATATCGATGAAAAAAGCCCCCAGTCGAAGTCGAGGTGGAC
>DATHXF010000218.1:0-31131 GCA_035459785.1 Rariglobus sp. | reverse complement strand
TTCGCGCTTTTTCTTACCGAACAAAACCATAACGCCTCCCGGGGCCGAGTGTCAGCCAGGCGCGTCCGGTAAACTGATCCGCGGAAAGCACGCCGTTGTAGCGGCTGTCCATCGAATCACGCGAGTCATCGCCCAGAACGTAATAACCGGAGGCACAATCAACCTCATGGCCTTTGACCAGGTTCCCGAACGGATAGTAACGCAAATATTGGAGCCCGGCAGGAATCTCCACCGGCTTCCCATCAATATGGAGAACACCGTCACGCAATGAGACACGCTCGCCGGGAAGGCCGACCACGCGCTTGGCCGCCGTGATCCCTTCCGGGGTATGGAATTGATGAATCTCCCAACGGCGGGGAGCCCGGAAGCGTCCGGTGAATTTCTCAAAAAGCACACGGTCCCCCGTGGCCACATTTTCGCCCTGCAGCGCGGGAGCCATCGATCCTGAACCGATGACACTGAGATCAAAAAACGTGCAATAAATGATCATGCACAACCCCACGATAGCCAGCAGGCGTTCGATCACACGCAAGCCGGTGCTCAGCCAGCGACGGGAGCCAGGCATCACGGCTGCTCGGGTCGCTCCACGGTGGACGCCGCTTCGATCACACGGGCGATCTCCGCCTCACGCCGCTGCCATTCCAATCGCCCGGTGCGCGATGCGCCCATCGTGGTGCCGGGAACCACGATCACGCCCACGACACTGAGGCCGCCCGCAATCATCAGAAAATTAATGGCGGCACTGCGTGCGAAGGAACGCGGCGGTTTATCGTCATAGGCGCGCCGGATACGCTCCTCGAAGTCGTCCGGAAGGCCGGGGGCTGGTTTATCATTATTCATGGGGACTTCCTTTGTCGAAAGGCTGGCTGGCAACGATCAGGCGTTCAAGTGAATGGTGGACCGCATCGTCCAATGCACGCAGCAAGCCGTCTTCAACCGCGGTGGATCCCGAGCGGATATAGTTGCTGCACCGACAGCTGGCGCCAGTCGCGCAAGCATCACCCGGGCCGGAGCATGGCGCGCTTACCCCGAGGAAATCATCGCCCTCATCCACCAGCCCGGGAAGCTGCAGGGGATGTCCGGACCGGTCGTCACCCACAAGCCGCTCGCAAGGATAAAGACGGCCGCTCGGCGCAACCGCGATTTCCCCTTCACCGAAACCGCAGCGAGTATCGATACGGGCCGAAGGCAGTCCGGCCACGGCGGCAATACGTGTATCAAACCAGTCAATACTGGCGTCGGGCAACCACGTGCGCCACAGATCGGCGGCAACATCCACGACACGCGCAAGATTTTCGAGATCGGCCGCTTCCCACCGGGTCCAGACATCGAGCGACAACGTGAATTGCGTGATACCCAGCCCGCGCAGATGCCTGAGCCCATCGGGCAATTCCTCCAAGGTGTCGGGCCGCACGACCATGACGACCGAGAAGGCACGACCCGTCGCCACCAGTTCGCGCAGGGTGTTTTCCACCCGGGCAAAACTACCGTGCCCGTGAATGTCGCGCCGGTGCTTGTCATGCTGGCCAACGGTGCCGTCACAACTTACGGCGACATCCACCTCCGGATCCATAACCACTGACCAGGCAGCCGCATCGACCACGGTCCCATTGGTCGTGAGGTTGAAACGAACCTGTTTGCCCTGCACGCGGGACTCACGGCGGGCGATTTGCATCCAATCGTGAATGCTCCGGGCCTCGATCAAGGGTTCACCGCCAAAAAAGCCGATCTGCAGAACACCTCCGGCGGAAACGCTTGCGAGTGCACGGCGTATGGCGCGTTCACCCACGGCGACCGGCATCGCCGCATGAAATTTGGCACCCGTATAGCAATAACTGCAGCGAAGATTGCATGCATGGTTCACCACAAGCGTGAGACCAAAAGCGGGATAAGCCGTGGAGCGCATCGGGAACTGCATTCAATCATACATGACGACCGACACCATGATTTCTTAGCATGTAGATGCATTTTTCGGCACGGCAGCAGACGGGACGGCAAACGCCCCCCGTCCTTCTGAATGCTCGCTACCCTCCACTCGCTGCGCACTACTTACATTCTTTATGGCTTCCAGCCTCGCATCTTCAGCTCTCCCTCCCGCCCACGCCTGCATCCAGGTGGTCAACAGCTTCGAAGAACTCGTCTCCACTCCGTTCGCCCACGGTGTCAACGCCCTCTGCTGGCCGCGAACGCTCGCGGGCGACTTTCAGGAAATCGTGGATCAACTCGGTCCCGTTGATGAGATCACCAGCCTCGACGAGGACGACCTGCGCGCGCTCACGCTCAGTCCCGCCGGCCAGGTCGCCCGCGAAACGCTCATCACCGACCTCTGCCGGTTGCGTGATCACGAGCTCCAACCCGAGTTGAACTGCATCCCCGCCTACCCGAAGGACGACGCCTCCGGCCCCGTGCCGACCGACGTGTATTCCTACCACGCTGACAGCGCCAACGTCATCGCCGACACGTTTCTGTGCAGTTACACTGTCTCGTCCTCCGAAGGCCTGTGTCCCGAGGATGCCGTGAAATGCGCCGACCTGCCCGAGACTCGCGCCAAACTCCTCGCACTCTACGGCGGCGCCGACGACGAGGGCTTCACCACCTTCCTCAACGAAAACTTCTACGACCTGCACTACGTCGCCCGCACGGGCGCGCAGCCGTATGCCTTTGGTCTCGGCAACCTGTGGCGCATCTCCACCGAATGCCCCGGCAGCCCCGTGCCTCCTTGCGTGCACCGCGCACCGATCCAACACCCCGGCCAGCCTCCGCGCTTGCTGTTGATCAGCTGAGTGACTGCGCCCCGAGCAGCGTGTGCTGGCCGGTCACGGGAAGAAGTTTTCGACCGTCGGTCGCGATGCGCATTTTTTCCAGCCAGGCTTCGAACTCGGGGGCGGGCTTCAGGCCGAGAACCTGTCGGAGGTAGTGGCTGTCATGGAAGCTCGTGCTTTGGTAACCGAGCATGATGTCGTCGGCACCGGGTATACCCATGATGAAGTTGCAACCGGCCACGCCGAGGAGCGTGAGGAGGGTGTCCATATCGTCCTGATCGGCTTCGGCGTGATTCGTGTAACACACGTCCACGCCCATCGGCAGGCCGAGGAGTTTGCCGCAGCAGTGGTCTTCGAGGCCGGCGCGGATGATTTGTTTTCCGTCGTAGAGGTATTCCGGACCGATGAAGCCAACGACCGTGTTGACGAGCAGCGGTTTGAACGGACGCGCGACGGCGTAGGCGCGGACTTCGCAGGTCTGCTGGTCGAGTCCGTGGTGTGCGCCGGCCGAGAGGCACGAGCCCTGGCCGGTTTCGAAATACATGCAGTTGTCGCCGACCGTGCCTCGCTTAAGCGAAAGCGCGGCGGCGCGGGCCTCGGCGAGGAGCGCGAGGTTGATGCCGAAACTTTTGTTCGCGGCTTCGGTGCCGGTGATGGATTGGAAAACGAGATCGACGGGTGCACCGCGTTGCATCGCCTGAAGCGCGGTCGTCACGTGCGCGAGGATGCAGGACTGCGTGGGGATTTCGTAGCGGTGGACGAGTTCGTCGATGAGGCGAAGGAGCGTCTCCATCGCGGGCACGCTGTCGGTAGCGGGGTTGATGCCGATGACCGCGTCGCCGCAGCCGTAGAGGAGTCCGTCGAGGATCGAGGCGGCGATGCCTTGCGGATCGTCGGTCGGGTGATTCGGCTGGAGGCGGACGGAGAGGCGTCCGGGCAAGCCGATGGTGCTGCGGAAGGCGGTGACGACACGGCATTTTTTGGCGACGAGGACGAGGTCCTGGTTGCCCATGAGCTTCGACACCGCGGCGACTATCTCGGGCGTGAGACCGGGGGCGAGCGCGGTGAGGACGGTCGAATCGGTTTCGTAGCGGAGGAGCCAGTCGCGGAATTGGCCGACGGTCAGGCCTGCGATGGGAGCGAAGGCGGCGCGGTCATGGCTGTCGATGATGAGTCGGGTGACTTCGTCGGTCTCGTAGGGGATGAGCAGATCTTCGAGGAAGCGCGCGAGCGGAACGTCGGCGAGGCAGAGCTGGGCGGCGATGCGTTCCTCGGCGGACGCGGCGGCGACACCCGCAAGCACGTCGCCGGAGCGGTGCGGCGTGGCCTTGGCCAGAAGCTCGGCGAGCGTGGCGAAGGTGTGGCGCGTGCGGCCGATGGTGGTCGCGAAACTCATGCGTCAGTTAAAACGGGAAAGGTAGGCGTCGGCGAGAGCGCAGGTGTCGGTCGTGTATTTCGGGCCCATGGCCTGGGCTTGGGCGGTGTCGGCATGGGAGCCGATCCAGGCGACGAGGAGCATGCGACGGAGCATGATGAAGGTGGGGATTTCGGCGATCTCTTGTTTGGAGAGGCGGCGTTGGCGGGTGTAGCCACCGAGCCACGCGTCGATGTAGGCGGGGACGTCGGGATGCGTCTCGATGAAGCTGAGCGCGGCGGCGAGATCGTAGATGAACCAGGAGTGTCCGCAGTCATCGAAGTCGATCACGGCGACCTGTCCGTTGTTGACGAGGAGGTTGGCGGCGCGGAGGTCGGCGTGGATGAGACCAAAACGCGCGCGGTCGTAGCCGATTTTATCGACGCGGCGACGGATGATCGGGAGGACGCGGGCGAGGTGTTTTTTCTTTGCAGGCGTCATGCCGAGGCCGTTTTCCCAGCGGCCCCAGTGTCCGGAGGGGCCGACCATGGTGTCGAAATCCCAGCGTTCGCGGAGGATGGGGTGGTCGGGTTTCCAGCCGGCGGCGTGGCGGTGGAGTTGCGCGGTGACTTCGCCGAGGAGGGCGAAGGATGCGAGGCGGTTGCTGTCGTCGGGCTCAGTGCCTGGAACGAAGGTCATGAGCACGCAGTGGCGCGGCTCGGGAACGGCGGGGTGCCAGACGTGTTGGACGAGTTCGCCGTCGAGGCCGGGGAGCGGTTCGGCGGTGAGGATGGACGTGTCTCGTTTGAGCGCCTGAACCCACGAGAGCTCGGTGGCGATGTAGTTGCGCGGGTGATACCCTGGGCGGTTGATACGGAGGATCCGCGTTTTTTCTGACGAACCGGCGGGCGGCCTGATGAGGTAGGTCGCGTTCTCGGAGTAGTTGAGGAGCTTGATGCCGGACGCGGGGTGGAGGCCGAAGAGCGGGAGGGCCTGGCGGGCGAGTTGTTCGACGCGACGGAGTTGGGCCTTCGTCGGGAGCGCGGCGAATGCGGCGGGGGTAATCGGAGTTTTTAACGCAGAAGACACGGAGGTCGCAGAGTTAGAAACTGGATGCGGCGGCGGAGATGCCGGCTTCGGTGAGGGTGAGGATTTCGTCGCAGTCGGCGGGCGTGAGGAGGAGGCCGGGTTTGAACTGGAGGACACGCGGATCGAGCTGGGAGAAGATCGCCCAGATGCCGTTCGCGTAGAGTTCGCGCATGACGATTTTCGCGCCTTCGGGGTGGGTGTTGAACTCGAGTCCGAAGATGACGCCGCGCTGGCGGATGCCGGTGAAAAAGGCGTGTTTTTTCTGAATGGCTTCGAGGCCGGCGCGGAGTTTTGCGGCGACGGTGTCCACGTTCGCGATGGTCTCGGGGCGGAGAGTGATTTCGAGGGTCTTGAGCGCGGCGACGCAGCCGAGTTCGGAGCCACCGAAGGTGGAAATGTGGCCCCAGCCGTCTTCGTTGAGCCAGCCGCCGCCGGCCGCGTTGGTGATGACGGCGCCGATGGGATAGAGGCCGCCGGAGAGGCCTTTGCTGGTGACGATGATGTCGGGCGTGACGCCGTAGCCGGTGACGCCCCAGAGGTGGCCTGAGCCGCAGCGCATAAGGCCGGTCTGGACTTCGTCGGCGACGTAGAGGGATCCGTAGCTTTCGCAGAGGGCTTTGACGGCGGGGAGGTAGCCGTCGGCGGGGAGCGGGAAACCGTAGGTGGCGGGAATGGTTTCCATGATGACGCAGGCGGCGTCGCCGGGGGCGAGCGCGGCTTCCATGACGGCGAGATCGTTGAAGGGGACTTTGACGAATTCGTCGGGGCGGCCGGCGCTCATGAACTGGTCGGCGTAGCGTCCGTCGGCGGTGCCGAGGGCGAGGCCGGTGTGGCCGTGGTAGGCTTTTTCGATGGAGACGATTTTTTTGCGCTTAGTGGCGTAGCGGGCGCACTTGAGGCCGATGTCGATGGCTTCGCCGCCGCCGCTGGAGAGGACGGCGTAGCGCATGTTGGCGGGTGCGGTCTCGACGAGTTTTTTGGCGAGCGCGGCGCGGCCGATCGCGGGGAAATGGTGGTTCCCCATGTCGAAGTGGTCGAAGGCTTCCTTCATCTCGGCGATGATCTCGGGGTTGCGGTGGCCGAGGTTGTAGGTGCCGCCGTTAAGATGGAGATCGATCAGGCGGTGGCCTGACATGTCGTAGAGGTGGTAACCTTCGCGACGGCCGATGACAAGAGGCGTGCCGCGGTCGGCCCAGGCGCGGACTTTGTCGGGGTTCCAGTATTGGGAGCTGTCGGCGAGGACGGCTTCTTTGGAGGCGGAGAGGAGAGAGTCGATGAGGGCGGACATGGTCAGACGGGGTTGAGGGCGGAGAGGGTTTCGTCGGTCGTGAGGACCTGGCAGTAGATGTTGTTGATGATGGTGAGCTCGGCGCGGTGGAGTTCGTCGGTCGCGGCGGCGCAGGCGTCGTCCACGACGATCACGTTGAAACTTTCGTCGGCGAGGGAGCGGACCGTGCTGGCGACGCACTGGTCGGTGAAGATGCCGCAAACGACGACGTTGCGGATGCCGAGATTGGTGAGCAGCAGGCGGAGGTTGGTGCCGGTGAGCGCGCTGTCGGTGGTTTTGGTGAGGACGATCTCGTCGGCGAGCGGGGCGACCTGCGGGAGAATTTGGGAGTCGGCTGCGTTGAGAGGGAGCAGGAGGTTATTGAAACCGGGGCGGGCTTGGCTGAGGGAGCGGTCGCGGCCGTCTTTGGTGAGGCAGGCGATGCGGGCAAAGAGGACTTCGCGTTGAGCGGCGCGGAAACGGGTGAGGAGGCGTTGGGTGTTGGGCAGCACGGTGCCGTGCATGCGATCGCGGAAGGGCGCCCAACGGCGCCACTCGGCGATGTCGGCGGGCGTGGCGTGGGGCGGAGTCGCCTCGGGCAGGTAGGCGACTTGGAGGTCGATCACGAGGAGCGCGGTTTTCGACGGATCGAGGACGATGGCGGGAAGATCGTCCCCGTTCATCGTTTCGTAGTAGAAAGACCGATACGCGGTGCGCCAGGTTGACATGGGAATCAGGCGGTGAGCGCGGCGGGCGACTCGGGGAGGATCTGGCCGCCATCGACGGTGATGGTCTGGCCGGTGATGTAGTTGGCTTCGGCGGAGGCGAGAAAGGCGGCGGCGTGGCCAATGTCGTCAACGGTGCCGAGTTTCCCGAGCGGGATGCAGGCGGCGGTGGCGGCGAGATAATCGGCACCCATGCCGGCGAGACCTTCGGTGAGGATGTTGCCGGGGAGGACGGCGTTGATCGTGATGTTGTCCTTGGCGAATTCGATGGCGGCGGTCCGCAGGAAACCGAGCTGAGCGGCTTTGGTTGCGCCGTAGTGCGACCAGCCGGGGAAACCGGTGATCGGACCGGTGATCGATGAGGTGAGCACGATGCGGGGCGCGGTGCTTTTCTTGAGGTGCGGGAGGCAGGCTTGGATCGAGAGGAACATGCTTTTCACGTTGGTCGCGAAAATGCCGTCCCAGGCGTCTTCGGTCATGTCGGCGAACTTGAGCGCGGGGAACGCGCCGGCGTTGGCGCACAGGACGTCGATGCCGCCATAGAGCGACACGGCGGTGGCAGCCATGTGTTCGACTCCGACGCGGGTGGCGACGTCGGCTTGGCAAAAGGCGACGGTGCCGCCGGCGGCGGTGAGTTCGGCCACGGTCGCTTCGCCTTCGGAGGCGGTGCGGGCGACGACGAGGACTTTGGCACTGTGGGAGGCGAAGACGCGGGCGATGCCTTTGCCGATGCCTTTGCTACCACCGGTGACGATGACGGATTTGTTTTTGAGGGAGGCGGACATGGGGAAAGAGAGAGACGAAACGCGGCGCGTTGCCGCGTCGGGATTAGTGCGACGGAGCGGACGTGCGGGACTTACGGGTGCTCCAGCGGACGATGGTGAAGAGGACGATCACGAGGAGGATGGCGACGCCGACGTTGATGACGCCGACTGCCGGGACCATCGGCTGGTAACCGCTGGTCATGCGGGCGTAGAGCCACTCGGGCAGCGCGCTGTCGGCACCGGTCGTGAAGAGCGAGAGGGCGAAGTTGCCCCACGAGAGCAGCACGGCGAAACACGTGGCGCTTATCATGCCGGGGAGGAGCAGCGGGATCGTGATTTTGCGGAGGATCTGCCAGCGCGTCGCGCCCATGTCGCGGGCGGCTTCTTCGAGCGATTCGTCGAGTCCGTAGGCCTGGATCGAGATGATCAGCGTGGTGATGGGCGCGATCCACACGGTATGGGCGATAGCGGCGGTCCACCACGCGGTGGTAACGTTGAGGAAGTTGAACCACATGAGCAGCGCGAGCCCGAGGACCGACTGCGGGAAGAAGAGCGGCAGGAGCACGAGACGCTGAAACGTCTGGCGTCCGCGCCAGCGGTAGCGCGCGTAGGCGAGCGCGGAGAAAAATCCGATGGTCACCGAGGCGAGCGCGGCGACGGCGGCGATGCGCAGACTCACGCCAACGAAGTCATGGACCTGCGGGGAGTTGGCGGCGTCGGCATACCATTTGAACGTCATCTCCTCGGACGCGTAGGGGAACGAGAAGAAGCGTTTTTTGGAGAGTGAGGCGACGATGATGCAGAAGACGGGAAAGTAGAACACGAGCAGCACGATGCCCGCGTAGAGACTGAATCCAGCTTTCTGGGTGCGCGTGACGATCATGGCGTGCGTCGGGTCATTCGGCGGGCTTTTTGCCGAGGAGTTTTTCGAGGTCGAAGCGGCCGAGGGCGAAGAACACGACGACCGTGGTCAGCGCGATGAACATCGTGGAAAGCGCGGAACCGAGCGGCCAGTTTTGCGCGTAGGTGAACTCGGACTCGATGTCGGAGGCGATGGTCACGACCTTTTGGCCGCCGAGGATTTTCGCCTCGGAGATCGCGCCGACGGAAAGCACGAACACGAGGAGCGAGCCGATCATCACGCCGGGCATGGAGAGAGGGAGGTCGATTTTCTTAAAAACCTGCCAGCGACTCGCACCAAGATCGAAGGCGGCCTCGCGCACCTGGTCGGGCACCATCTTCACACCGAGCACGAGGGGGAAGAGCATGAACGGCAGATAAACGTAGACCATGCCGAGGATGATGACCGGAATGTTGTAGAGCAGAGAGTCCACCTGGACGTCGAAGACCTTGGCGAGCGTGCCGCCGACCACGCCGTTCTTCATGAAACCGATGACCCAGCCGAAGAGGCGTATGTTTTCCGAGACGAAGAGCGAGGTCGCGATGGCGTAGGTAATGAAGCTCGCGACGCCCTTGAAAATCTTGGCCATGGCGAAGGCCAGCGGAAAACAGATGACGAGCAGGATGAGGACGGTGACGCTCGCGAGTCCGAGGGACCAGAGGATGGATTTGAAATACGTCTGGTTGAAAATCGTCTCGTAGTTTTCGAGCGTCGGCGCCTGCAGAAGGCTGAAGGTTTTCGACGGCATGAAGCCGAACCACACAACGCAGAGAAGCGGTGCGACAAAGCCGAACAACATGAGCAGCGCGAAGGGCGAGGCCGAGAGCGCACCGATGAGGCCCGGCACGCGCTCGAGCAGCCGGGACTTTGGCGGAATGACTGGAAGCGCGCCGCTCATGACTCGAGGATCTGGCTGTCGGCGAGGTCCCAGCCGAGGACGGCGTCGGCACCGGCGGCGCTGCGTTCTTCGCGGAGACGCTCGACCGTGAGCGTGCAACCGGGAGTGACTTCGACATGGTATTGGATACGCGAGCCGAGGGAGAACTGGTTGAGAATGCGCACGGGCACGGTGTTGCCGGCGGTCTCGCCGGGAGAAACGAAACGGAGCGATTCGGGACGGACGAGAAGCTTGCGCTTGGTGCCGGCCTCCAGCGGAGCGGGCAGCGTGAGCGAGATCGGCTTGCGACCGGTGTCCCACAGCGCGGCGGTGTCGCCGGAGGCGATGATATCCAGGAGGTTCACCTCGCCCATGAACTCGGCGACGAAGGCGTTTTTCGGGGAGGCGTAGATTTCGTCGGGCTGACCGATCTGCTCGATGACGCCGGAGCGGAGGATGGCGACGCGGTCACTCATCACCATGGCCTCTTCGAGCGAATGCGTGACGTAGCAAAAGGTTTTTTTGGTGCTGCGCTGGATGTCCTTGAGCTCCTTCTGGAGCGTTTTGCGCAGACGGGCGTCGAGGGCGGAGAGCGGCTCGTCGAAGAAGAGAATCTCGGGATCGTAGGCGAGCGCCCGGGCCAAGGCGACGCGCTGGCGTTCGCCACCGGAGCATTGGGTGACGTTTTTGTCGTAGTATCGGTTGGGATCGAGATGGAGGAGTTTCAGCAACTCCCAGGCGCGTGTGCGGCGCTCACTCTCACGGGCGCCGCGGATCGCGAGAGGGAACTCGACGTTTTTACCCACCGTCATGTGCGGGAAGAGCGCGAGCGACTGGAACACCATGCAGGTCGGGCGCAGGTTGGGCGCGAGGTCGTTGATAATTTTTCCGCGCAGGCGGAGTTCGCCCGTGGTCGGTTTCTCCATGCCGACGAGCATGCGGAGAAGCGTGGTCTTTCCGCTGCCGCTGGGGCCGACGAGCGTGAAGAATTCGCCGTCGGCGATCTTGAAACTGACGTCGTTGACGGCGGTGAACTTGCCGAAGCGCTTGGTAACGTTGGCGACTTCTAGAATGGGAGCGGCAGATTCGTCCATGGGAGCGGATGATGAAGGCAGGCGGAAGAGATCCGCAGATCGCGCCGGAGTGCGGCGGCCTGCGGAGACATAGCAGCTGACGGGCCGCGGAAGGCTCAGCCTTCGCGGGTGCGCTTGGCCTCGTTGTAGATCGAGGTGAGCAGGTCGTTGTCGGGCACGACTTGGTAATCGACGCTGCGCGTCATGTCGGCTTCGAGCGTCTCCCACTGGAAGCAGTTGAGCTCGTCCTTCTTGAACTTCGCGAACACCTCGGGCTGCGACATCTGCGTGACGGGATTGTGCGAAGCGTCGGCCATGGCGACGGTGTGGCAGATGTCGGGATTCTGCACGTATTCGAGGAAGTCTTCGGCAAGCGGACTGACGTCGGGGTTGTTGACCACGGAAGTGACCTCGAACCACTGGAGCGAACCCTTGCCGCCTTCGAGCGGCCCCTTGAGCGGCGAGATGTGATAGACCTCGCTGAAGCCCTCCTTGCGGGCGACAGAACAGGTGTAGGTGCCGCCGCTGTAGATGGCGTCTATCTCACCGTTGATGAGGGCCTGGTTGAGCTGCGCAGGGTCGCCACTGATCATCTTGGCGTTGGCAAAGAGAGTCTGCGCGGTCTTCTTGAAGAGCTCCACCTCGGCGGGCGTGTGCATCTTATAAGGCGAAAAACCGGCGGTGATGCACATATGCATGACGTTCCAGTTGTCCCAGGCGAGCAGGCCGTATTTGCCCTTCATTTTTGGATCGAGGAACATCGGCAGCCCCTGGTCCTCGGCGGTCTTGATGGAGATTTTTTTCGTGTTGATGACGAAATTCATCGGACCGAAGCGCTGCATCATGCCGATGAGTTCCTTGCCGTCGGGCGAGAGGGCGAACGGATTGATGCCCATCGTCTTGTTATAGAACATCGGCATCATTTTTTCGATGTAGGGCTCGAAGCGTTTTTTATTGAGAGGCTTGATGAGTTTTTCGTCCCACATCTGCTGACGGGCCCAGCACTGGTTGAGATTGATGAGATCCCACACCTTGATTTCGCCGGCACGGAGCTTGTTGATCATGCTCGGATCGTCGGTGCCGGACTCGGCCTTCAGCTCAATGCCCTTGTGAAGCTTGCGGAAGGGATTGAGGACATTGTCGCTGTTGTAGCCCTCCCAGCAAAGGATGTTGAGTTCCTTGTCACGTTTGCCCGCGGCAAAGGAGGTGGAAGGAAAAGAAGAGAAGGCGACGCCGGCGGCGGCGGTGCCGGCGATTTTCATGAAATCGCGGCGGTTGTAGTGGTGCGTTGTATTCATGGGAGAAGGTCGAAACCACCCGTGAAATAGCAGGCACGATACCAGCTTACTAACGCTGCGAGCTATCTTATCCATAGATGCCATCTATACTTAACCACACGGTCGAACTGCGCCACCTGCTCTACTTCCAAGCGCTGGCCGAGCACGGAAGTTTCACGCGGGCGGCGGCGGTGATCGGCCTGCGCCAGCCGACCCTTTCACAGCAAATTCACCAGATGGAGAAGGCGCTGGGCGTGCCGCTTTTCGACCGGACGCGACGGCGCTGCCGGCTTACGCCTGCGGGCGAGATGCTGCTGCCCTATGTGCGGCGCGTGCTGGCGGAGATGGACAACCTGCGCAGTTCTCTGGACGACCTGAGCGAATTGAAGCGCGGCTCGCTCACCGTGGCGGTCCTGCCCGCGCTTACCCACCAGTTGCTGCCACTGGCGCTGGCTAAATTTCACCAGGAGCATCCGGGTATCCATGTCCGGATACTGGAAATGTCGGTCGACGACATGGAGCGTGCCCTGGTGCTGGGAACCGTCGAACTGGGCATAGGCAGCGTCCCGCCGGCCGAAACCAGCCTTCGCCATCAGTCGCTCTACAGTGAAGAACTTGTCGCCGTGGTCGCGCACAACGATCCGCTGGGACGTCAGCGCGTCGCGACCACCGAAGAGATCGCCGGACGTTCCTTGCTGGCGCCTCCGCCCGGCTTCGGCACGCGCACCCTGCTCCTGAAGGCTTTCGCCAAGGCAAGACGCACGCCTACCTTCTCGCTGGAGTTGAGCTCGATCGACGTGCTTTTGCGCATGGTCGCGGCCGGCGGAGGCACCGGCATCGTGCCGTCATCCGCCCTGTGGGGACGGACCGCCAAGGATTACGCCGTGGTGCGCCTCACGAGACCGGCGCTGAAACGGCAGATCGGTTTCCTCACGCCGCACGGCGTGCACACGCGGCCGGCGGCGGAGGCGTTCATGCCGCACGTGCGCGCGGCCGTCAAATCACTCGGCGACTGACGCGACCGTCGCGCGCGGCTTGAGCGACAGCGGCAGCAGGATCAGCAGGCCGACAACAAAGAAAATCCCGTTGGCGAGGATCGCGGTGCGGAAACCAAACGCGGTCGCCATCATGCCGAACGCGGGTTGTCCGATCACTCCGGCAAGTTTGGTGAAGAACCCCCAGAAGCCGAAGAATTCACCGCTGCGTCCTTCAGGCGTGAGTGTGGAAACGACGGCGCGACCGGCCGATTGCAGGGCGCCCATCGCGATGCCGGCCAGCACGCCGATCATATAGAATTCCGTTTTTCCACCGCAATAAGCGGCCCAGACGCACACGATGATCCACAGCACCAGCGCCAGACTCATCGCGAACTTCGAACCCGCGCGGTCCTGGATAAAACCAAAGCCCGCCGCGCCGGCCACGCCGGACAACTGCAGAAGCACAAGGAGTCCGATGAACTCCTGCTGCCCCATCTTGAGGACTTCGTCGGCATAACCTCCGGCGAAGGCCACCACCGCGACCAAACCCGCGGTCGAGAACATCAATGATACAAAAAACAACGCCAGCGTCCGGAACTTGGGCAGTTCGTGCAACGACTTCAAATTGGCGCCCCAAGCGGCCTTGAGCAGCGTTTCCCCCGGCGGCAACGCCCTCGGCACGGCGCGCTCGCGCACCAAAATCAGCGTCGGCAGACTCGCCGCGATGAAGAACGCGCCCGTCATCACAAAGGTCCAGGGCGTGCGCTCGGGCGCCTTGCCAAAATCAATGACCAGCAACGCCAGCACCAGACTGAGCAGTCCGCCGAAATAACCAAAACTCCAGCCATAGCCGGAGATGCGCCCCGCGGTTTCCGGCGTGCTGATCTCCGGCAGAAATCCCGCGCAAAGATTCTCGCTCAGCGAGAAACAGAAGTTGGCCACCACCACCAGCACGAGGGCGAGCAACGGCTCTCCCGCCCCGACAAAATAAAGCGAAGCGGTCGCCAGCGAGCACAGCACGGCGGAGCCCAGGAGATAGGTCTTTTTCCGCGCGGTGACATCGGCCATGGCTCCGATCAAGGGCGACACCAGGATGGCTCCCAGTTGCGACAGAGCCAGCGCCCAACCCCACCACGCCGAGGCCTCGGCCGCGCCGCCCATCACCACGTTTTTAAAGTAAACGAAGTAAACCGCCGTGATGATCACGGTTGTAAATGCCGAGTTCGCAAAATCGAAACAGCACCAGCCAAAGATCTCACTTTTTTTAACCGGCGACAGACTGGCGGGTTGGCTCATGTGCCCGGAGTGAATGCAACCCGATCACACTGCGCAAGCGTGGCGCACATGACATTCGCGAACATTTGCACGCGTCCATTCGCAAGAAATACGCGCTCCAATTGTAACGCCTTTTGCGGAAACCCGACTTGCGCGATCCGGTCTTCGGTTGTTCCCTTGACGCCTTAATCCTTACCGCCCGTGTCCGATTCCGTCTCTTCCTCTCCCTCGTTTTTCCGCCGCGCGCTCACCGCAGTCACGCAGTGGATCGATTCTGATTACTGTCCCGAAGGCGCCGAGAAAATGCGCAACGAACCCGACAAGGTCGACTGGGTGCGCGTCATGCCGTTCGCCGTTCTTCACCTCGGCTGCTTCGGCATTCTCTGGGTCGGCGTGAGTGCGTTCGCCGCCTGGGCCGCCGTGTTTCTCTACTTCGTGCGCATGTTTGCCGTCACCGGCATCCACCACCGCTATTTCTCGCACAAGACCTACAGCACCTCGCGCGCGGGCCAGTTCTTCCTCGCGCTCTGGGCCGGCACCACCGTGCAACGCGGTTCGCTTTGGTGGGCGTATCACCACCGCCACCACCACCAGCACTCCGACGAGCCCGAGGACGCGCACTCCCCGCACGTTCACGGTTTTCTCTGGTCGCACATCGGCTGGATCACCTCGCGCCGCAACTTCCCCACCGACTACTCCAAGATCAAGGATCTCCAAAAATTCCCCGAGCTCGTCTGGCTCAACCGCTTCGATCTCGTTGTTCCCATTCTCTACGCCGCCTCGATGTTCGGCCTCGGCGCGCTTCTCGAAAAATACGCCCCCGGCCTCGGCACCAACGGCTGGCAGATGCTCGTCTGGGGCTTCTTCGTGAGCACCACCGCCCTCTTCCACGGCACCGCTTGCATCAACTCGATGGCCCACCTCATGGGCAACCGCCGCTACAAGACCGACGACGATTCCCGCAACAGCTTCATCCTCGCGATCATTTGCCTCGGCGAAGGCTGGCACAACAACCACCACCGCTACCAGAGCGCCACGCGCAACGGTTTCTACTGGTGGGAAATCGACCCGACCTACTACGGTCTCAAAGTCCTCTCCTGGACCGGCCTCATCTGGGGCCTGAAGGACGTCCCGCAATCCGTCCTCGAAGAAGGCATGCGCGCCGAACACGCCCGCTCCGTCGCCGCCGCGCAGGCCAGCACCCACGCCCGCCCCGAGCACGCCTCGTCACTGCGCCACGTGCTGCCCGCCGCCGCCGCCATCGCCGTCGCCACGGTCAACGCCGCCAACACCCAGGTCCCGCAGAAACCCGAAAGCGCCGCCCTGCACAAAGACCTCACCGAGCTCGCCCACGAACTCGACCGCAAGGCCCCCACCGCGCACACGCCGGACGTCGCCAACGGCGGCACCGACGCCTCCGCCAAGTAAACGAACGCCTCCGCGTTCCCCCGGCATCCCGACAGGGTGCGCGACCGTAACAGGTGGCGCACCCTGTTTTTTTTATTCACATCGCGGACTGCGCGCTCGCCAGCGTCGCCTTCGCCCGCATCCCTCTTTCGTTTCCCTATGTCACGCATCGCCATCATCGGCACCGGCATCGCCGGAATGGGCGCCGCCCACTTCCTCCATCGCCACCACGAGCTCTCGATTTTCGAGGCCAACGACTACGTCGGCGGACACACCAACACCCTCGATGCCGTCGAGCCCGGAACCGGACGCCTCGTGCCCATCGACACCGGCTTCATGGTTTACAACGAGGTCACCTACCCGCTCCTCACGCGCCTCTTCGCGCAACTCGAGGTGCCCGTGAAGAAAACCACCATGTCGTTCGCCGTGCGCGACGACCTCAGCGGACTCGAGTGGTGCGGCTCCTCCCTCAACCACCTCTTCGCACAGCGCAAAAACCTCATCAACCTGCGCTTCTTGAGAATGCTCGCGGCGATCAACCGCTTTAACAAAGAGGCCGTCGCCGCCCTCGACGACCCCGCCACCGCCGAGATCACCCTCGGCGAATACGTGCGCCGCCGCGGCTACGGCGAAGATTTCTTCAACCTCTACCTCGTCCCCATGAGCAGCGCCGTCTGGAGCACCCCGCCCGAACTCATGCTGTCGTTCCCCGCCACGAGCCTCCTGCGCTTCTTTCACAACCACGGCTTCCTCGGACTCAACACGCAGCACCAGTGGTTCACCGTAGACGGCGGCTCGCGCCAATACCGCGACCGCCTCATCGCACCCTTTCGCGGCGCGATCCAGCTCGGCCGCGCCGCCGTGCGCGTCATCCGCAACGGCCCCGGCCGCGGCGTCACCGTGATGACGTCCGACAACGCCACGCACGCCTTCGACCAGGTCATCATCGCCACGCACGCCGACCAGGCCCTGCGCATCCTCGTCAATCCCACGCCCGACGAAGCCCGCCTTCTCTCCGAATTCAAATACCAGGCCAACACCGCCACGCTTCACACCGACGCCTCGCACATGCCGCGCACGCCCCTCGCCCGCGCCGCATGGAACTACCAACTCGCCCGCGACGCCTCCGGCCGCATCAGCCCCGCGACGCACTACTGGATGAACGAACTCCAAGGCGTCTCCGACCGCGAAAACTACTTCGTCACCATCAACCGCCCCGAGACCATTTACGACGCGAAGGTCATCAAGCGCATCGATTACACCCACCCGCTCTTTAGTCTCGGTGCGCTCCACGCCCAGCGCGAATTGCCCAAGCTCAACGAAAACGCCCGCGGCCGCACCGAGACCTATTTCGCCGGCAGTTATTTCCGCTACGGCTTTCATGAGGATGCCTTCATGAGCGCCGTGCAGCTCAGCGAACTCCTCCTCGCACGCGACCCCTGGACGGCCTGATTTTAACCGCAGATTACGCAGATAGAATACCCCATGGCATCCCTGTCTTGGTATCTGTGCTCATCTGCGTAATCTGCGGTTAAATCCGCTACTCTTTCCCTCGCCGTCGTTTGCCACGGCAGAGAAACCCCGTTTGCTGGCATCCCGTGCGACTCTCCATGCGTAGCATTCACGACCACCCGCGCACCGTTGCGCTGGCACCAGTCGTCCCCGCATGAACTCCCGAATTTACGAATGCCACGTCATGCACGCGCGCTTCATTCCGAAGCCGCACCGCTTCGTGTATCGTATTTTCATGCTGGCGATCGACCTCGACGAACTCCCGTCGCTCCACCGCCGCCTCCACCTCTTCTCGGTCAATGCCTCCAACCTCTACTCCTTCCGTGAAACCGACTTTCTCCCCACCGCCGAATCCCTTCACAACCAATCCCAAACCCCCACTCGTCACTTAATAAGTGACAAACTCGCCTCGTCCCCCGCCGCCTCCTCCCTGCCCTCTGCCACCGTCCCCTCACTCAAGGCCCGCGTCCTCACCTTCCTAGTATCCCGCAGTGTCGATCTCGGCCCCGGCGGCCGCATCGAACTCGTCACCCTGCCCCGCGTCTTCGGATACCTGTTCAATCCCGTTTCGTTTTACTTTTGCTACGATTCCACCGGCACCTGCGTCGCCGCGATCTCCGAAGTGACCAACACCTTTCGCGAGATGAAGCCCTACTTTCTCGGACCTGAAACCTTCCGCCCTGCCGCATCCGCCTCGGCCTCCGGTGCGTTTCACCTGCGCACACCGAAAAACTTCTACGTCTCCCCGTTCTCCGACGTGGATGTTGCCTTCGATTTCAACCTCCGACCGCCCGCCTCAACACTCTCCGTCCAGATCGACGACTTCACCGGCCCCGACCGCACCCTCACTAGCACGCTCACCGGCCCGGCACGCCCGCTCACCGATTCCCGACTGGCGTGGTTCACGCTCAAATACCCGCTCATCACCCTGCGCATCATCAGCCTCATCCACTGGCACGCGATCCTCCTCTGGTTCAAAAAAATCCCCTGGTTCGCCAAAGCCGCCCGCGCCTCCGACCAACGCGATCTCTACCGCCCCCACGCCTCCCTCTCCCGCCGCCATTCCGACTCCACCGCACCATGAGCGATCAAACGTCTCCCACCCTCGACACGTCCACCTCCGCTTACCTGGCCACGCCCGACACCTGCGGCCCGCTCTGCCGTCGCATGGTCATCGCCTCGCTCCGCGACATGAAACTCGGCCACCTCCGCGTGGACCTGCCCGAGGGCGGCTTCGTCGAATTCGGTTCGCGCGTGGACGCCCACCACCGCCGCATGCCCGCCGGCCTCTCCGCCACCGCGCATATCCGCGTCATCCGCCCCGCCTTCTTCAGCAAATGCGTTCTCTCCGGCGACATCGGTTTCGCCGAGTCCTACCTCGACGGCGACTGGTCCACCACCGACCTCGCCAGCCTCCTCGGCTGGTTCCTCCTCAACATCGAGCACGCCCCCACGCTCTCCGGCTCCTCCCAAAACTCCCTGCGCTCCTTCCCGCTCAACTGGCTGCGCCTCGTCAACCGCCTCCGCCACCTCCTCCGCCCCAACTCCCGCGCCACCGCGCAGCGCAACATCGCCGAGCACTACGACCTCTCCAACGAGTTCTTCTCCCTCTTCCTCGACCCCTCGATGATGTATTCGAGCGCCCGCTGGCCCGCCGACGCCCAGCACCTTTCGCTCGAAGAAGCCCAGCGCGAGAAAAACGACGCCCTCTGCCGCTCCCTCCGCCTCAAGCCCGCCGACCACGTCCTCGAAATAGGCACCGGCTGGGGCGGCTGGTGTATCCACGCCGCCACAACCTACGGCTGCCACGTCACCACGCTTACCATCTCGAAACAACAACACGAACTCGCCCGCCGTCGCGTTCAGGAAGCCGGCCTTGCCGACCGCATCGACGTCCGCTTCGAGGACTACCGCGACCACGTCGGCACCTACGACAAAATCGTCTCCATCGAGATGATGGAAGCCCTCGGTCACGACTACCTCCCCGACTACTGCGACGTCCTCGCCGCCCGTCTCAAACCTGACGGACTCCTCGCCCTCCAATTCATCACTTGCCCCGACGACCGCTACGACCAGCTCCGCAAAGGCGTCGATTTTATCCAAAAGCACATCTTCCCCGGCTCGCTCCTCCTCTCGCTCAACCGCGTCAACCAGCAGCTCACCCGCGCAGGCGGTTTCCAGCTTCACCACATCGAAGATTTCGGCCCCGATTACGCGCGCACCCTCCGACTCTGGCGCGACACCTTCGAGAAAAAACACGCCCACGTCCTCGATCTCGGCTTCGACGCCCGCTTCATCCGCAAATGGCGCTACTACCTCTGCTACTGCGAAGCCGCCTTCGCCATGCGCAACATCTCCGTCGTCCAGACCCTGCACACCCGCGCCAACAACCTAGCCCTCTAATCACCGCGCCATGCTTTGGTTTCTCCGGATTCTCTTCCTCACCGTCATCGTCTCCATGCTCGCCATCACCGGCTGGGCTTCGTCGCAATGCGCGCTCTTCGCCATCCCGCGCGAGGTGTTCACCCACCCGTGGTTCATCGCCACGCTCTTTGACGCCTACTGGGCCTTCATCGCCTTCTTCGTATGGGTCGCATGGAAAGAACAGACGCTCGCCGCTCGCGTCCTCTGGTTCGTCGCCATCATCCTTCTGGGCAACCTCGCCATGGCCACCTACCTGCTGATCGAACTCTTCCGTATCAAAAAAATCGACCAACTCGGCGAAGTATTCGCCACCCGCCGCCCCGGCCGCATCGCGCTCCCCGCCGTGCTGTCCGCACTCGGCTCGGTCGTCTATCTTCTCGGAGCCAGCGCCCTCTTCGCCTGACCCATGCCGGACGCCACTCTCGCCGCGCCCCGCCGCTCTTTCTGGAGACGCCGCCTCGGCGACCCGGTCATCGCCCTGCTCACGCAAGGCGTCACCCCCGACAAACTCGCCGCCACCTTCGCCGTCGGCACCGCCGTGTCGCTCTTCCCGTTCCTCGGCACCAACACCCTGTTCAATCTCGGTGTCGGCCTCTGGTTCCGCATGAACCAGCCTCTCCTCCAGGCGATCAACTACCTGATGACTCCGGTCCATCTGGTGATGATTCTCGTTTACGTGCACTTCGGTGAAATCATGTGGCGGTCAAAAGCCGACAAATTCTCCGTCATCGATGTCATCCGCACCTTCCGCGACGACACGATCGGCGAGTTTTTCCAACGTTTCGGTTGGGCCGGCATCCACGCCTTCACCGCATGGTTGATCAGCGTGCCATTCATCATCGCCGGACTCTACTACGGCCTGCGCCCCGTGATGCACCACCTCGCCCGACTGCGCGCGCCCAAAGCCGCCTGAACCGATGTCACGCCTTCTCATCGTCGCCCTCGCCGCCGCCGCGCTCGGACTGCTTTTCGCCCGCACCTACGCGCTCGCCCGCCGCATGGAAAACTACGGCATCGTGGACATCGTGTGGTCCTACGCCTTCGGCGCGCTTGCCCTCTTCTACGCCGCCACGCTCGACGGCTGGGCCCCGCGCCGCTGGCTCATGGCCGCCATTGTCGTCATCTGGAGCGCCCGCCTCGGCACGCACCTCTACCGCCGCGTGATGAGCCACCATCCCGAAGAAGACCGCCGCTACACCGAAATGCGCACCCGCTGGGCCGACAACTTCGCCTCCAAGATGTTCGTCTTCTTCCAGCAACAGGCCGTCTCCGTCCTCATCCTCGGACTCCCCTTCCTCCTCATCGCCCGCAACCCCGCACCGACCTTCCACGTCCTCGAATACCTCGGCCTCGCCGTCTGGCTGGTCGCCCTCGCAGGTGAATCTCTCGCCGACGCCCAACTCGCCGCCTTCAAGCGCGACCCCGCCAACCGCGGCAAAGTCTGCGAAGCCGGTCTCTGGGCCTACAGCCGACACCCCAACTACTTTTTCGAAACCTGCATTTGGTTCGGCTATTTCATCTTCGCCTGCGCCTCCCCGTGGGGATGGACGAGCATCATCTGTCCGCTCGGCATCCTTTATCTCCTCCTGCGCGTTACAGGAGTGCCCATGGCCGAAGAACAATCCCTCCGCTCCCGCGGCGCCGCCTTCCGCGATTACCAACGCCGCGTCTCCGTCTTCGTCCCCTGGTTCCCGAAAAAATCCCAATAGGGAACTCAGGAAATCAGGAACGGCCTCCGATCACAGACTTCCGTTTCCTGATTTCCTGAGTTCCCCATTCAAATCCTTTTTATTCCTCGTCCAATGCTCGATTCCTTACTCGAAAAAGACCTGCTCCCCGACTGGCTGATCCGCATCGGCATCCGCCGTCTCCTCGCGCAGCGCATCAAGGACGAGACCGCCATCTACGACGTCTCCGCCTACGTCGCGGACCTCAAAACCCGTCCGCTCGCCGAGCAGACCACCGCCGCCAACGAGCAACACTACGAGGTCCCCACGCCGTTCTACCAATACTGCCTCGGCAAACGCCTCAAATACTCCGGCTGTCTCTACCCGACAGGCAAAGAAACGCTCGACGAAGCCGAAGAGCACATGCTCGCCCTCTACGCCGAACGCGCCCAACTCGCCGACGGACAAGACATCCTCGAACTCGGCTGCGGCTGGGGATCCCTCGCCCTCTACAACGCCGCCAAATTCCCCCGCTCCCGCATCACCGCGATCTCCAACTCGCGCACGCAAAAAGAGCACATCGACACCGAGGCGCGCAAACGCGGACTCACCAATCTCCGCATCATCACCTGCGACATCAACGCCTTCGACATTACGCCAGCCAGCTTCGACCGCGTCGTCTCCGTCGAGATGTTTGAGCACCTCAAAAACTACCAGCTCCTCTTCCGCAACATCGCCCGCTGGCTCCGCCCCAGCGGACTGCTCTTCACGCATATCTTCACGCACGATCGCCTCAGCTACCACTTCGTCGCCCGCGACGAAACCGACTGGATGAGCCGCTACTTCTTCACCGGCGGACAAATCCCCGCGCACAACCTCTTCAGCCACTTCCAAGACGACCTCACGCTCATCAACGACTGGCGCATCAACGGACGCCACTACCAACAGACCGCCGAGCACTGGTTGAAGAACATGGACAAACACCGCGACGAAATCATCCCCCTCTTCCGCGACGTTTACGGTTCCGCCGACGCCCTCAAATGGTGGTGCTACTGGCGCGTCTTCTACATGAGCTGCGCCGAACTCTGGGGCTACAAGCACGGCGAAGAGTGGTGGATTAGCCACTACCTCTTCAGAAAACCATGAGTCGCTTGGCGCTCCTCCTCACCGTGCTGCTTGCGCTCGTTGTCACTCCAACGCACGCCACCACCGCCGATGCGCACATTCGCGACGGACTCGCCGCCGAGCAACGTCTCGACACGTCTCGCGCACTCGAAGCGTTTCTTGCGGCCGACAAAGCCCGTCCCGACGACGCGTTTATTCTCCAAAAAATCGCCCGCCACACCTCCGACTCCGTTCTCGACACTCCCGATCCGGATGAGAAAAAGCGCCGCGCTCAACGCGCGCTCGATTACGCGCAGCGCGCCGTCGCCCTCGCACCCGACAGCGCCGAGAACGTGCTCTCCCTCGCCGTGTGCCACGGCACGCTCGCCATCTACAGCGACACGCGCACCAAAATCCGTTACTCGCGACTCGTGAAGGAGGAGGCCGAACGCTCCCTCGCCCTTGATCCGAATTACGACTGGGCGCACCACGTCCTCGGACGCTGGCACCACGAAGTCGCCTCTCTCGGCCCGGCCACACGCTTTTTTGTGCGCCTTATCTACGGAGGCCTGCCCGACGCCTCGGCCCAAAAGTCTATCGAACACCTCGAACGCGCCGTCGTCCTCGCCCCGCAGGCCGCCCCGCACCACCTCGAACTCGGTTTCGCCTACCTCGCCGCCGGCCGCACCGCCGACGCCCGCGCCGCCTTCACCCGCGGGCTCGAACTCCCATCCACCGGCAAACACGATGAAGCCGCCAAGTTCCGTGCCCGCGCCGCTCTCCAGCGCCTGTAGTAAAAATGCCGAGGTGGACCGTGACCTCCGGGCGCGGTCGGCGGGCTGATGGTTCAGACGGCGCTCGGAGATCACCGTCCACCCAAGAACACTATCCTCAGCAGCCCCGAACCGCCAGCCAAACGGCGGGTCCATCAAACGATGCTCCCGTCTTTTTTGCGCCAGATAACGCGCAAGCAATGGCTCATGGCCGCCTTCGCCGTTCTGGGCTTCGTCGGCCTTGTGCTGCTTTACCGGCAGATCGATGTGCAGGCGCTCCACGATCGTGCCGCGCGTATGAACGGCTTCGTGGTCTTCGTCGTCATGACGCTGCTGCCCATGGTCGGTTTTCCCGTGAGCATTCTCCATGTCGCCGCAGGCGTGCGGTTCGGCACCGGCTTCGGTCTGGCGCTCACCACCATCTCGATCCTTATCCAACTACTCGCAAGTTACGCGCTCGTCAAGGCGGCACCTTCGCTTTTCGGACGCTGGATGGAACCGTGGCGCAAACGTCTGCCCAAGGCCGCGCACACTCCGCTCACTCAGTTCACCATGTTGCTGCCGGGCGCGCCTTACTTTGCACAAAACTACGTGCTCCCGCTCGTCGGCGTTCCTCTCGGAACTTACCTTCTCTGGAGTTTCCCGCTGCATGTCGTGCGGTCCATCGTCGGCGTGATCTTCGGACACGAGAGCGCCGATCTCACGCCCATGAAACTCGTCGGCTTCGGCATCTACTCGATCGCCATCGGTCTCACGTGCGCGTGGTCGTTCCGGCGGCTGCAGAAACAAATGAAAGATCAGCCAGCAGCGGCAGATGATCCGACGCCACCCTCGTGAGATCGTTGCGCGGCACAAATGCCCGCTGCGTCTCAAAGTGGGCCGACACAAAAATATGGTCCAGCCGCAGCATCGGGCGCATGGAACTGAAAGTAGCGCGCGGTGAGTGTCCGTCTCGCGCCGCCTGCACGTCGCCCAACTTGGCCATCGCCAGGTTGTAGGGCGCACTTCCGGGGGTCAGGTTGAAATCGCCGCACACGATCACCGGTTCGGTCGCGAGGACCGGCCCGAGCCAGTCGGGACCGAGCAACGCCTGCATCTGGATCACACGTTCGCGCGGGCTGAGCCCGAGGTGAGTCGTCACCACATTGACGGGCGTGCCGCCGATCACGATGCGCGCCCACAACGCGCCGCGCGCCTCCGGCCACCAGCTGTCCGGCGCGTGCGGCAGCGGCGCGACCTTGACGATTTCAATGGGCTCCCGGCTGAGCAGCGCGTGACCGTAGTGCTCGTTGTCGCCGTGCGACACGGTGCGGCAGAAGACGACGTTGCAACCGAGTTCCTTGGCGATGAGCGTCGCCTGGTCTTCGCCTCGGGAACGGGCGCGGCCGTGGTCAACCTCCTGCAATGCGACAATGTCCGGCGACTGCTGGCGGATGATGCGCGCGATGCGGCGCGGCGAGACGCGTCCGTCCATGCCACCGCACGAGTGCGTGTTATAAGTCATCACCCGCAGGTGCGTCTCGGTGCGCGCACCGGCGCGGCGGCCGGCGGCGAACGATTCGCGTCCGAGCAAGGCGAGCCCGGCGGCGCGCAACGCAGACGGACGCACAAAGTCCGCCGTGCCGTCCGGCAAATGCGTGCCAGCGGGCACGAGTAGGAAACCCTGCGTTTCATCGGCGCCCGGCCCCGCGTGCGCCCCGCGCTCAGGCGCAAAAGTCCACGCGCCGTCCGCGCCCCATCCGAGGAGGATGAGGTCGCCGGAGTTTTTGTTTTCGCAGAAGGCGACGAGATCGTCCGCGATGGCGGCGCGCAACGGCTCGGGATGCGTGGCCAGCAACGCGGGCACACCGTCGGGCACCAAGGTTTCTCCGCCGGCATGCAGCCAGGTGATCACACCCGACGCCGTGCGATAAAGAACACCGGGGATTTTCCCGTCGCCGACCAGACGGCGGGCGAGCGCGTAACGCTGCGCGTCGGTCAACGTGTTGGCGAAATACGCGTGGCCCACCGGACCGAGCGCGGCGACGGTCAACGGCGTGATGAAGCCTTCGGCGGCGAGCGCATCGGTGATGATTTTTTCGAGACCGCCGGGAAACTCGGTCGCAAACGAACGGGTGCGCTCCTGGCCGTGATCGGAAAAAATCCACACGTGGTAGTCGCGACGCGGAGAGCGCAGCGCGGCGCGATAAAGATTCTTGATGGCACGATCAATACCCAGGAGCGACCAGTGGGCGAAGCGCGAGCCGGGGCCGCGCCGGTGGGCGAGTTCATCGTAGCCGAGGAAATTGACGTGCACGGCCGGCAGGCCGCGCGTGACGTCGATCTTGGCTCCGATAGTGACGAGTTCGCGCAGGCCGATGCCGATAAAGGTGCGCGAAAGCACCATCCCGAATTCCTGCGACGGCCATTGTCCGCGGAAAATGCCGCGCACGGCCTGCGGAAGCGCGATGACGAGCTCGAGCAGTAGCAGTGCGGCGATCTTCACCGCGGAGACGCAATGCAGCACGAGGAAGACGAAGATATTCCGGATTTTTCCGGTGTGCCACATATCCGCAAGCGCCAGACTCGCCCCGCAAAAATGCGTTTCCTCCGGTGCGGCCCCGCCGGAATAGATGTTGGACCAGGAGCTGCCGCCTTTGAGCAGGCCTTCGTGATCGGCCTGGAAGCCGGCCTCGAATTTTTTGGCCCACTCGGGCTGAAACATCATGCCGGTCTCGCCGGTTTCACGGTCGAGGAACGAGAAGGCGGGGACACCGGCGCGCACTCCGTAGTAGAGCTCGGCCTGCACGGCGGGTGTCGTCGTGGGGATGCCGGGATAAAACGTGTGCATCGCGTAGTGTCCGCGGTCGCGCAGCTTTTTGAGAAACGGCATGCGCCCCTTGGCGATGGCGTCCTCCAGCTGACGCCGCGCGAGTCCGTCGATCTGGATGAGCAGCAGACCCGGTTCCTCGCTCTGACCTTGGACGGGGGTCAGCCCAAGGTGGCGGATGGCCCATTCGCTGCGGCTGAAACGGCGCCGCCAGCGGTGCAAGGTGGCTTCGATGTGGGCGAACATGACATTTTCAGCGACCGCCGACGGCTTGGGCGACGACGGCCACTTTTTTTGAAAGTAAACTCCACTCGATGCTCACCCGGTCGAGAAACGCGCCCCAAGGGTTCTGCTGAGTGATGAGCCGTTCGCGACGCGTGGATTTTCGGATGTCTTCGTAGAAAGCGAGCGCGCGATCAGCACAGTTTTCCTTGGAGAACTCTTCGGCCGTGCGGCGGGCTTCGTTGGAAAACGCGCGGCGCAGTTTTGGTTCGGCGTGCAGACGTGCGAGGTGGGCGGCGAAGGTTTTGATGGTGGCGCGCGCGGGCAGCATAAAGCCGTTTTTGCCGTGGCGCATGACCTCGCGCACTCCCGAGGCGTTGAGCGCGACGACGGGGCGGCCGGCGGCCATCGCCTCGGCGAGGACCATGCCCTGCGTCTCGCTGAACGAGGCAAAGGCGAAGACGTCCATCGCGTTGTAGGCGTCGGCAAGCCCGCGACCGGTGTGTTTGCCCGCGAGCAGGAGGCGGTCGGCCACGCCCTGTTTGGTGAACTCGGCTTTGATCGCGTCTTCGGAGGGACCGCCACCGACCACGAGGAAACGGGCGGCGGGTGTCTGCTTGACGAAGAGCGCGGCGGCACGGGCGAGATAGCCAAGGTTTTTCTCGGGCGCGAGGCGGCCGACATGTCCGACGACAAAGGCCTTGGCGGGGATCTTGAATTTGCGGCGGAAGCGCGCGCCGTCACCCGCGGCGAAGGTTTTCACGTCGATGCCCGTGGGGACGACGCGGATCGGCGAAGTGACGCCGCGTTTTTTAATGAGCGCGGCGATGCTTTCACTCGGCGCGATCACACCGTCGCAGAGATTGGCGAACTCAGTGGAGAGATTGATGGCGATTTCCTGGAGCGTAGGCGAATCGAACGGCACGTAATGAGTGTAGTCTTCGTAGCGCGTGTGATGGGTGAAGATAATCGACACGTTTTTCGTGGCGGCGACGCGCAGCGCGGTGTCGCCGAGGAGAAACGGATGGTGCGCGTGAATGATGTCGGCCTCGAAGGCATCAAGCCGTGCTGAAAGCGTGGCGGCCAGCGGCAGCCGCACGGAGAAATCGCTGCCGTTGAAATTCTGGATGGCGGCCACGCGCTCGACGATGGCGGCGTCGCGTTTGGTGAGCGGCTTGCCGTCGAACTCGGGCGCGATGACCAGCAACTGGTGGCCGCGCTTGCGATATTCGTCGGCGAAGGTGCTGACGGAGCGGGCCACCCCGCCGACGTGCGGCAGGTAGGTGTTGGTCATCATGCAGATTTTCATGGAAGTTTTCGGAGCACAAACGTGCTGATGTGGTCGGGTCGCTCGATGCGGATGGGCACGCAACCCGGCAGACGGAATTCGAGACACGGAGGCTCTTCGCGCCAGCGGGCGTCGAGAATGACGCGTGCCGTGGACGGACCGCCGGGTTCGATGATGAGGGAGATTGGACCCCAAGGCGTAAGCGTGGGGCCGAAGGAGGCGCGGCCGGTCTGCCACCACGCGGGTTTGACGCCGGAGGCGAGGACGAGCGCGTGGGATTCTTCGCGCACGAAACAGTTGCGGATCATCATGAGCCATTCGGCGGCGGCCCAGATGTGCTGGCCGTCGCCCATGCAACCGCCGCCGGTGCGCGGGTGGATCGCCTCGGGCCACTGGCCGGTGGGCGAAGCGAGTCCGGCGACCGCGTCGATCAACGCCCAGGCGCCCTCCGGATCTCCGGCGCGCAGGCGGACCTGCGCAAGATGGAGTGTGAGGTAGGCGTTGATGCCCGAATGGATCATGTTCTGGAAAAATCCACCGCCGTGCATGCTGTGCGTCGAAAGATACGCGGCGGTTTTCAGAATGCGTTCATCGCCCGGCGCGAAGAGTTGCAGCGGATAATCCGCCACCAGCGAACCGACCGCGCCGGAATCCATGCGGCGCTTGGGCGAGGCGGGGATCGCGCCTGGGAAACGCCGCTGCGGACCGGACGGAAAGGAGTTTGCGATGGTGGAAATAAATTCGTCGGCCTCG
This sequence comes from Rariglobus sp., assembly GCA_035459785.1. Taxonomy (GTDB): domain Bacteria; phylum Verrucomicrobiota; class Verrucomicrobiia; order Opitutales; family Opitutaceae; genus Rariglobus. Next base: position 2,831 of record DATHXF010000218.1, on the reverse strand, counting down.
CGCGAGCAGGCGGCGGCGAGTTCGTTGTCATGCGAACGCAGCAGCACGGCGGCACAGCGCAGGCCGGCGACGGCCCAAAAGTCGTCCCAGTAATAAAAATCATTGGGACCAAGATGCTCGGCGCTAAAACCGGCAGGGAGCAGACCGGCTTCGGGCTGACCGGCGTCACGTGGGAGGCGTTTTTTGGTGATCCAGCGCGCGCCCTTGGCGACAGCGTCGCGCCAGGCGTCGGGCAAGGTTTCGCCGGTGAGAGCACCAAAACGGTGATAGATCCAGATGGCCTCGCCGTTGGAATCCCACTCACCCTCCTGGGAGAGGAAGTAGCCGTCGCGCCGCTGGCGGCCGGCGAAGGCACCGAGCGCGCGGCGGGTGCGCTCGACATCACCGAGCGTGACAAGCGCGTTGAGCATGAACGCGGCGTCGCGGAACCAAAAACGCTTGTAGGTGTAGGGACCGGGATAGGCGTCGCCCGGCGTGTGCAGCACGAGATTGGCGGCGGCGAGATCGTAGAGCGTTTGTATCCGTTTTTCGGGCACGGAAAGCCGGGCGAGCGGAGAAAGCGCCACGTCCCAGGCGGGAGGCGCGGCGGTCTCGGGACGTTTTTTGGGGTCGAGCTCGTCGTAGATCGGAATGCTCAGCTCAAGCAGGCCGTTGCGAAGTCCGGCCAGCGGGAACAGCGCGACGGCGGTGGCCATGCTCACGGAACAGGCGACTTCGCCCGGCCCGGTTTCGCCGGCCTCGCGGAGGCGGTGGGAGACATCGCCGTCCTTGTAAACGGAGAGCAGCTGGCGGGAAGGCTCGCGGTTGAAGATGACGGGGTTGCGGCCATTGACGAGCCAGCCGGGACGGTCGGAGGAGAGGGAAACCTTGTCGATGAAACTCACGCCCTCGGGGTTGTAGGGACGCAACGACACGGCGAGAGAACCCCCGGCGGGGCCGGTCGCGTGAAGGTTTACGCGACAGAAGAGTTCACCGTGTTCATGGATGAGAGTAACTTCGCTTTCGATGATGGCGGAGGCATGGGTCGCGGTGGAGTGAACGCGAAGGTTGTTGTCATCCATGCGCAGGGTTTGGCGGAAATCCGCGTCCTCGAGTCGCGAAGGAAAAAGCGGTTCGTCGGCGGGGGCGGCCGGGACAAACCAGAAGTCGAGCGACCAGCCGTCGTAGAGCGGCGTGACCAGTCCGCGCGGATCGACGATCGGGTAAAAAGGCGCGTCGGGCAGGCCGACGGCGGTCCAGTTGCGATGGGTGAGGTTGATGTGGCTGAACGAAAACGCGCGGGGGATGAACGATTCGTCGGCGGGGTTGAACTGGCGCTCGACCCAATAGGGCCAGACCCAGTCGAGGTTGTTCTGAATGGCCTTGGTGTTGATGAGCCCGCGGGCGTGAAACAGCATGCCGGCGCGGAGGAGCTCGACCGGCTCGGCAACCTCGGAGGGCTGGGCAAAGCCCCGCATCCGCGCGAGCAGGCCGATGGGATCCAGGAATCCGTAGGAGCGCGCGGCGCGGGTGATGAGGGCACGGACTGGCCAGGAGTTGAGCAACATACGGGGGACCTTTCCTCCCGATAGTGCGCAACGAGCCGCTAAAGTGCCTTGATCTTCCGAACTTTATTGGGGAACCAAACGCCGGCCGCCCTTACGGGTTTTTCATCGCGTGCTCGTGCGAGCCGGTGACCTTGTTGCCGGGCCCGAGAAGGACGACGCGGGGCTTGTGGCCGGCGACTTCTTCTTCGGGGAGACGGCAGTAGGCGATGATGATCGCGAGGTCGCCCGGGGTGACGAGGCGCGCGGCGGCGCCGTTGACCTGGACCTCCCCGGGACCGCCGTAGATCACGTAGGTCGTGAAACGGGCGCCGTTGTTGATGTCGAGGACATCGACCTGTTCAAATTCACGGAGGCCGGCGGCCTTGCAGAGTTCGCGATCCACCGTGACCGAACCCTCGTATTCGGGGTCGGCGGCGGTGATCGTGGCGCGGTGAAGCTTGGTCTTGAGGAAGGTGCTATACACGGGCGGGAGGGAAAACGTATGCGCAAGAAGCCCGTTTCGGCAAGATCAGGTTCGGACGGACCAAGGCGTCAGGCGCGCAAATAATCGGCGATGATCGGCAGATCGGCCTCGGGGAGATCAAGCGAGAGGAGTTCCGCGGACGGAACCCAGCGGAGCGCGGCGTGTTCGTGGGTCTGCGGTTCTCCGCTGCCGGCGGCGAGGCGGACGACGAAGGGGATCAATTGCACCGTGACCGTGGCGTAGGCGTGCGTGTGCGGGGCGAGCGGACGGAGGATGTCGATGGTGACGCCGAGTTCTTCCTGGAGTTCGCGGCGGAGGGCGGCTTCGGAGGTTTCGCCGGGCTCGATCTTGCCGCCGGGGAATTCCCATTTTCCGCCGAGGTGTTTGTGCGCGGGCCGCTGGGCCATAAGCACGCAGCCATCGCGTTCGATAAGGGCGCAGACGACGAGGAGTGGGGTGGATACGGCCATAGGAATTGAATGTGGAAATCAGGAAATCAGGAACGGAGACAGCAGGGCAAACGGGGAATCGAATCGGGTTCTTTTCCTGATTTCCTGATTTCCACATTCAATTCCGGGGTATTGGGTCTTTTCCCGCATGGCCAAATCGGCAGCCGATGATCCGCGTTCGTTTATCTCCCAGGTAAGTCTGGTGGGACGTGGCGGCGGCGCGTTTAAAAACCTGCGCGGCTTCGATAAATCGCGGCACACGGTGCCTGATGCGGTGAACAATGCGACGAGCGGTTTCTTGGCGAAGTTGTGCACACCGGAATTGAGCGAAGAGGCGGAGGAATTTTTCCAGCGGGCGAAGGCGGCGATGAA
>DATHXF010000217.1:0-7023 GCA_035459785.1 Rariglobus sp. | reverse complement strand
GGTGGCGCAGGCGAAAAGCGGGGCGAGGACTGAGAGCGTTTTCCGGAGGACGCCTCGGTTAAGACCAAGACGGAGATCAAGCGGGGAGGGGGAGGGGGTTTTCATGGGTAGCTTGTCACAGGCTGCCCAACGAAGCCGGCCGACTGAAGTCTCGGGGCTTGCTGAAAATAACTTAAAAGTTACAGATTCCTCCCATGAAGAAATCGAATCCCCCGGTGTTCACGTTGGACTTTTACGGGCTGCAACCCCGGTTGATCTGGGCAAACGAGCGGACTTTGACCGAGGAATTTCTGGATGTGGCGACCACTTTTTCCGCGAATGAGACGGTGGCGTGGTTCATCAAAAAGGGCGAGGTGACGGTCTCGTATCGGCGAGGCGAGGAGGCGCGGGCGAAGACGGGGCAGTGGTTGTTTTTGCGCGCGGAAAACGGACGTCAGCATTTCAGCGTGGGGACACGGTTGATCTCATTGCGTTTTCATCTGCGGCTGCGCGGCGGCAAGCCGCTCTTCGCGCGTTCGCGAGATGTGATTGTGCAGGGTTCGGGGGTGGAGAGCCTAAAGCTGGCGGCCCATAATCTGGTGGAGGAATTCGAACGGGTGGATGCGCCCGGCACGGTGTTTGTTGTGCGCAGCCGGCTGAGCATGAGTGACAATTTCCGCATCGAAGCAGCGTTCATGCACTGGCTGGGCTGCTATGTGGATGCGATGCTCGCAGCGGGGGAAAAGCCGGAGGCGGTGGGCAAACGGGATGCGCGAGTGACAAAGGCATTGATCCGGATCGAAGATCATCCGATGCGGGAGAAATTTTTGGAAACGCAGCTGGCGCGCGACTGCGGGCTGGGAATAAATCAACTGGGGCGATTATTTCGCGCGGAGCAGGGGATGTCGCCATTTCAGTATTATGAGGAACGGCGGATGGAACTGGCGCAGCGGGCGCTAAAGGACAGCGTATTGCCGATCAAGGAGATCAGTTTTGAGTTAGGCTTCAGTTCGCCACCGCACTTTACGAATTGGTTTACCAAGCGGACGGGGAAATCGCCGCGGGCGTCGCGAGGAAGTTTGAGGCGACCGTGAGCGGCAGGATGGAATGCGTTTTGGGATGAGCGGCTGCTATGTTGTGGCGTCGTTTCAGGTGCTGCCCGTGGGGCTGGTTTCACCGGTTGCGCTGATTCTGCCGGGGGGGGTGAAATTCTGCTGGAGCTGACGTTGATCACGGGTGTTCGGCGGCGGATGTGCTCGGTGGTAATCGGAATGTTGTGTGTGATTTTTGCCCTGATCCTCACGCAGGCTATGGCGCGCGGCCTTCAGGTGGAGGACTGCGGATGTTTCGGTTCGGGCGCGCTGGCGTGGTGGGTGTGGCGCAGTGAAAAACCAGGCGCTTCCTCTCGTTAGGTTTCCGATCACCCTTAACCAAAATCCATCCGGCGTTTTAACCGAAGATCAGATTTTTAAACGCGAGGACTGGAGTGTGTTCCGTCAGGCGGATACCGGCCGCCTTTGCCGGTTCAGGCTTTGATCATCGTGGCGGCTAGCACACCGAGAGTGGTGGACACATCGGGGTCCACTGTGATCTCGAGCCGATCCACGATCTTGTCGGGTTCGGGATTTATCCACTCCAAGGTATAGAGATACACGTGGTGGGGTTGGTGTCCGACGCCATCGTCCTCGGCGAGGGGAGCCATGCGGGCGTGCGGGAAGTCGCCGTGCGGAAAATCGGGCCACCAGTCCTGGATGTTCGGGGTCGGTTCTTCGGTGCCGGGATGCGCGGGGTGGTGGCCGGGCTGGGAGTAGCCGAGCGAGACGATCGGGATCCGTGCGAGCCGTTTTTTGCGGCTGATGAAATCGTAATGGGCGAACGTCTGGAGTGTTTTGGCGTAGCCGCAGCCGTGAAGGATATAGACGGCTTTGACCCGCTCTCTGATCGGCAGACTGATGGAGTCGGGTAGTTTTTGGGAGCTTCCGGTGGCGTTCACCGCCGAGTGAAAAACGACGGCGCCGCAGTCCGAACGCTTCGAACCTCCGAGAATTTGAAACGGCACGCCGTGGATTTCGTGGATGCCGGGCGGGAAATTCCGGAGCGGCAGATCGCCCAGCCAACCCCGGCGATAGTTCAGCGGCCGGTTCACATACGGCTGCAGCTCGATGGAGCTGAAGGGAGGTTTTTCCGCCAGCGAGGCCTTGGCCGCGAGCGGGTAGGGTTTGCGCAGGCTGGCCTGCAGATTTTCAGTTGAACCGGGCAGGATGTTTGAGGGAGGGAGCGCCTCCGCCGACCGGGTGATTCCGCGTTGGATGGATTTGGTGGATTTAGGCTCGGGCAACTCCAACAGGCGCGTCGACTCACGCACGTTCAGTCGCGGTTGAATGCGCAGGCTGCACGGAGGAGGCAGCAGGCCGAGCGCCTTGGTTTTGCGCATGGCTCTCTGGGCTAGGTGAAAAGCGGCCTCCTGCATCACCGAGATGTCGTGGTTGACCGTGGTGATGGCGGGCGAGGCGGACAGAAGCGATTTCGAGCCGCCGATGAAGAGAAGCGAGAGGTCCTGCGGGATGCGCCGGCCTTTTTGGATCAGCTGTTCCTGCAACTGGTGGATGTTGTAATCCAAGCCGGAGAAAACAATCAGCGCGGTGGCGTCGGACCAGTCTTTGACCAGCAGGTCGGCGACTTCGACGGCCTCGTCCTTGAGGCGAATGTTGTTTTGAAAATATATGCGCCGGCTGGATTTTCTCAGGTGGTGGCTGTGACAGGAGTCGTTCCACATATCGACGACCTCGATCGCCATCGGACTGACGGGCGGCGCGGTGACGAAACCGATTTCGCGGTGTCCCAAGTCGACCAGATGGCGGACGGCCAGGTGCAGAGCCTGAGTGTTGTCGGTGAGCACACAGGGCAATTCCTGGGACGGTTGTCCGATGCAGACCACGGGGATGCCGTGTTTGGTGAGCCGCAGCACTGTGGGCTCCCAGGCCGTCCCCGGAGTTCCGTAAGGCGGATCAAACAGCACGACCTCGGTGTCGCGCGAATCCAGGCGGTCCAGCATCAGCAGCGCTTCCTCCGTGGATTCCCAGAGGTGAAGCTTGAGCTTGATGCCCATTTCCTTGGCCACCCGGCGGTAGCTGGCGAGGTGCATGGAGCGTTGGGCGACGACCAGATTGCAGGAGTCGGTCACTACGGTCTGCGCAGGTTTCGACACGAAGAGTTTGTAGCCCTCGCGCACGACGCGTCCTTCCGTGATCAGGCGGCTCATCGCGCGGTTCAGTGCATAGTGCTGGATGCCGAGTTGCGCGGCCAGGGCACGCTCGGAGGGCAGGCGGGTTCCGGGTTTATGGGCGGCGGCATCCAGCCATTCGCGCAGGCGGGTATCGGCTTCGTTAACAAGGCGTCCGAAAGACATAGGGGTGGGTAATGTTTAAACAATGGGCGGTGCGCGGGTGTGTCAACGCACCGGGTGTCCGAGGGGGCGTGATCGGGCCAATGTTTGAACAACCTCACTAGGAATTCGGCGATCGCTGCGAAATACCTCCGTGTCCCGCGGCGTGTCGGTTTACGCAACATGGTTTTCCCCGATGAATTACGGCCGCTTTGATTCCTCCGCCCACGAATACGTTGTCACCCGCCCCGACACGCCCCGCGCCTGGTCGAACTACCTCGGTTCGCGCCGCTACGGCGGCATCGTGACCAACAACGCCGGCGGCTACTCGTTCACGCGTTCGCCTGCCGAGGGCCGCATCCTGCGCCATCGCTACAACTCTGTGCCCGCCGAGCAGCCGGGGCGCGTTTTTTACCTGCGCGATCGCGATGACGGCGACTACTGGTCGGCAGCCTGGCAGCCCGTGGGAAAACCGCTCGACCGCTACCGCGTCGAGACGCGTTTCGGACCGGGCTATGCGGCCATAGACAGCGACTACTCGGGAATCCGCGCAGAGTCGCTCTACTTCATTCCGCTGAATCAGGAATTTGAATACTGGCGGCTGCGCGTCACCAACACCGGCGCGAAGCCCCGCCGGCTTTCCATTTTCGCCTGCGCCGAGTTCACCACCGAGTGGAACCTGCTCAACGATCTCCTCAATCTTCAATACACCCAATACATCGGTGAGGCGAAGTGGCGCGACGGCTTCATCCGCGCGTCCTCCTGTTCGCGCCTGCCGGAGGACAAGGCGAACTTTGCCAACCGCGACCAGTCGCGCTGGTGGTGGATGACGCTCGCTGGCGCCGAGGTGACCGGACACGACTGCGATCGTGACGCGTTTCTGGGTGATTACCGCGGGTATGATCGTCCGCTCGCCGTCGAGCGCGGCGCCTGCGGCGACAGTGCCGGCTTTTCCGACAACACCTGCGGCGTCATCCAGAGCGACCTTGAACTCGCACCCGGCGAGACGCGCGAGGTGCTCGTGCTCCTTGGAATCGGAAAAAGCGAACGAGAAGGCCGCACCACGCGCCGCAAGTTCGGCACCCCCGCCGCGTGCGAGCGCGAATTCACCGCGCTCAAGGCGCACTGGCACGCGCTGCTCGACACGTTTCACGTCGAGACGCCCGATACCGACTTCGACCACATGGCCAACACCTGGGGCGCCTACAACGCCCTCGTTACGCTCGAGTGGTCGCGCTCGTGCTCGCTTGTTTACACCGGCGAACATCGCGACGGCTTTGGTTTCCGCGACACCGTGCAGGACATGCTCGGTGTGGTCGCGATGGTGCCGGGCATCGTGCGCGAACGACTTGTGCTTATGCTCTCGGGTCAGGACGCCTCCGGCGGCGCGCAACCCGACGTGCGCCCGTGGCTGCACGTGCCCGGCAAGATGAAGCCGACTCCGCCCGGCAACTACCGCAGCGACGACTGCCTGTGGTTTTTCAACACGATCCCCGCTTACATCGCCGAGACGGGGGACACCGCGTTTTACGACGAAGTCGTGCCCTTCGCAGACAAGGGAAAAGCGACCGTGCTCGGCCACCTGCGCCGCGCGCTCGAGTTCAACCTCGCCCGCACCGGCCGCAACGGACTGCCGTGCGGACTCCTCGCCGATTGGAACGACTGCCTCAAGCTCGGCTACAAAGGCGAATCGGTCTTCGTCGCGTTTCAAGTGCGCCTCGGCCTCGCCACCTACGCCGAGATCACGGACTCAAAAAACCTGAAGCGCGAACGCACGTGGGCGCTGGCCGAGCTCAAAAAACTTGATCGAGCCATCGCCCGCACCTGCTGGGACGGCAAGTGGTTCATCTGGGCCATCGCCGAGGACGGCACGGTTTACGGCACGTCGAAAGCGCGCGAAGGCCGCATTTATTTGAATACCCAGTGCTGGGCGATTCTCTCGGGTTTCGCCGATACGAAGCAGGCGAAGAGCGCGCTCGCGTCGGTGAAAAAACTGCTCGCCTCGGAATATGGCGTCGCGATGTGTGCGCCGCCGTTTGCGAAGACGCCGGTGAAGGTCATGCGCGCGGTGCTCTTCAATCCAGGCAACAAGGAGAACGCGGGCATCTTCTCGCACACGCAAAGCTGGGCCGTGCTCGCCGAGATCATGGCCGGCGACGGCGACCGGGCTTACGACTACTACCGTGCGTTCATGCCCTCGGCGCAGAACGATCAGATCGAGACGCGCGAAATCGAACCCTTTGCGCATTGTCAGAGCACGCATTCGCAGTTTTCGGAAAAGTTCGGCACGTCGCGCGTGCCGTGGCTTTCGGGCACGGCGTCGTGGGCGCACTACACGGCGACGAACCATATCCTCGGACTTCGGCCCGAAACGGGCGGCTTGCGCATCGATCCGTGCATCCCGGGCGATTGGCCGGGCTTCAAGGCCCGCCGCCTCTTCCGTGGCAGCGAGGTGCAGGTCGAGGTGCGCAATCCGAAAAAGCTCAATCGCGGCGTTTCGCACCTGCTCGTCGATGGCGAGCGCGTCGAAGGCAACCTGCTTCCCTTGTCTGCACTCAAGGCCGTTACGCGCGTTATCGCCGTCATCGGAAATTAAACCCACGCCAGTCTCTTTTCTTACCCCATGAAAACATCCGCACTCATCACCTGCCTGGCCCTCGTTCTCAGTCCGTTTACCGCGATGGCCGAGCCGGGCACCACCCGCATCGCTCAATGGAAGGACGATAAGAAAAGTCCGTTCATGCTGATGTTCGACGACGCATGTCCGTCACAGGTGGCCAACGCCGTGCCCGAGCTCAAGAAGCGCGGCATGGCCGGGACGTTCTATAATTTTCCGGCGGCCGGCCATTATCAGGGGAACAAGGCGTTTTGGGAAACCACGGTGCCGGCGATCCCCGGCGTGGCTTACGGAAACCATACGATCAGCCACAAGGGATTCGCGTCCGTGGCTGACGCGGAAAAGGAAATCGCCGATGCGAACGCGGTGATCATGCGGCTCTTCTCCGGGAAATCGCCGCGCCTGGTTTCCTACGCGGATCCGGGTGGTGTGAAGAACGCGATCAGCGGTCCCGAGATCGACGCGATCCTCGCGAAGAACAACCTCGTGCGCCGACCTGAGTTTGGCGGCCATGGCGGCGGCATCGCGTATCACACGGCGGGCGACGTCTTGGCTGCGGTTGACCGGGGCATCGGCAAGGGCACGCCCGAATACATCATCTTTCACGGAGTCGGCGGTGACTGGATCGCTTTCCCGCAAGCGGAGTTCACGCAGTTGCTCGACGGTTTGGAAGCCCGTCGCGACTCGCTCTGGATTGCCGACACGATTTCCGTCCACAAATACGAGACCACGCGCGCCAAGGCGGAGGTGAAATTCAAAAACGACGGTCCCGCGCAAATCCGCGTCCTGCTCACCGCCGACGTGAATCTCGCGCTCTATGACCAGCCGTTGACGCTCATCACGCAGGTGCCCGCCGACTGGAAGAAATGCCAGGTCGTGCAAGGAACCTCGAAGGTTACGGTGCCCGTCGAAAACGGAGAGGTGCGCTACGACGCTGTTCCCGGTGCCACGATGATCACGCTCACTCCGGTGCGTTAGCGCATAGTTTCGGCCGAGGGGGCATTGAGATTATTGCAGATCAAGCGCGTCGCCAGCCGTGTAG
>DATHXF010000216.1:0-3518 GCA_035459785.1 Rariglobus sp. | reverse complement strand
GGTGCCGGGAGGGCCCTGGATGATGAAGCTGAGTCCGTCGCGAGAGCGGGCGACGGCGGCGGCTTGCGCGGCGTCGCACGGGATGACCGGGAATTGTTCGCGGAGCGGGAGGGGCGGGCGGGGGGCGTCGTCGTGGCGTTTCGGTTCGAGCGAGAAGACGGAATCGAAGGCGGGGTTGACGATGTCGTCGTCGCCGAGCTTCGCGTAGTCGCGGACGAGCGTCATTTTCCGGTAGTGGAAATTGCCCAGCGTAAGGCTGCAGAGATCGAAGCCCCAGTGATAGGGATTGGAGCCGTCGCCATCGCGCAGCACATAGTGCTCGCTGGATTTTTCCATGACGGACTCAGGCGTGGAAGCGCCGGCGGATGAATCCTGAGCGGCAACTGAATCAGCGTCGGAGTGGGGGGAAAGCCCGGGAAGGCGCGGAGGCGGAGGAGCGCCGACGAGGTTGGAAAGCGGGCAAGGTTGGGGGCGGATCTTTTCGAGGAAGAGCAGGAGTCCGCGCGGACGGTAGTTTTCGCGGTCATAGCTGTGGGTGACGGCGGGCGTGGCGACGGGACGAGAAGGGCGCGCGCGCTGGCGTTTTTTCCACTGGTCAAGGCGCTGGCGGGCCTTGGCGTGGATGAGCTCGATCTTGGGCCGGTCGATTTTTTCGAGGGTGACGCCGGGTTCGGAGGCGCGGATCTGGTTTTGCAGACTCTCGTGAAACGCCTCGAGGGACGTTTGCTGGAGATCAACCGACTCGGGCAGGTTGACGCCGTAGAGGGTTTTGAGGTGGTGGCGCAGCGCAGGGTTTACCTCGGCCTCGTTGGATGTCGGCGTGAGGACGTAGGCGTCGCGCACGCCTTTGCGTTTCACCAGTTCGACGGGAAGGAGGAGCAGTGGCGAATGAATGCGCTCGGCCGGGGTTTCCTTGAGGTTGTGCCAGCGAAGGAAACACAGGACGAGGCGGAGCTGGGCGAAGCCGTATTCGGCGCGATCGCGGCGGGAGTCGGCGATGATCTTGTCGAGGACGCCGGGAATGTAGGGGGCGTCCTCCAAGCGCAGGTATTTGCCGAGGGAGACCGGGCGGCCCTCGGTGAGTGCGGAGGCGAGTTCGGTGTGCCAGACGAACAACTGTTCGAGGCGGATGCTGCGCACATCCATCACCAGCGGCACGGAGGCCACGGTGAGGTTGATCATCTGCAAGGTGGGCTTGAAGTAGATCAGGCGGTTGCGGCGGGAGATCTCGAAGAGACGGTCACGCAGGTTTTCCTGGATAAGGCGGCGGCGGTCGGCGGTGGCGCCGGCCTTGATGGAGGAGAGATCGAGGTCGAGCGGCTGGTCGCGGTAGTTTTCCAGACTGCGCAGCATCTGCCCGAGATCCTGGGCGCGTTTGTGGCGGTTGAGTTCGGTCATCTGCACGATGACGCGGGCGATCACAGGGTGCAGGCGGCGGTTGAGTTCGAAGAGATTATCGCGATGGGCGGCGAAGAGTTCGAGGTCGTCGAGATCGTTGAAGTCGAAACCGCAGGCGAGGCTGGCGAGGAGCAGACCGAGGGAAAAAATATCGGTGACCGGATCGTGGTGGCCGACGGCGTGTTCCCACGATTGGTAGCCGGTGAGGAAGACCGGTTTGGTGATGTTTTCGGAGGAAGCGGAGACATCCAGACGTGCGGATTCCTGCAGGCCGTCATCAAGATCGGTGGTGCGGTTGGATTCACCGATGACCTCGACGGCATGGCTTTGGGGTCCGAGCAACTCGGAGACGCGCGACTCGTTGCGTCGTGGTGAGGAGAAGGAGTCGGGCGCGACGGCGAGCGTGCCGGCGGAGGTGAGGGTTAACGAGGCGGTGCCGTGGAGCGGGGCGACGCGGCCGTGTTCGTGAGCCTCGGTAATCTGCCGGAAAAGCGGAAGTAGCAGGGTGAGCGCGTCGTCGATGCCGAAGCCGCCTTGGTCGAGTCCCTGGCGAAGGCGAGTGAGGAAGGCGTTGGAGGAAGCGGGGTTGTTCATGCGCTTTTCTCCGCGAGGTTGAGCAGGTCGGTGATGCGGGGTTTCAGCTTGGAAAGCTCGCGGGCGGGGATGCCGAGTTCCTTGGTCACGAGTTTTTCCACGTGGCCGGAGATGCCGAGTTCCTCGGCCCAGCGGAGTGCGGCGGCGAGGGGGACTTCGTCGAGGTCGCGGTCGATGTGGGCGAAGTCGAGGAGCAAGTAGGCAAAGTAGTTTTTGAGCAGACTGCCGGAAGCGCGGAGGTCGTCGGTGATAGCAGGGTCCTTGTCTTCGGCGGGTTTGAAGTCCGGGAAAAAGAGGCGGGCGTGGGCGAGGACGGGTTCGCTTTGAAACCAGGCGGGGCGGAGCAGTTGTTCGAGGAAGCGACGCGTAAGCCGGGTGATGTGCTGCTGTCCGCCCAAGTCGAGACCTTCGAGACCGGGTTCACCGGCGATCATCGTGCGAATGGCGGAATCGGAAGATTCGCCTTGCTGAGTCCAAAGAGAAAGGGCGTGGGCGCGCATGAATTCTTCGGGATGCGAAAGCCCTTCAGTTTTGACACTGCCCTTGGCAAAAATTTCGGCGGCTTGGGAGAGATAGCTGTCTCCGCTGACTGACGAGATGCCGGTGCTGATTTTGACGAGGGCGGAAACGACAGAGGCGAGATTTTGTGTGACCTGAGCGGCACCACGGTCGGCAAAGATCTCGGTGTGCAGGCGATACTGGCGGGCGGTTTCGTGGTGAACGGAATGGGCTTGGGAATCCGCGGCAACGGCGTGGAGCACGCGATCGGTGATGAGGAACTCCTCGTTTTCCATCTGCCACAGGACGTGGTGCGCAAGCTCGTGGCCCAAAACCGAAGTGAATTCGAGCGGATCGAGGAGCGTGGTGATGGAGCCGCTCAGGACGATGTGGGCTTCGTCGGGAAGGTAGTAGAGGGCGGCGTTGGGTGACGGGTGACCGGCCTGCGATTGGTAGAGTTTTACCGGAATAGCCAGGCCCAGGGCGGCGGCGGCTTTGGCGGCTTGTTCGTGAAGCTGCGGGTGGCTTTCAGGGGTGAGCCGGTAAGTGGATTTGAGGAGGCTGAGCCGGAGGTCTTCCGCGTAGTTTTCCTTGGCGCGGGCGGAGACGAACCATTCCCACAGCTCTTTTTCCGTCGTTTTCAGGTAATCCCGGATCTCACGATGATACGGAAGAGGCGACAGAATGGGTTCGTTCATGCGGATCAAACCGCAGTGAGAATGAAGGACGGGAGTGCGTCAAAACCTGAGCACGAAAGGTTTTTGACGGAAAATTCCGGCGAGTGAGTGGTCTCATCCGCACGTGTTAAGCCGGATCGTAGTCGAGGTAGGAGCCTAGCCAGCGTTCGTGTTCGGCCAACGGGACGCCGGTGCGTTGGGCGTAGTCTTCGAGCTGGTCTTTGCCGAGTTTGCCGACGGCGAAATATTTGGAGTCGGGGTGGTTGAAGTAGAAGCCGCTCACCGAGCTCGCGGGATACATTGCGCAGCTTTCGGTCAGATTGATGCCGATTTCTTTTTCGACGGGGACCA
>DATHXF010000215.1:0-11987 GCA_035459785.1 Rariglobus sp. | reverse complement strand
AGCCCATACCAGATGCCGTAAACGGGCAGACCGAGGAGCAGGCGGTTCAGCGCGAGCGTCATGCGGCCGGGGGCGGGGATCCATTTGCTTACGAGGCGGACGAACAGATACGGCACGAGATGAGCGACGAAGCCGAACACGCCGAGCACGCCGCCGCCGATCAGCTTGGCGAGCGTCAGGGCGAAGGAGCCGGCGAGGCGTCCGCCGTGCAGCGAAATCTCGGCGTCATTGCGGGGAACTCCGGCGGCGCGGAGCGCTTCGCCGTGGGCGCGCACGCGGGCGGCGGCGGCCTCGGCGCGCGGACGGTCCGTGCGGTGGAAATGGTTGATCGCATCGACGGCGGCCTGCTGGCGACGCAGGCCGTTGAGTGCGTCGCGACGTTTGAAACCGGCGGCGGGGAGCAACGCCTCAAGATCCTCGAGCAGCGGCTGCCATTCGATCTCGTCGAGGTGGAGGACGACGCCTTTGAGACGCGCGTTGAGCTCGGTGGTGAGCGTGCGCATGGCGAGGTGTTCGTCGCCGTTGTTCTGCGCGAGCCAGGCGGCGGCATCGACCGGTTCGCCGACCTTGATCCACACGGCGCTGCGGAAACGCTCCTTCTCCTCGTAGTGCAGGCCGACGGGCACGATTTTCAGGCCGGTCGCGCCGGCGGTGAGCGCCTGCATCGCGAGACGTGCCGCGCCGGAGCGCACGAGGGCGAGCTGGTTGGCGTCGTGGCTTTTGCCCTCGGGGAAAATGCCCATCACGTGGCCGGCGGCGATTTGCTTCGCGGCGAGCGCGAGTGACTCGTTGTTGCGCGCAACCTGCGAGCGGTCGTCGGTGCCGCGGTAGGCGGGCACCATGCCGAGCGCGTGCAGGACTTTGCCAAAAAGCGGGATGTCGAAGAGAGTCGATTTGGCCATCAACCGCACGGGCCGACGGGCCACGACGCCGAGGAGAACCGGGTCGATGAGCGAGTTCGGGTGGTTGGCCGCGAGCAGCACGGGGCCGGACTGCGGAATGCGGTCGGCGCCGACGACCTCGATGCGCGGATAATAAAATTTAACCAGCGAGCGCACGAAGCGCCGCGCAAAGGAACCGGAGAATTCAGGCAGGGCCATGTGGTTGGATTATTTGAGAGTGCGCAGGTAGGCGGCGAGTTCCGCGAGCACGGCGGAGGCAACCGCTTCCTGCGTCTGCGTGCGCGTCATGCCCGGGCACACGATGCGGCCGGCGGCGGTGTGCCAGCGGCGCGCGGTCACGCGATGGGCGAGCGCCCAATAGGCGAACGGATTGTCGACATGGTTCACCGGTGAAGGCTCGGCGTAACCGGTCGTCGAGACGGCGAGGTCGGCGCCGAAGAGCAGAACGGCACCGCGCGCCATCTGTTCGGCGATTTCGGCGGACACGCAGTTGGTCTTTCGGGCGGCGGCGCGGTTCACGCCGAGGAGTTTCACCTTTTGGTCGAGCGTGTAGGCGGTGACGCCGCCGAGAAAATAACCCGAGGCGCCGGAAACTGCGGTCACGGCCGACTGGATGCGGCCGCCGGTGAGGCTTTCGGCCGCGGCTAGTGTGAGGACGGGGCCGCGCAGGCAGAGCTTTTGGATTTCGTGCGCGGCGGAGACGGACATGGCGTTAAGCCTGCGCTTTCTTCGCGATGCGGCGAGCCTTGCGCAGGCGCTTTTTCAGGCGCCAGCGATGGCTCTTGGCCACGATGTAGCCGACGCATTTATGCGAACCGCAGCGGCAGGGATGATCCTGCCAGTTTTCGACATCGAAGCCGTAGTCGAAGGAAAGCTCCTCGCCCTTGGCGATGTCGCGGCGTGCCACGATCCAGATGTGGCCGCGGAAATTGGCGCTTTCGCAGTTGGGCTCGCAGGAGTGGTTGATGAGCCGCGCGGTGTTCCAGCTCATGTGGCCGTCGAGATCGTGGCGTTTGTTGATCTGAAAAATATACACACAGCCATCGCCGCCGGCGGCGAGGCGGGCGGCACGGGCTTCGTCACGACGGTCGGATTCGGCCTTGGTGATACGTTCGCCGGCGTATTCGATGATGCGCGTGCCCGAAGGAATGTCTTTCGTGGCGACGATACCGCGTCCGTGGATTTTGGAGCGGCGCACATGCGCCCAGGGCGAAGTGGTTTTCTTGGGCGTGCTCATGACTTCAGTTCGAGGCCGACGGGACAATGGTCGCTGCCCATGACCTCAGGTGAGATCCAGGCGCGCTTGAAACGCGGTGCGAGCGCGGCTGAGGCGAGGAAGTAGTCGATACGCCACCCGATGTTGCGCGGACGCGCGCCGGCGCGGTAGGTCCACCACGAGTAGTGGCCGGGGCCTTTTTCAAAGTGGCGGAACGTGTCCACGAAACCGGCGTTGAGAAATGCACGGAAGCCGTCGCGCTCCTCGTCGCTGAAACCGGGGTTGCCCACGTTTTCCTTGGGACGGGCGAGGTCGATGGGTTCGTGGGCGACGTTGAGGTCGCCGCAGACGATCACGGGCTTGGCCAGTTCCAGCTTGCGCAGGTAGGCGAGGAAATCGCGGTCCCAGCGCATGCGGTAGGGCAGGCGGGCGAGTTCGTTTTGCGCGTTGGGCACGTAGACGTTGACCAGATAATAGTCGGCGAATTCGGCGGTGATCACGCGCCCCTCCTGGTCGTGCTCCTCGATGCCGATGCCGTAGAAAACATTGAGCGGGGCGTGGCGCGTGAAAATCGCGGTGCCGCTGTAGCCCTTCTTCACGGCGGAATTCCAGAACGCGGTGTAGCCCTTCGGCCACTCGATGTGTTGCACGTCGCCGGGGTGGCACTTGGTTTCCTGCAGGCAGATGGCGTCGGGGCCGTTGACGCCAAGGTGGTCGAGAAAACCTTTTTGCAGCACGGCGCGCAGGCCGTTCACGTTCCAGGAGACGAGTTTCATGAAAGGCAGACGCTCGACGGTTGCAGGCGAGGTTTCAACCCTGAGGTTGCCAGAGGGCGCAGGATGAGGCCAATTTCTACGTTCCATGTCCGTGTTTACCCACCTTCCGCTCGGTCAACGTATTCCCGCCAGTCTGCACGGTGTATCTGCCAGCCTGCCCACGATGCGCGATGTGATCGGCTATGAGGAAAAGGACCCCGAGGTCACGAAACACATGACCTCCGGCTATCCGCGCTTCGTGGTGCACCCCTTCGCCAAGCAAGCCGGCGCCCACCTCCTGCGCACCCTCGGCCTCGCCGGTCACGCCATCTGGCTCACCTCGTCGATCCGCGCCGCCGAGCAGCTCCGCCTGCATCTCGGCGAGCCAGCGAAACTCCTCCCGACCGACGCCGCGCTCACCGGAGTGACCTTTCCCGAGGACGCCACGCTTAGCTCGCGCGCGAAAACCTTTCTCCAGCACGGCGGCATGTTCCTTTCGTCCCGCGAGGCCGAAGACTACCTGCTGCGCGTCGGCGAACTCACCGCCGACCAGGCGCAGGAGGAAAAAAGCTTCGAAGGCTACGCTCCCGCCAACGTGAAGGGTCACGTCGCTCGCTTTTATCAGCACGCCGCCGCGACCGACGTGTTTCTCGCCACGAGCGGCATGAACGCCATCTCCGCGACCTTCCGCGTGGTCGCCGACCTGCAACGCCCGCGCGGCCGCACCCGCTGGCTCCAGCTCGGCTGGCTCTATCTCGACACGATCGCGATCCTCCAAAAATTCACCGACTCGCCCGCCGAGGACTACCTCTATCAATCCAACGTCTTCGACCTGGAGGCGTTGAAAGCCCTCTTCGCCGCGCAGGGCGACCGCATCGCCGGCCTCATCACCGAGGTGCCGACGAATCCGCTCATCCAGACGCCCGATCTCGCCGCCATCGCCGCGCTCTGCCGCGAACACGGCGTGATCCTCATCGTCGATCCGACCATCGCCTCGCCGCTCAACATCGACGTGCTCCCGCACTCCGACGTCGTTACCAACTCGCTCACCAAATACACCGCCAGCGAAGGCGACGTGATCCTCGGCGCCGTCGTGGTGAACCCGCAAAGCCCCCACGCCGCCGAACTCCGCGCCCGCCTGCCGCATGCATTGGAGCCGGTTTATTCGCGCGACATCGCCCGCCTCGCCGCGCAGATCGGCGACACCACCGCCGTGATGGCACAGATCAACCGCACCGCGCCCGCCGTGATCGAGTTCCTCCGCACCCACCCGCGCGTGAAAGAACTCTACTGGTCGCACCATCCCGCCTCGCGCGAAAACTACCTGAAGATCGCCCGTTCGCCCGACACGCTCGGCAGCATGGTGTCGTTCGTCCTAGATATGCCGCTGGCCGCGTTCTACGACCGCCTGCGCCTGGCCAAGGGCCCGAGCTTCGGCATGAAGACGACGTTGATCTGCCCGTTCATCTACCTCGCGCACTACGACCTCGTCACCAGCGAGCGCGGACGCGCCGAACTCGCTGCGTCGGGCATCCACACCGATTTGCTGCGCCTCTCCATCGGCTGCGAACCCGCCGATGAAATCATCGCCGCGCTCGCCGAGGCCTTGGCTTAAAACCACCGCGCCATGTCGTCGGCGTCCTGCAAACTCGCGATCAAGGCCATCCCCAACGCCCCGCGCAACGCGGTCGCCGGCTGGCTCGGCGACGCGTTGAAAGTCCGCGTCCACGCCCCCGCGCTCGAAGGCCGCGCCAACGACGAACTCTGCGAATTCCTCGCCGACACCCTCGGCCTCCCGCGCCGCGCCGTGACCGTGGCGCAAGGCGACAAATCCCGCCAAAAAGTTCTCCAGATCACCGGCCTCACCCTAGCCGAAGTCCGCGCCCGGCTCTCGGAATCCGTTGAGTGACAATCTTTCGTTCACCCACACTTCGCTTTTGAACTTTGCTTGCGAATCGTTTGGCTCGCCCGCGCATGTTAATCGAGGATGCCCCGACGGTTCTCCCGCAACCTGATGCCGCCGGGCTCGCCACGCTCCAAGCGCTCTACGATGCCGGCCGTTATCTTGACGCCTGGCGCGCCGTCCAGGCCTTTGCGCCGCTCGCGCAGTGGACCTCCACGCCCGCGCTGATCCTTGGCGGACGTTTCGCCAACAACTGGGGCGACGTCGCGCTGAGCAACCGGATGCACCTCCGCGCACACCGCCAGTCTCCGCACGACGACAACGCGTTTTATTACTACATCCTCTCGTTGCAATCGAAGCACGGTGCATTCGAGGCATTGCGCCTGATGCGTGCGCGCACTGCGGCCTGGGACGGTGCGCCGGCGACCGAGGCGCAGGCGGACTTGTGGCTGCAGCAAGCCCGCTTGCTCGGCAGCTTCCGCGACTTTGATGCCGCCGAGGCCTGCGTCGCCCGTGCGGAGCAGGCCTTTCCCCGCCACGCGTGGCTGTGGACCGAAAAAAGCGGACTCCTGCTCGCGCAGGACCGCTACGATGAAAGCCTCGCAGCCGCCCGCGAGGCCACCCGCCTGCGTCCCTGGTATCGTCCGGCCATCCAAGCGCAGGTCCACCTTTTGCAGCTGCTCGGTCGCGACGACGAAGCCCTTGCTTTGCTCGAGGAGGCGCAAGGCCATCTGCAGTCCGCCTACCTGGTGCAGACCTATGTGCTGGCCCTCGAAGAACAGGCGCGCCACTCCGAGATCCCCGCCGCGCTTGACCGTCTCCGCGAGTGGCAACCCATGGCAACCCCCGCGCAGTTGCGTTGGAGCGCCGCCCGTCGTTGCGATGCGATTTACCGGCTGGGCGACATCGCCGGTGCGCTGGACTGTGCGCGCCAGGCCGGCCCGGGCTACTACGAAACCATCGTCAAAAAACTTTCGTCCGAACCGGACACCGGCGCGCGTCGCGTGCAACTCCCGGTCGGCTTCGTGCGCCAGCACCACATGACGTGCGCGCCCGCCACCATGGCCGCGCTCGGCCGCTTCTGGGGACAACCCATCGACCACCTGCAACTCGCCCGGGAAATCTGCTACGACGGCACGCCCGCCCACCTCGAACGCGCGTGGGCCGAGGACCACGGCTGGCTCGTGCGCGAGTTTCGCGTCACTTGGGATTCCGCCCGTGCGCTCATTGATCGCGGCTGTCCCTTCGCGCTCGTGACCGTGGGCATTCGCAGCGGACACATGCAGGCAGTCATCGGCTACGACTCGCGTCTCGGCACGCTGCTCATCCGCGACCCCTATCAGCGCTCCTACGGCGAGTGGCAGGCCGATGCGCTTTTCGAGAGCCATGTTTCCAACGGCCCGCGTGGGTTCATCATGATTCCGCGAGACAAGGCCGCGCTTCTCGACGGCATCGACCTGCCCGACGAGGAGCGCCACGGCCGCCTGCACGCGCTGCAGCTCGCCCTCTCGCGCCACGATCGCGCCACCGCCGCCGCGGCGCTCGCCGCCCTCGAGGCCGGCGGCCCCGACCATCTGCTCACGCTGAAGGCGCGCTTCGAACTCGCGTATTATGACGGCAACTACGCGCAGGCGCTCCCGCCGCTGCGCGTTCTGCGCGAACGCTTCGCGACTGACGTCAACCTCCAGCTCGACGAATTGCAGTTGCTCGGCCAGCTGGGCCACACGGCGGAGCACCGCGCGCTGCTCCGCAAGTTCGGCGGACGCGCCTCCGCGCCCGTCGTGTTCCTGCGCCAGGAGGCCGAAGAGCTCTCCCGCGACGCCCGCCAGCATCTGCAGGCCTTCAAGCTTCTCCGCCACGCGCTCCGCCGCCAGTCCAACGACGCCCGCACCCTCGGCACGCTCGCCGGACTGCTCCAGGACACCGGTCGCCACGCCGACGGCGCGCTGCTCCACCGTCTCGCCGCCTGCGCCGCCGACAAGGCCGAGCACCACTGGACCTCGTATTTTCAGGCAAGCCGCCATCTGTGCGAGACCGACGACAGCCTCGGGCTTCTCCGCCGCCGCTTCGACCAATGGGGCGAGCGCTCCAGCCAGCCCGCGCGCACGCTCTTCGAGAGCCTTGAGGCGCTCAACCGCGCACCCGAGGCGTTCGAGACGCTCGACGCCGCGCTCGCCCGCCGGCCCGACGACGGCGACCTGTTGCTCTTCGCCGCCGACGCGCACGGCCGCTATGCGCACTACGCCCGCGCGGCCGAGTTGATGGAGATGGCCTCCTCCCGCGTTTCGCCTGTCGCCTGGCGGCGCACCGCCGCGGCCATTGCCAACTACCAGGGCGACCATGCCGTCGCGCTCGGCCACTGGCGCGAGATTCTTGCGCTCAATCCGTGCGACAGCCACGCGCACAGTTCGGTCGCCCGTCTGCTCTCCATCGTCGAAGGCCGGCCCGCCGTTCTGCGCCACCTCGAAGAAGCCTGCGGCCAGCAACCCCATTTGCTTTCGTTGCGCCAGACGCAGATCCAGTGGCTGCGCGGCGAATCCGCCGAACTCACGCTGGCGGCCATCGAGACGCTGCTCGCATTGGATCCTACCAATGCCTGGGCCCTTCGCGAAAAAGCCCTCGTGCTGCAACGCCTCCTCCGCGCCGACGAAGCCCTCGCTTGCGCCGAAGAGGCGCTGCGCATCGCTCCCTATGCGTCGGCGTCGCACGGCATCCGCGCGGACATGCTGAAGGCGCTCGGACGTCTGCCGGAGGCGCGCGAAGGCTACCGCGCCGGCATCCGTCTCTCGATCGACGCCGACTGGCTCTTTGGCGATCTCGTGAGCGCCTGTCCCGATTTCGCCTCGCGTCACGAGGCGATGACCTTCCTCAAGGATGAACTCCTGCGCCAGATCTCGCTCGACAACGCCTGCCTCCAGTTTCGCACCACCGCACGCGCGATTTTTTCGCCCGACGAACTTCACGCCGCGCTCCACGCGCTCTGGACAGCGCGCCCCGACGTGTGGTCGTCGTGGTCCGTGTTGGTCAATCACCTCGTCGACCAGGAGCGTCTGCCCGAGGCCCTCGCCCGCGCCTCCGACGCCGCGACACGTTTCCCGCTCACACCGCGCGTGTGGCTCGACCTCGCCGGCGTGCACGCGCAGCTCGGCGACAACGCCGCCGCGATCACCGCCTACGAAAAAGTCCTCGAACTCAGTCCCGGCTGGAGCATCGCCAGCCGCCACCTTTCGAAAATCCACGAACGCACCCTGCGCCTCGATCTCGCCGCGCAAGTGCTCCGTCGCGCCGTGACCCTCGATCCCGTGGACGCCTACAACCACGGTTGGCTGGCCGACGTCCTGTGGCGCCAGCGCGAATCCGCCGCGGCTTTCGCCGCCATGGAAAAGGCCCTGGCACTCTCTCCCGACTACGACTGGGCGTGGAACCGTCTCGACGACTGGGGCCGCGAAACCGGCGACCGCGCGCGCGGCATGCGCCTTGCCGAGACACTCACGCAGACCCGCTCCGGAGAAGCCGAGTCCTGGATGCGCCTTGTGCGCATGCGCTTCAACGACCACGACCCCGAACCCAACCTCGGCGCGCTGGATCACGCCGCCGCGCTCGATCCGCGCAACGCCGACACCTACGACCTTCGCGCCGAACTGCTCGCCTACAAAAAGCGCTACGACGAAGCCCTCGCCGTCTGCCGCCCCGCCGTGTTTGGCGACACGATCCCTATGTCGCTCCAAGGCCGTGCCGCGTGGATCGAATATCACCGCGGACGTCTTGCGCAGGCCATCGAACGCATGGCCGCCGTCACTGCTGCGCATCCCGATTACCTCTGGGGCTGGAGCCTGCTCACCCGCTGGTATTGGGAGGACAACAAATTCGAGAGCGTCAAAACCGCCGCCACCCGCTGGGCCTGGCTCGCCCCCGGCGCCGCGCTCCCGCACGGCTACATCGCGACCGTTCACAAACAGGACGGCCGCAAAAAGGAGGCCAGGGAATCCCTCGCGCGTTCCATCGCGGCCGATCCCACCTACGAATTCGGCGCGTTCGAACTCCTGCGCCTGCAACTCGACGCCAGTGAATTCGATGATGCGAAGCAGACCTTGCGTCACATCGAGACCCACTTTTCGGCCGCCGACAGTCTGCGCGCGCAGGTTACCCGTCACATCGCGTGCAAAGATCCGGCCGCCGCGCAGGACACGCTGAGCACACTCGGCCGTTTGTCCGGCCTGGGCGCCGGTGCGTTCACCGACACGGTGAACCTTGTCTTCGACGCCGGCTGGGATCGTCAGGTTGAAAACGCCTTCGCTCCGTTGCTCGGTGATCCGGCCACGTTGCCCGAGCTCGGCCGCCAGTGGATGCGCGCCCGCCGCAAAAAATCCCTCTGGTTCACGCTCTGGTCCCTGCGCCGGCTGCGCCCCACGCCGGAGCATCGCCGCCAGGTCGATTTCTCCATCATCGAATGGCTGGGCGATTCGCGCCGCATCATTGCCCTGCGTATCTTCTGCCGGCTGCGTCGCCGCGATCTGCGCTCGCACGACGAAACGTGGGGACAGGTCGGCTATGCCTTCAACACCAGCGGACGTTTCCGCACGGTGGTGCGCTGGATGCGCGACTGGCGCGAACGCCCCAAGGCGCCGCCGTGGATGCGGCTCAATCACATCCAGGCCCTCTACAGCCGAAAAAAAATCGCCGAGGCGCGCGAAGCCCTCGACGTTGCGCTGCGCCGTCCGCCCGACCACACGCACGACTCGTTGCTCGTATGGCTCTCCTTCGAGCAGGCGGTCGGCGGTGAAACGGCCGCGTCGATGGCGACGAGTGACCGCATTAATCGCTCCCGGTTTTCCGACTACGATCACGCGCTTACGACGTTCACCCAATGTCTCGTGAACGTGCAAAACGCCGAGCCCGAGGCCAAGGCCGACGCGTTCTATGCCGCGAAGGTGGATCTGCGCCGGCAATTGGAAAAGATGCCTTCGATCTGCGACGCACCCGCGTTGTCGCAGTTCTACCGACGCACGCAGCGTCGTCTGGGCCGAGATGCCGGCAGCGTATGGTTGCGCGTGCGCAGCCGGCTGCCGCTGTTCAAGCCCTCGGGGGCCCCTTCCGGAGAAAAGAGCGAGTCGTTCCCGACGGCGCTGGTCTGGGTGCTCATCATGGTCGGCGTGGGCGGCCTCCGAGGCTGCGCCGCACTGCTGGAGTGACCGGGGGCGGTTCTGCACATTCCCGCCCGTCTCCTGCCGCCTAAACCCGATTTGTCACTTAATAAGTGACAAATTTGCCCGGACCAAAGTGTAACCTAATAGGTTACATTTTGATCGCATTTATTTGGTGAGTAGGCGGAAACGTAGGCCAAGAAGCAGGGCGGCGACGGCGAGGCCGGCGGCCAGGCCGGTCCAGATGCCGACGGCTCCCAAGCTCGTGTGCAGGCCCAAACCATAGCCGGTCGGGATCGCCAGCAGCCAATACGCGATGAAGGTGATCACCGCCGGCACGCGCACATCCGACAATCCGCGTAACGCTCCCGAGCCGATCACCTGCGCTCCATCAAACAGCTGGAAAATCGCCGCCACCACCAGAAGTCGCGCAGCCAGCGCCACCACCTCGGCGTCGTTCACAAAACCGCGTGCCAGCGACTCGCCGCCCAGCGCGAAACCCACCGCCGACACGCTCATGATCACGCACGAGATCGCCAGCGCGCCGCCCGCGATGGGCCGCAGCAGTTCCGTGCGGCCTTCGCCCACCGCCTTGCCGACGCGCATGCCCACCGCCATCGAAAGCCCGAGCGGAAACATGAACATGAAACCGGCGCAACTCAGCGCGATCTGGTGCGCGGCCAGCGCCGTCGCCCCCAGCCAGCCCATCATCACGGCCGCCATCATGAAGGCGCCCACCTCAAAGAAGAGCATCACGGCGGCCGGCACGCCGATGCGGAGCATTTCACGGACACGCGCCAACCGCAGTCCCGAGATCCACGTATCCGGCATTACGCTACGAAACGACTTCGCCTGGCGCAGCCAAACGACGATCACGACCAGTGCCGTGATGCGCGAGATGAGCGTCGCCCAGCCCGCGCCGGCCAGCCCTAGCGCCGGCGCGCCGAGGTTGCCGTAGATCAAGATCCAGTTGAGCCCGACGTTGAGCGCCACGGCTGCGAGCATGATGATCATCGGAACCCACGGACGCCCCAGCGCCTCGGCGAATTGACGGAACACCTGGAACAGCAACACCGGCAGCAACGACACCGTGATGAGCGTGTAGAACGGCCCGATCTCGGCCAGCACCTCGGGCGGCTGGCCCATGCGATGAAACGCGCCGGCGAGCCCGAGCATCACGAGCATCTCGACCACGCTGCCAACGATCGCGAGCGCCACGCCGTGCTGGAGCCAGCTGGCACCCGCGCGATCGTCGCCCGCGCCGTGTTCGCGCGACACGAAGACGGCGACCGGCAGCAGCAGGCCGATGCCGACCACAAAAAAAACCGAGAATATGCCGCTTGCGAAGGCCGACGCCGCGAGCGGCACCGCGCCGACCCGGCCGATCATGATGCTGTCGGTCACGCCCATGAGCATCTGGCTCACCTGGCCGACGACGATCGGCAGCGCGAGGCCGAGTGTCAGGCGGGCTTCTTTGAAGAACATGCTCATGGGGTTGGCAGGCCGAGCACAGAAGACTCGGCCGCCAAAACCTCAAGCCGCGTTCCCGTGAAACCGTTACGCCACGTGAGGCAGCTCGATCGGCTTCTTCGCCCAGTAGAGCAGCACGGCGCCGATCACCATGGCGGCCAGTCCGCCGACCATCAATGATCCCGCCGCGAACCACGTGCTGATGATCAACGGAAACACCACGATCTGCGGCTTGGCCGGGTCGTAATAAATCACATCGGTCGTGGGCAATCCGTCGGCGTTGACGAGCGGGTAGAGCGGCTGCACCTGACTGCCGACGGTGGCTCGGACATCCACGATCCGTCCGTCGGTGGTGCGGAATTTGAATTCATTCCAAAACACGTAGCTGCGGTCGCGGGGTTCCAGGCCGGCCTGAATCTGCACGTCGTCGGTCAGGATGACGTCGGGCACGCCGGGTTTGATTTTGGTGACGCTCACGGCTTCCGCCACGGTGCGTTCACCCGCGGCCAGGAGCCGCAACGGTGTCCAGAGGTGCGTGAGTCCGAGGGCGAACGCGCCGAGGCCCAGGCCGATCATGATGACTTTCATGACGACATA
>DATHXF010000214.1:0-2879 GCA_035459785.1 Rariglobus sp. | reverse complement strand
GCGCTATGAATTGGAGTGGGCGAAATTTGCGACCGTGCTGATGGGCAGCTCTCTGGTGAACACGGGCCTCACCCGCGTGGCGCGCGACTACTACCATGACGCGAAGCTGGCGCTGGCCAGTCTGCGGGCGGCGGGATTTTCTCGCGTGGGACTGGCGCTCGACACGAGCATCCACGAGCGCACCGACCGGCGCTACGCGGCGGCGTTCGGCGAATACGGAGGACAATCGTCGTTGCTGTATATCGTGAACACGAATCGTCCGACCGGCGCAGAGCAGGCCCGCTTCGAGCAATGGATATCGCGGGCAAAACCGGACGTGCTGCTGACGGACTTCCTTAATGCCGGTCAATGGGTGCCGCCCACCCTGCCCCATGGCCGCCTGATGCTGCGGCCCGCCGACGCAGGCATGGGAGTGCGGGCGGATTTCACCCGAGTGGGAGCCGAGGCGATGCGATGCCTGGACGGGTTGCTGCGCGCCCATCGACTCGGCCTGCTGGCAGAACCGGTGAGCGTCCTCGTGCCGGGGGTGTGGACGCCGGGCGGGTAAAGGAGCTTATGGCTACGGAACCGACGGGCGCGGAGCATCCGCTTTTTGTGCCTCCGCAGCGCCCAGCAGCTTGCGGATTTTCTGAACAGACGGAGTGCCTTCCAACGACTTGATGCTCGCCAGCGGAGTCTGGCCCCGGAGGTCTTTCGCTTGGGGATCGGCGCCCAGAGCCAGCAACGCCGTGACGATTTCAGGGCCACCCCACAAAGCCGCCAAATGCAGCGGCGTCGCGCCCTTTGAGTCCTTGGCGTTGATGTCCGCCCCCTTTGACAGCAGGCATTTGATCCCGGCGGTTTTTTGTGCGCCCGAAGCCTCGATGACAAAATGCAGCGGAGTGAATCCGTTCGTGGCGTAATAGACGGAGTCGTGCAGTTTCAGCTTGGGATCGGCCCCCTTCGATAGGAGGAGTTCCATGGCGGGCACGTCGCAGTGCTCGGCCGCGTTATGCAGCGCTGTCGTGCCATCTCCGGAGCGGGCATTGATGTCCGCGCCGGCCGCAAGCATGAGCGTGATGAGCTCGGTTTTTTGATCGGAAGACTTGGACGCCGAAAGATAGATCAACGGCGTCGTTTCGCCGCGATCACGCGCCGTCGCGATGGAAACATCGGTCGCGAGCATGCGTTTCACCGCCGCCCAATCCCGATTATCAATGAGATCGAAGACATCCAGCGGCAGCACCCTCAACTTCGTAGTAAAACCGTGCTTGTCCTTTAAAATGGTCGCGCCGGGTCGATCGTAAACTTTTCCGTCGGTGGAGGAGTAGGCCGACACCTGTTTATAGCCCGCGGGAGAAATCCCCACGGTGCCGGTGGGACCAAAGGAGGCGTGCACGTTCAACGCCGACATGCCGCGCCCCGCAAGATAGGCGCCCCCTGATACCGAAAACGATTGCTCGGGGAAAACCACGAGCCCATGGGCATCGGTCTTGCGCGAATCATTCCCGCCGCGCTTGGGCCACAGACCAAAAAAATTCCAGTTTTGCGCCACCGCGAGCCCGGTGACGGGTGCCCCTGACTGATCCACCACCTTGACCGTCCACTGCGGGACAATCGTCACCTCCTTGGCCTCAACATCCTCTCCCATGATAATCGCGAGGGATACAGCGCATGCGATGGCGATGAATTTCATCTTTCAGAGGAGAAATCGAAGAGCGCAAAACTGCCAGCTTTCGCAACTTCGCGACCGAAGGGCGTGTTCATGAACTCGGGAGACGCGATCACGCCCACGCGACCCAAGTCCAAACGATCCGCATCCCAACACGTGCCGATAGTCAGGTCGTCGGTGAAATCCCGGTCCGTGTGCCACGTGCAGGCATAGACCAGCTTCTCCATCGCAGAGTCCTCCAAGTCGAAGAGCTGACCGCGCAGAGAACGCGCGAACTCCGCCCCGCGCTTTCCGTGATCGGGATCGGTGTAGTCGTTCTCTCGCTTGGAATCGTGAAACCACGCGAAGAGCCGGACCACCAAAACATCGACGTCCATACGACTGGCCATCCACAGCCCATGCTGCTCAACCCGCCGCCAATGCGACACGCCGTGCACGTCACCCGCCTCTTCCCTGAACTGGCCGACGACCACCGACTCCAAGCGGTCAAAATCACACCAGCGAGATGGTTTCATGGTTAATGGGTTCCTAAAATACAACGATACGCGTCCTCAATCGTATCCGGCGGGCGAAACTCGGCGGGTTAAGATCCAGCTCTTTCCTCTTCGGCGATTCGGGCTTCGATTTCTATGAGGTGATTCAAAAAATCAACAGGCAGACGGCTGTTTCTTATCTTTTCGAGCTGCTGTAATCGTTTCTCTCTGGGCTGCGGACGCTCGGCAAGTCCGTAGAAATACGCCCGGCGGTAAAAGAGCGTCCCCGGCCGATCCATGGGTTTATAGCCGTGAAACTCTTCACATCCGGTGATGTAGAGCGCGGCGTGAAATTGTCGCGGGTAGATTATGGGCCCGCGACGTTCGCCGACCTTTAGCGAGCCGGCAACATAAGGGGCGGCCACGTAACCAAACCCGACTACCAGAATTACGGCCCACCATTTTGATTTCATGGGAAGTCGATACGGTTGTCGGTTCGCCCAAAACACAACCATACTCGGCCGCCTCCCCCCATTCGCTTGTCGATCTTACCGCACGCGCATGCCGGCAACCGGATCCCAATGCAGCGGCTTGTCGCTTTTCGGCAGAGGCGCGTCGGGCACCTCGCCGATCTTCACGCCATGCGGCCAGTCGGACGGACAAATCGCGATGTAGCGCGCATACCCTCCGAGCCCGCCGCCCAACTTCGGAAAACCGATCGTCACCAGCGCCCCCGCCTCCGGCACCTGATCCAG
>DATHXF010000213.1:0-7814 GCA_035459785.1 Rariglobus sp. | reverse complement strand
CGCTCGTCGCCTACGGTCTCAACGACACCACCTCGCGCCCCACCGGCGTCGCCGCCGCGATCAACGCACTCCAAGGCCCGAAGGAAGCCCTCATTCTCCCGCTCTCCGACCACCACGGTTCCGGCGGCGCGCAAGCCGCCTACTTCAAGCGCATGATCCAGTGGAAAACCGCCATCCAACTTAACAAACCGTTTCCGCCCGCCCCCGCTCCCTGATTTCCATGCCCACGTTCTCCGTTCGCAACCACGGCGCCCGCGGTGACGGCGTCACCGACGACACCGCCGCGCTTTCCGCCGCCGCCTGCGGCTGCCGCGATGCCGGCGGCGGCATCCTCCATGTCCCGCCCGGCGATTACCTCACGGGAATCTTCGAGATCTTCAGCAACACTACGCTGCTCCTGGATAAAGGCGCCCGTCTCCTCGGCAGTCCGCTGCTCGATGCCCATCGCCACGGTGACGCCATCGGCGGCATGCTCTTCGCCCGCGATGCCCATGACATCACCGTGCGGGGCGAGGGCATCATCGACGGCAACGGCGCTGTGTTTTTCAACGAGAACGAAATCCACCTGCCCTCGGCCGACTACGACACCGCCGTCACTCGCCAAGGTGCCGCTTTCGGCACCACCGATCCCGTTCACGGTCCGCTCAAACCGAAGGCGCGTCCCGGCAATCTCATCGTCTTCGCCGGCTGCCGCAATGTCCGCCTCGAGGGTTTCCACATCACCGGCGCATCCTACTGGACGCTCCACCTCGCCGACTGCGAAGACGTCATCATCCGCGCTCTTCGCATCGAAAACGATCCGCGCCATCCCAATAACGACGGCATCCACCTCACCACCTGCCGCCGCGCGCTCATTGAGGACTGCGTCATCCACTCCGGCGACGACGCCATCGCCCTCACCGGCTTCAAAAACCACGGCGGCGAAAAAGAAATCTCCCTCGGCCTGCGCGGCATCGCCGGCGTGTGCGGCGACATCACCATCCGCCGCTGCGATCTCTCCAGCCGCTCCAGCGGCATCCGCATCGGCTACGGACACAACCCGGTGCTCGGTGTCCTCATTGAAGATGTCGTCATTCATGACTCCAACCGCGGCATCTGCATCTGCGCACGCCAGAGTCCGGTCGAGGACATCACCATCCGCCGCGTGAAAATCCAGACGCGACTTTTCCACGGCAACTGGTGGGGACGCGGCGAACCGCTCCACATCACCGCACTCCGCTTCTGGGGCGACGCCACGCTGCACACCGTGAAAAACGTCCGCGTCGAAAACATCGAGGCCGACTCCGAAAACGGCATCCACCTCTTCGCCGAGGATCCCGGCGCCATCGACGGCATCAGCCTGACCGACGTCACGCTCACCGTGCGCGCCGGTCCGCTTCACGAAATCTGGGGAGGCAACTTCGACCTCCGCCCCGCCTCCGCCCGCGCGCTCGCCATCCACGCCGGTGGCAACGCCCCGCTCTG
The DNA here is from genome assembly GCA_035459785.1 of Rariglobus sp. Classification (GTDB taxonomy): domain Bacteria; phylum Verrucomicrobiota; class Verrucomicrobiia; order Opitutales; family Opitutaceae; genus Rariglobus. The sequence continues at coordinate 6,350 of DATHXF010000213.1, read as the reverse complement.
GTCGCACAACGTCGCCAATCTCACGCTGACCCGCACCCGCTTCGCCCTCGACGCCTCCGCCACCGGCCGCTTCTCCGCAGACGTGCACGTTTCGTAAGCTGTAGGGGCGTGGCTCGGCCACGCCCCTGCGCCACCCGCCGTCACCCCACCCGCTTAAACCCGTCGGCCTTCACATGCGCGCGCACCAGCACGGCCAGCGCCGTCGAGATCTCCGCCTCGTCGCAGCAGACCGCGTCCGCGCCCGACTCCTGCAGCAGCGTGCTCTGCGAGAGATAGCGTGAACGGATCAAAATCTGGAGCGTCGGGTTGAGCTGGCGCGCCGCGCTCACGATCATCTGCCCCGACACCGGGTCGGGCGTCGTCACGATGAGATAGGACGCTTTCTTGATGCCAGCCTGCAGCAGCAGTTCGCCGCGCGAGGCGTCGCCAAACAATGCGTGCTTATGCTCCGCCTGCAGCGTCAGCACGGTCTCCGCGTTCATGTCGATCACCAGCGCGGTCAGCTGGTATTCCTCCACACGCCGCAACACTTCGCGGCCGACCGGACCGTAACCGACCACAATCGCCTCGATGGTCTTTCCGTCATGCGCCGACCGCGCCACTTCCTTTTGGTTGGCAATCTCTCCTCGCGCGCCGGTGCGCCGGTCTAGCCACGCCGCCAGCGCCGGCTTGCCACGCACCCAGGGTTCCAGCCGCATCAGCACGCGGAACAGCAATGGATTCAGGCTGATCGAGATGATCGCGCACGCCACCAGCGCGCCGTAGCCCGACTCCGGCATGATACCCAGCGGCTTGGCCGTCTCGGCCACGATGAACGAAAACTCGCCAATCTGCCCGAGCCCCGCCGCCACCACGATGCCCGTCTTAAGCGAGCGTTTACCCGCGATGACGATGATCAATGCGATCGCCGGCTTCACAATCATGGTCACCGCCACGAGCCCGGCGATCAGCCACGGTTCCTCCAGGATGAGGCGCCAGTCGAAGAGCATGCCGACCGCCACGAAAAAGAGCACCGCGAACGCATCGCGCATCGGCAGCGCGTCGGCCGCCGCCTGATGACTGAGCTTCGAGTGACCCACAACCATGCCCGCCATGAACGCGCCCAGCGCCATCGAGGCGCCGAACACGACGTAGCCCAGCGTGGCGATGGCCATCGCCGTCACCAGCACGGTGAGCGTGAACAACTCGCGCGAACGCAGCACCGCCACCCTCAGCAGCAGCCACGGGACAAACTTCGCGCCTACGATCGCCATGAACGCCGCGAAACCCACCAGCTTGAGCACCGCCACTCCGGCGGACCACAGCAAGGAGCCCGAGCCTTCGCCGGCCGGCGCGCCGTCCACGGCCGTGTTGACCGCCAGCGCCGGCAGGATCACGAGCACCAGCACCGTGATGATGTCCTCGACCACCAGCCAGCCGACCGCCACGCGGCCCTCCGCCGTTTCCACCTGGTCATGATCCATCAACGCCCGCAGCAGCACCACCGTGCTTGCCACCGAGACGGCGATGCCCAGCACAATGCCCGTGTTCCACTCCCAGCCCACCGCAAGCGCGACGAGCAGACCGAACGCCGTGGCTACCAGACTCTGGCCGATAGCGCCCGGCACCGCGATCGAGCGCACCGCCATGAGATCGCCGATATGAAAATGCAGGCCTACGCCAAACATGAGCAGGATCACGCCGATCTCGGCGAGCTGCTTGGCCAGACCGGCATCGCCGACGAAGCCGGGCGTGTGCGGACCGACCACAAGGCCGGCCAGCAGATATCCGACAATCGGCGATAGTCCGAAACGTTTGGCGACCAACCCCAGAATCAGGGCGGCGGTGAGTCCGAAAGCGATGGTGGTGATTAAAGAGATGTCGTGCATGTGAATAGTCCCTTAGGGTGTTTTTATGAAATAAATCAGGTCGGCGTGGGAGGGAAAGCGGGCTCGGCCAAGGCGACCGAGATGGAGGCGGGCCAGCGGCCCGTGCCACCGAGGGCAACGCCGGCCCAGCCTGCTTTCCTTCTCACTCGCAGAGTTCGGCGGCCTGAGGTATTTCGTAAACACACCCGAGGCGCGGTGGCCGTGAACGGTTGTCTGAGACTGGAAAAAACGGGCGGAGCCGCACGCGGCGCCCGGCAAACATCTCTCCGTGATCACCAGAACCCGGAGAGATGGAGTTGTTATTTTTCGACTGCGATCAGTCCGTGCGCCGGTCAAACCCGCAACACGATCACTCCGACCCACGGACACGACGGCAATTCCGGCGCGTGCAGGACGACCTGCGGCACACAGACATACAATTGCGGCGCGGCCGGCACAGGCTGCCCCGAACGAAATTCATACCAAACCGCCTTCTGCGTTTTGGCCAGCGGCGCGACCTTGAGGCCTGCGGCCTCATGGATAACCGCCAAAGCCTGAATCTTCGCGGAAGGCTTTCTCAAAACTACAGTGCCGCCGCCTTCCTCTGTCAGCGCATGCCCCTGCCCCGCCATCATGCCCAACAGCACGATGACAAGGATTGCGGCCAGCGGACGCGTGAAAATGGAAAACCAGGCTCTCACTCTCCACAGAACGGCCACCTGATCTTCCCCTTGTCAACCGTCGCGGCCAAATCGCTGAAAAAATCCAACCACGCTCTACTGCATCCAGTCCCGTTCACTGAAAAGAGATCCTAATTTAACGTGCCTTCTCCTCGCTCGGCAGTAAGCTCGGGGCGTGCTCCCAATTACCCCCGGGGAAGCGATTCCCAGTCCCGTCCGCACCGGTTCGTGGAGGTCTTTTCCGTATCTGCACTACGTCATCGCGATCGGGTCGATCACCCTCGCCATGACGATACGCTTGGAGTTTTCCACCTCCATCGACAGCCGTCCGTTGCTCATCCTCTTTCTGATGCCGATCATCCTGTCGGCCTATGTGGGAGGTCTCTACCCCGGGCTTGTGGCGACGTTTTTTGCCGCGATCGCGGCAAACTACTTTTTGATTCCGCCCCTGAAGACGCTGTGGATCGCCCGCACGGTCGATATCGTCCAATGGATCGTCCTCATCTCCACCGGAATCTTCGTAAGCCTGATGACCGAGGCGCTGCGCCGTGCCCGTGATCGAGATCGCCGGACCATCGAGCAGCTCCGTGACGCCGAAAAACGCCTCTTGGACTCCACCGAGGAAGCCCGTGAACTTCGCGCCGCCCTCGACGAACACGCCATCGTGGCTATCACCGATGCGCACGGAAAAATCACCTACGTGAACGACAAGTTCTGCGCCATCTCCGGCTACAGCCGCGCCGAACTCATCGGCCACGACCACCGCATCATCAATTCCGGATTCCATCCGAAAGAATTTTTCCACTCGCTGTGGACCACCATCCGCAGCGGAAAAGTCTGGCACGGTGAAATCCAAAACCGGGCCAAAAACGGCTCGCACTACTGGGTCGACACCACCCTCGTCCCCTTCCTGGACCCCGCCGGAAATCCCCGCCAATACATCGCCATCCGCGCCGACATCACGGAGAAAAAACTCGGCGAACTCGCCTTGCGCGCGAGCGAGACCCGCTTCCGCACCACTCTCGATAACCTCATGGAGGGCTGCCAGATCATCGGCCGCGACTGGTGCTATCTTTATATCAACATCGCCGCCGAAGCCCACAACCGCCGCCTCGCCCGGTCCATGATCGGCCACCGCATCACCGAGTGCTTCCCGGGCATCGAAACCACCGAGGTCTTCGCCACGATGCAGTCCTGCATGGCCGGCGGTGCCGCCCGCGAGATGGACAACGAGTTCACCTATCCCGACGGCTCCAAGGCCTGGTTTCACCTCATCATCCAACCCGTGCCCGAAGGCATCTTCATGCTTTCCGTGGACATCACCGAACGGCGCAAAGCCGAGGTCATCCTCCGCCGCCAGCAGGAGGAACTCCAAGTCCTCTTCGACCTCAACCCCGCGATGATCTGGTTCAAGGACACCCACAACAACCACCTCCGCGTCAACAAACGCGCCGCCGACGCCATCGGCCTGCCCGTATCCGAAATCGAAGGACATCCCGCCGCCCACGTTTACCCGGAGGAAGCGGACCGCTTCTATGCCGACGACCTGAAGGTCATCCGCGCCCGCCAGCCCAAGCTCGGCATCATCGAGTGCATCCACGACGCCGCCGGCCGCGAACAATGGGTCCAGACCGACAAGGTCCCCTACTTCGACGCCGAGGGAAATGTCGTGGGTATCGTCGTCTCCTCCCAGGACATCACCGCGCGCCGTGAATCCGAACGCGCCCTGCGCGAGAGCGAGGAACGCTTCCGCCAGCTCGCCGAAAACATCAACGAGGTCTTCTGGATGCTCGACCCAATCCAGCAACGCATCCTCTACGTCAGTCCCGCCTACGAAACCATCTGGGGCCGTTCCTGCGAAAAACTCTACGGCGACCCTCGCGACTGGGCCGACGCCATCCATCCCGAGGACCGCCCGCGAGTGGACGCCGCGATGAAAGACAGCCTCACCACCGGCGATTACGATGAAACCTACCGCGTGGTCCGCCCCGACGGCACCCTGCGCTGGGTGCACGACCGCGGCTTCCCCGTGCGCGACGAACAAGGTCACATCTACCGCCTGGTCGGCACCGCCGAAGACATCACCGAAAACCGCCGTTTGCAGACCCAGTTTTTCCAAGCCCAGAAAATGGAGGCCATCGGCACCCTCGCGGGCGGCATCGCGCACGATTTCAACAACATCCTCGGCGGCATCATCGGCTACACCGAACTGGCCCGCATGCGCACCAAGGACGATCCCCGCACCACCGAATACCTCGACGCCGTCTTCCTAGCCGGACGCCGCGCCGTGGACCTCGTCCGTCAGATCCTCGCTTTCAGCCGCCACCAGGAACACCAGAAGTCCATCGTTCAGCTGCGTCACCTCGTGGCGGAATCCATGCAGCTCCTCCGCGCAACCGTTCCCACCACCATCGAGTTTGATCTCCATCTGACCAAGGCCGACCCCGTGATGGCCGACCCTTCGCAAATCCACCAGATCGTCCTCAACCTCTGCACCAACGCCGTGCACGCGATGAAAGACCGCCCCGGCCGGCTCGAAGTCCGCCTCGATGATTGCCGCGTGGACGAAGCGCTCGCCGCCACCCTGCCCCCGCTCCGCCCCGGCCCCCACGTGAGGCTGACCGTCGCCGACACCGGCTGCGGCATGCCCGCCACCGTGGTAAACCGCATCTTCGAACCCTTCTTCACCACCAAGGCCCCCGGCGAAGGCACCGGACTCGGCCTCTCCGTCGTCCACGGCATCATGCAAAGCCACGACGGCGCCGTCAGCGTTCAAAGCCAGCCCGGCGCCGGCACGCGGTTCACCCTCTACTTCCCCGCCCGCCCGCAAACCGATCCTGCCGCCGGCCCGTCGGCCCGGGAAAAACCCAAACACGGCAACGGCGAATGCATCCTCTTTGTGGACGACGAAGCGCGCCTTGCCACATGCGGTCGCGACATCCTTGAACAACTCGGCTACCGCGTCGTCACCAGCACCCGCCCCGAAGACGCCCTGGACCGGATCCGCTCGGCCCCCGGCTCGTTCGATCTCGTGATCACCGACCTCACCATGCCCGAGATGACCGGCATGGATCTCGCCCGCAGTATCCTCCAACTGCGGCCCGGCCTCCCGATCATCCTCATGACCGGCTACTCCGCAAACCTGACACCGGACTACGTGCGAACCCAAGGCCTCGCCGACCTGCTGTTCAAACCCCTCACCATCCAAGGCCTCGCCGACGCCATCCACCAAGCCCTGTCATTATCCCGCCGAGCAGCCCCTCGGTAGCCGAGAACACAGCCCCCGATTCGACTGTAGCCGGTATCCCCAAGTAGCCGCCACCGTGTCGTCCACGCGAAATGGAGGGCCAGCCGCCGTGCCCGCCACACGGTCTCAGTCTATGCAGTGCGGCGAGCCCTCATCCGCACAGTAGACGCGGCATCCTGCCTCGTTTGATCCCCACCCGATCCACCGGCCTCCGCCAGTCCTTCCCCGTCACCAAGTCGGTAAAGCCGCTTACGCCCTCATCGACCGTCACGCCCGCTTGACCATCCAGCGCCGCAACCGGTCAAAAACCTCGGTCAAAGACCCCTCCGGTAGCTGCGTCGCTGCTTTGCCATTCAGCCGAATCTTATACCGGCGCTCGGACCAAAGACCTGGAGCATCAATCAGCTCGACTTTGATCGACTCACCAGACTCCTTATCGCAAATCGAAATCCTAAACCGCGATTTTGATCTCCCCATGCTCACTTTCAAAAAAGTGCACCCAAAAATTGGCAATCCCTTAATTTTCAATGAACTGCCGCTTTCCAAATTAAAACGCAGTAACGGTTGGTTGATATA